>NZ_JBIWGC010000015.1:0-163644 GCF_044763335.1 Streptomyces sp. NPDC096105
CGACCGGGTGATGCACGAGCACCACGAGATGTTCGGCCGCGAGTACCGCCTCCAGACCGAGGGCGAGCACCCCGACCCCGCCCAGCGCGAGAAGTAGGGAGGGGATCGCATGTCCGACTTGCAGACTCCGCAGGCCGGGGACGACCGTTCCCGGGACGACGACGTCGTCTCCCTGCTGATGCGCCAGCACGGCGACATCCGCAACCTGTTCGACGAGGTCGAGGCCACCAGCGGCGAGGAACGGCGGGACGCCTTCCGGCGGTTGGTGCGGCTGCTGGCCGTGCACGAGACCGCCGAGGAGGAGGTCGTCCACCCCTTCGTCCGGCGGTCGGTCGACGGCGGCCAGCAGATCGTCGAGGACCGGCTCGCCGAGGAACGGGAGGCCAAGGAGATGCTGGCCGCCCTGGACGAGATGGACCCCGACGGCCCCGACTTCCTGCCGCAGCTCATCACGTTGCGGCGGGACGTGCAGATGCACGCCCGGGCGGAGGAGCGCTACGAGTTCACCCACATCCGGCGCAGCACCGACGTCACCGGCCTCGCCGCCATGGCCAAGGCCATCAAGGCCGCCGAGGCGATGGCGCCCACCCGGCCCCACCCGGGTGTCGAGTCCGGCGTGAAGAACATGGCGCTCGGTCCGGTGGCCGCCCTCATGGACCGCACCAAGGACACCGTGCGCAAGGCGATGGGCAGGAGCTGAACCCCACGACGGGCGCCGGCCGGCCGGGCTGACCGGCGCCGCGCGGGGTAGACGGCGAGCGGCAGCCGATCGTTCGGAAGGACGGATTGCACCGTGAGCACCCCTGACCCGTGGCCCGGCGCGGCCACCGCACGACGCACCGGGCCCCGACGATCGCTGCTGGTGTGCGCGGTCATCGGGGCCGCCGTCATGGCGGCCGTGGACGAGATCGTCTTCCATCAGATCCTGCACTGGCACCACTTCTACGACCGCTCCACGTCGGATGTGGCCCTGATGTCGGACGGGCTGCTGCACACGGCCTCGCTGCTGGCGCTCGTCGCCGGGTTCTTCCTCTTCGCGGATCTGCGGCGGCGCCGGGCGCTGGCGCCGGGGCACGCGTGGAGCGGGGCCTTCCTGGGCGCGGGCGCCTTCCAGCTGTTCGACGGGATCGTGGACCACAAGGTGCTGCGCGTGCACCAGGTCCGCTACGGCGTCGACGTCACCCCGTACGACTGGGCGTGGAACCTGGCGGGGCTGCTGCTGTTGCTGGCCGGAGGCTTCCTGCTGGTGCGTGCCCGGCGGGCAGGGAGGCGGCGGCCGTCGTGACGGCCGGTCCGCTCGCGGCGCCCCTGGCGCTCGCCTGTGTGCTCGCAGCCGTCGTGTACGCAAGGGGCGCCGCCCGGCTGCGGCGGCGCGGTGACGCCTGGCCGTGGCGGCGGGACTGCGTCTTCGCCGCCGGCTGTGCGGCGGCGGTGTGGGGGCTGGCGGGTCCGGTGCCGGGCGGGCCGTTCACCGGGCACGTCGGCCGTCATCTGCTGGTGGCCATGGCGGGGCCCGCGCTGCTGGTGGTCGGCCGTCCGCTCACTCTGCTCCTGCGACTGCTGCCGCCCGGCGTACCGCGCCGGGGTCTGCTGCGGGTGGCGCACTCCCCCGTCGCCGGGTGGCTGATGTTCCCCCCGGTCGCCGCGGCCGTCGACATCGGCGGGCTGTGGCTGCTGTACCGCACGGACCTGTGGGCGGTCGCCCACCGGCACCCTCTCCTGGGCGGTCTGCTGGAGCTGCACATGCTGCTGGCCGGTCTGCTCCTCGCGATGGCCGTCTGCCGGCTCGACCCGGTGCGCGGACGGTGCGGTCTGCCGCTGCGGGCGGTGACGCTGCTGGCGGCGGGGGCGGCGCACGCCGTGCTGGCCAAGAGCCTGTACGTCGCCGGGCCGCCGGGGACCGCGTTCGCGGCGGCCGATCTGGAGGCGGGGGCGCAGCTCATGTACTACGGCGGGGACGCCGTGGAGGTGTTCCTCGCACTGGTCGTCGCCGCGCAGTGGTACGCGGCGACCGGACGGCGCAGGGCCCGGCAGGCGGCCCGGACGGCGCGGGGGAGCGTCCCCGCGGGTGCGCGCTGACTCGGCCTCCGGTCTACAGGCGTACGACGATCAGGGCGATGTCGTCGCGGCCGCCGTCGGCCACGCCCAGCCGGGTGAGCAGGGTGTCGGCGAGGGGCTCCGGGTCGAGGTCCACGTGGCGGGCGAGCGTGTCGGTGAGGCGCAGCAGACCCGCGTCGATGTCCTCGCCCCGGCGCTCGATCAGCCCGTCGGTGTAGAGCACCAGGGTGTCGCCGGGCGAGTAGGGGACGGTGGCCTGCGGGCGCCGGGTCTCCCCGGTGAGGACTCCCAGCGGCGGGTCGGTGGCCTGGTCGAGCAGGATCACGGCGCCGTCCCGTCGTCCCAGCACCGGCGGCGGGTGGCCGGCGCAGGTGTAGGTGATGCGTCGGCCGCGGGTGTCGACGACGGCCTTGGCCGCGGTGGTCGCCAGCGCGCCCTCGAAGGTCTGGGCGTACCGGCTGAGGAGGTCCATCGCCGCGCCGGGTTCGTGCATGGCGCGCACGGCGGCGGACAGGGCGCTGCGCAGCATGCCCATGACGGCCGCCGCCTCCAGGCCGTGGCCGACGACGTCGCCGACCGCCACCGTGAAGCTGTCGTCGGCCAGGTCCACCACGTCGTACCAGTCGCCGCACACATTGAGGGAGCGGGTGGCCGGCATGTAGCGCACCGCTATGCCGCGGTGCGCGGCCAGGTCCGGGGCGTGCAGCATGACGTCCTGGAGGGCCAGGGCGGTGCGGCGTTCCCAGTCGTGGGCGGCGCGGAGCTTTTCGTTGGTCTCCTGCAGTTGCCGCGCCTTCGCGTACAGCTCCGCCTCCGTCACCGCCCGGACTCGCACCCGGCCCGTCGGCGTGTCGTGGACGGGGCGGGACAGCAGGAACTCGGTCATGTCCTCGATGCGGTGGACGATCCACTCGATCTCGCCGTCGGGGCCGAGAACGGGCGTGTTGACCGGCGACCACCAGCGTTCCTCGAAGGCTCCGGGCCGGCCGGGCACCGCCAGGTCGTACCGCTGCGCGGCGAGGGCGTCGGGTTCCTTGGACCGCAGGACGCGCTGCAGGGAGGCGCTCAGATTGCGGATGCCGTCCGCCGCCGGGTCCTCGGGGTTGTCCGGGTAGATGTCGAAGAGGTACTGGCCGATCAGCTCGTCGCGGGTACGGCCGGTCACTCTGAGATACATCTCGTTGACGTCGACGACCATGAGGTCCGCGTCCAGCACCAGGTACGGACTGGGCAGGACGGAGAAGAGGGTCTGGTGGTCGACCCGCGATAGGCTCATGTCCGGTCTCCCGTCGGCGCCGGCGCGTCACCGTCAGTATGCGCCGCCAAGCTCCGGTCCGTCGGGTCTCCCGGCGCCGGAGGGGGCACGGGCTCCGCGCAGGAGTGCCGCGGGCCGGCGGAGTCCCCTCGGGGGACGCGGCGACGGCACCGCCCGGCGACCGGGAGCGGGCGCCATGACGCTGACCACCGTCACCGACGTCTCCGTCGGCGAGGTCGTGCGGGGCCTCGGTCCGGCGGACGAAGGGTCCCCGGTGAAGACGCTCACCGATCCGGGCTCAGCACGCACGACCGTCCGGCCCGGGACCCCTCCGCAGCCGTGCGGTGACGCAGGGAGCGGACGCCCGGTGAGCTCCGGGTGCCCGGCGGCCGGCCGCCGGGGGGCCGACCGACGAGATGGTCCTGCTCGTCCACCTCGTGGTCGTGGGCCGGGGCACGCGGCTGTTCCCGGCCGGCGGTCCGGACGGCGCGCTGGAGCCGGTGGGCTCGCGGGCCGTGCCGGGCGGGGTGACGCTCCCGGTCTCCACCGGCCCGCCGGCCCGGCCGCGGTACGCCGCGGAGGTACCGGACCGGACGTCGTGACGTGGGCTGCCGCACCGGGTCAGAACGGCATCTTGCCGCGCGCCCGGCGGCCGGCGGAGCCGCTGCGGCCGACGGCGCGGGAGCTGGAGCTGAAGGGCTTGCTGAGGAGCCGGCCGAGCGGGCCCGGGGCCTTGGAACCGGCGCGCGAGCCGAAGCCCAGGGTGCGTTGCGTGCCGTTCTGCGGGTGGCGGGACAGGCGTGGGACGAGAAAGGCGAGCAGGGCGATGACCACGCAGACGGCGATGATGCCGACGACCATCATGGAGACCTCCAGGGGTGTTCCGGTGAGGCGGTGTACCGCGGACCGGGCGGTCCGTGCGTCCACTCGTTCCCGCTCCCGGCGCGAACACGCTTCCGGACCCGTGTCTCGTGCCGGGCCGTGCACCGGGCTTCACGGGAGCACCGTGATCCCCACGTGATCGTGGGCGCGTAAGGTCCCCCGGGCCACGAGGAGTTCGTGGCGCCGGTGAGCAACACGGGGTACGGGGGCGGGAGATGGAGTACCGGTATGCGGCGGTACCGGCCGTGGCGGGCGGGCTGATGCTGACGCTGCTGCTGTGGTGGGCGGGGGCGAGCGCCGACGCGCTGGACCTGGACGGCGCCACCGGCGCGCTGGGCGTCGAGACGGCCGCCGCGCTGCGGACCTGGCTGTCGCCGTGGGCGTACGACTCGCAGCCCGGCGGTTCGGTCGCGGTGACCGCCGACGGCCCCAGCCACCTCGCCCTGCACGACACGGCGATGCAGATCCGCTTCGTCGCCGTGTTCCTGTTCTACGCCGCCGGGGCCCTGCTGCTGGTCCGGCGGCTCCCGGCGGAGCGCGGCCGGGTCTGGCAGGCGCTGCTCGCGCTGTGGGCCTGGGGCGTGGTGGCGGGGACCCTGGCGGTGACGGTGTCGGCTCCCTGGATGATCGCGTCCGGCGGGCGCGGGAGTCACCGGTTCCTGCCGCAGCTCGCCGCGCTCTCCGCGTCCGGGCGGACGGTGCTGGTGCCGCTGGCGCTCGCCGCGGCGGCGTGGACGGTGTGCGTGACCCGGCTGGCGCTGGGGAACACCGGGCCGCAGCCCCGCCGGGACGTCCCGGCGCGGGCCGCCGTCGTCGCCGCGACCGCGGGGACCCTGGTGGTCGCGGTGTCCGTGGTCGTGCTGTCGTACCAGGCGAACGCGGCGCGCCTCCAGACGGTGTTCACGGGTGACGGGCTCCTCGGCGAGCCGGGGGACCTGCTGCGCCAGTGGCTGCTGCTGAGCGCCTGGTCGGGTCCGTCCGGGGCCGGCTTCGGGGACTGGCTGTCGGCGCGGTTCGGGGACGTGCTGCTGCTCGTGGTGGTGTGGTGCGCGCTGCGGTGGCTGCCGGGGACGCTCACCCGGGTCTCGGTCCCGGCGATGGCGGCGGGCGCGGTGTGCGCCGTCGTCCTCGGGCTGCTCGTGCGGCACCTGTGGCGCGTGGCCGTCGACGGCGGGACGACGTACGGGCACCTGCTCCGGGCGGCGTCCGGCCTCGGTGACGGGACGAGCGCGGCGGTGCTGTGGGGCACGCTCGCGGGCGTCACGGCCACCGTGGTGCTGCGGATCGCGCGGCGGCGTACGGCGGCGCCCGCGCCGTCGTCGACGGCCGGCGCGGAGTCCGACGGGTAGGGTCGGTGCCGGTGTGTCCGCCGGAGCCGACGAGGAAGCGCATGATCGACATCGAGGTGGTGCAGCTCCTGGTGTCGCCCTCGCACCGGCTGGCCGGGCGTCCCTCGGAGGGGCCCGCGCCCGGACCGGACGACGAGCGCGTCCCGCGCGCCGAGGTGCGGGCGAACCTGGGGCTGGTGGGCGACCGCTACTTCGCGCGGGCGGCGCACCGGGACGCCTCCGTGACCATGATGTCCGTGGAGAACCTCCCCACGGACGTCGACCCCGCCGTCGACCTGCGTCGGACCCGGCGCAACGTGCTGCTGCGGGGCGTGGACGTCGACGCGCTGGTGGGCGCGACGGTGAGCCTGGACTGCGGGGAGGGACCGGTGCGGTTCTCGGTGAACCGTCCGGCGCGGCCCTGCGCGTGGATGGACGTCACCGTCGGGCCGGGCGCGCAGCGTGCGCTCCGGGACAAGGGCGGGGTCCGCTGCGCGCCGCTCGACGACGGCGTCCTGCTCGTCGGACCGGCCCGGTTCACGATCCTGTCGGAACCCGCCCCGCGACGCCGCCCCGCGTGACCGAGGGGCGCCGGCCCGCGGCACAGCGCGCTGCTTGGTCACGGCGTCGGCCCCGACGATCACCAGGCCGATCAGCATGTCCCCCGCCCCGGCCCGCAGCGGGGCCGGCCGGTTCCGGCCGGCGTGCCGCGCGGTCCACACGCCCCCTCCGAGGACGAGCGTGTCGATCACCAGGGCGACCTCGACGGCGCCGGCCTCCGGCCACCGGTCGGGGACCGCGCACAGCAGCAGGACGACCGTGGGGAGCGTCGCGGCGGCCACCGGTCACTCCGCGGTCATGGCGCGCAGTCCGGCCGCCGGCCCGCCGCGCTCGGCGGACATGCGGCGGGAGAGGACGTGCGCGTAGCCGTGCGCGGCGACGACGGCGGTGAGGAGCACCCACAGGGCGTCCGAGCCAGGGATGGCCTGCTCGTCCGGGAAGTCGAGGGCGGCCGCCAGGGCGCCGGCCAGGACCAGCCCGTGGACGCCGCTGAGCAGGCGGGGTTCCGGCAGGCGCCGCTCGCCGGTCCGCGGGGCGTCCGGCTGGGACCGCGGGCGGGCGGGTTCGTGCATCGCCGGCGGCCTCCGGCGGGAGGGCGGGAACGGCCGGCACGGCAGCGCGTGAGGCGGCCGGGAGGAACGGCCGGCACGGCAGCGCGTGAGGCGGCCGGGAGGAACGGCCGCCTCACGCTGCCGTGTTCCGGATCAACCGCAGGACCGCCCGGAGGCGACGCCCTCGCGCGGAAGCCGCCCGGTTCGTCCGAGTCCGCTACCGGGAGCCCGCGCACCTGCCGGTCACTGCCCGGCCGTACCGTTCGCTGCCCGCTGCCTCCGGGCGGCCATGACGGCGTGGACCAGCACGCCGCCGAAGAGGAACAGCACGCCCTGGTAGACGGCCTGGTGTCCGGCGCCGGCGACCAGCCACAGCGAGAACGCGGCGGCGACCGAGGCGACCACCAGGTCGCGGACCAGGCGCCCGCGGTCGACGCGGTCCCGCCGCCCGGAGACGAGGTGGAAGAGCTGCGCGGCCGTGGCGAGCAGGTAGGGCACGGTCGCGGTGAAGGTGGTCACCAGGACCAGCGTCTCGAACACCCGGGCCGTGCCGGAGGCGTAGTTGTACACGGTGAGCAGCGAGGCGAGGAGCACGGTGACGCCGACGCCGACCGTCGGCACGCCGCGCCGCTTCCGGGCCAGGGCGCGCGGGAACAGCCCGTCCTCGGCGGCGGCGTAGGAGGTCTGGGCGCTGAGCAGGGTCCAGCCGTTGAGGCAGCCGGTCATCGACACGAGCGCGGCGAGCGCCACCGCCCAGCCGCCCCAGGCGCCGCCGAACATGGCGTTGACGGCGTCCGAGAACGGCGCGCCGGACTCGACGAGCCGGTCGTGGGCGACCGTGCCGAAGACGGCGAGTGTGCCCAGCAGGTAGACGACGGCCGCTCCGGCGGTGCCGATGACGGTGGCGCGGCCCACGGTGCGCCGGGCGTCGCGCACCTCGCCCGCGCTGACGGCGGCGGACTCCACGCCGAGGTAGGAGAAGAGCAGGATGGCGGCCGCGGCGGAGACCGCGCCCATCGCGCTCTCCCCGCCCGCCTGGAAGGGGCCGAGGTTGTCCGCGTCGAAGGCGAACAGTCCGCCGACGGCGACGAGCAGCAGCGGCACCAGCTTGAGCACCGTGGACACCACCTGCACGGCCCCGACGCAGCGGGTGCCGGCGACGTTGGCGAGGGCGGGCAGCCACTGCACGACGAGCGCGGCGAGGCAGGCGGTCCACCGGTGCTCGTTCACCGGGATCAGCACGTCGAGGTAGCCGACGGCGGCCACGGCGAGGGCCGCGTTGGACACCCAGGTCGTGATCCAGTACGCCCAGGCGGCGAGGAACCCGGCGAAGTCGCCGAAGGCCTCGCGGGCGTAGATGTACGGGCCGCCGGTGCGGGGGTCCCGTTCGGCGAGGCGTCCGAAGACCAGGGCCAGCGCGATCGCCCCGACGGTCAGCACACCGAAGGCGAGGAGGCTGATGGTGCCGTACGGGGCGATGGACGCGGGGAGCAGGAAGATGCCGCCGCCGATGATGTTGCCCATGACCAGCGCGGTGGCGACGGGCAGTCCGAAGCGGCGGGTGCGCCGTCCCGTGCCGTCGGGGCGGGCGGGGCCGCCGGACGTGTCCTGCGGGGCCGGAGCCGGTGGGGGGACGGTTCCGGTGACGTGCATGGGGTGGTGCGCCTCTCGTCGAACGGATGCCCGGGATCGCCGGACCGGAGACATGGTCGGGCATGGCCGCGGAACGCTCCAAATCGGGCGTAATCATCCTGTCGGGGACCGCCCGGCGCAGGAAAAGGTGCACTGTGAAGGCATATGGACGCCGAATCGTCCGGCGGTGCGCGCGGCCGTCGCGGACCTCTGCGCCGGTCGCGCCCCGGCGGTGGCGTGAGGCGCGAGCCCGTTCCCGGGCGCTGCGGAGGCGGCGCCCGCCCCGCACGGGGTCAGCCGCGCCCGACGGCCGCCTCGATGTGGTCGAGGTGGGCGTGGATGACGTCCTCGAAGGCGGCACGCCGGTCCGCGCCGAGGGGGCGCACGTCGCGCGCGAAGTGTGCCAGCGCCGGGAAGCGCGGGGTCGGCGCCCAGGACCGCGACGCGGAACAGCTCCAGACCCCGCTCCCGCTCCTCGGGCGTGACGGTGTCGATCCCGGCGTCGGAGGAGATCAGCGCGACGAGGAGCACCGCGAGGCGGGGGTAGCGCGCCGGGATCTCCTCGTCGGGCAGGCCCCCGCGCGCAGTGCCTGCAGCACCTCCTCCACGATCAGCCGGGATCCGGCGCCGCCGGAGGCGTGGCGGCCCCACACCGCGGCGAGCTGGGGCTGCCGGGCGAAGGCGTCCCTGATGCGCAGGGCGAGGGCCGTGAGACGGCGGCGCCAGTCGCCCTCGGGGCGGTAGCCCACATGCCGTGGGCGGGCCCCGCGGCGTCGCTGGTCTCGACGGCCGCGGACCTCAACCGCTTCTACGCGATGCTGCCGGCCGGGGAGATCGTCGCCCCGTCCTCGCTGGCCGAGATGCGGCGCACCGTGCCCGTGATCTCCCAGGAGGGAAGGACGATCGACCACGGCCTCGGTCTGCACCCGCTGGAGTCCCTGAGCCCGGGACAGGACCCCTGCTGGCGGCACGGCGGCACGGTGTGGGGCGGCGGGACGCTGGCGATGGCGCGTGCCGACGGCGGCCGGCAGTGGTGTGTCGCGTCAACCTCCAGCGGTGGAACGAGCTCGGCCCCTCCGGCCGCCCGGCACCCCACGCCATCGACGCGGTTCTGGTGGCCTTCCACCGCCTGGCGGCGAACGGCCGGCCTGGCGTGTGACGTCGCGTCGGCCGCGCTCAAGGCCTGTCAACTCCCGGCCGGCGGGCGGCCTGCCGGCCCTCACACGCTGTTGACGCCCCCGTCGCCTACCCTCGGTGCAGGAGGCACCGGACAGCGGTGCCGGGCCGCGTCGAGGAGGCGGGGGTGCTCGGTAGAGGTGTGTGGCTGCTCGCGGGCGCCGTCGTCGTGGCCTGCATGATGCTGCTCGGCCCCAGCACGCCCGCCGGCGCCCCCTTCGCCAGGACGGTGCCGGTCGACGCCGCGAAGGACGTGGTGCCCAACCGGGTCATGACGTGGAACCTCTGCAACCCCTGCGAGGAGAGCGCTGTCGACCGGGCGGCGGAGATCGCCGCGTACGCGCCCCAGGTCGTCGGCCTCCAGGAGGCGTGCGTCCGGGACGTCGAGCGGATCAGGGACCACCTGGCCAACCTGCACGGGCTGGACTACCACGTCGAGTACGGCCCGGTGCTGCGCAACTGGAGCCGGTGCGGCGGCGCTCCGTGGAAGCCGGGCGGTTACGGGCAGGCGCTGCTGTCGGCGGCCCCGATGACCGACGTCGTCGCGGAGGAGTACCCGGACGGCGGCTCGGAGGACCGCGGCTACCTCGCCGTCACCACGGAGGTCGCCGGGCAGACCGTACGGGTCTTCAACACGCATCTGGCGCAACGGCGTCAGGAGGCGGTGCGCGAGAAGCAGACCGCGGTGCTCGCCCCGCAGGTCGCCCGGTACCCGCGGGCCGTCGTGCTCGGGGACTTCAACGCCGTGCCGGACTCCCCCGAGCTCGCTCCGATGTGGGCGCTCGCCGAGGACACGGACGCCGGGTGCCGGCCGCCGTCCGCCGGCGCCTGCGAGCCGACGACGGACTGGCAGAGCAAGTTCGACTACGTGTTTCTGCGCGGCATTTCGGCGCTGGGGCACGAGGTGCGGCCCAGCCGGTATTCCGATCACCATCTGCTGCACACCGACGTCACCGCGAACTGATTTTGTTAGGACGCTCGATTCGCGGATACACGTTCGGCGAACCGACGTCAAAGGAGTCAGTGATGGGCATTATCGCTTGGATTTTCATCGGTCTGATCGCCGGCGCCATCGCCAAGGCGCTCATGCCGGGCAAGGACCCGGGCGGCATCATCATCACCATGCTCATCGGTATCGCCGGTGGTCTGCTCGGCGGTTTCCTCGGCAAGGTGATTTTCGGAGTCGACTCGATCGACGGCTTCTTCGACCTGTCGACCTGGATCGCGGCCATCATCGGCTCCGTCATTCTCCTCGCCCTGTACCGGATGTTCACCGGTCGCAGCCACCGAGGCGGTCACGCCCACGCCTAAAGGCGTATTCGACGGTGTGAGGTGACACCCGCAGGCACCGGCCTGCACTCGCGGAAGGCCCCCGTCCGAGGACGGGGGCCTTCCGCACGCTCTCTCACGCTTCGTCGCGTCCGGTGCGCGGGCCGGTGCGGAGAGGGGCGCGGACGCCCTGGAGGCCGAAGAGGACGAGGAGTTCGACCGTCTTGCCGTCGGCGGTGCCCAGCCAGTGCGGCAGGGAGGTGTCGAACTCGGCCGCCTCGCCCGGCGACAGCGTCAGGTCGCGCTCCCCGACGAGGAGCCGCAAAGGAGAACGTCATGCCCGCCCCCGCACACCGCCGCCGCGACACTCCCCCGCCCCGGACGGACGGCGGCGAGACCGAGGTGCTGCGCGCCTTCCTCGACCACCTGCGGACGTCCGTCGCCGCGAAGGCCGAGGACGCGCCGGAACCCCGGGTACGCACCGCCATGGTGCCCTCGGGGACGAATCTGCTGGGCCTGCTCAACCACCTGACGTGGGTGGAGCGGTCGCTGTTCCTCGGGGAGACGGTGACGGACTGGCCGTCCACGTCCCACACCGGCCCCGAGGACGGTGTCGCCGACGTCGTGGCCCGGTACCGCGCGGCGGTCGAGCGGGCCGACGGCGTCCTCGACGGGTGCGCGGACCCCGCCGCTCCCCACCCCCGGTCGTGGCCGGGGCGCCCCGCCCCCAGCGTCCGCTGGGCCCTCACCCACATGATCGAGGAGACCGGGCGGCACGCGGGGCACGCGGGCATCCTGCGCGAACTGGTCGACGGGGCAACGGGACGGTGAGCGTCATGACGCCCGTACGTCGGCCTCTGCTTCGGCCCCGGCCCCTGTTTCGGCTTCGGCTTCGGCTTCGGCTTCGGCTTCGGCTTCGGCGAGGAACTCGCGGATCTCGTGGACGACGCGGTCCGGGGCGTCCTCCATGAGGAAGTGTCCGGCGGCGGGCACGACGACGAGTTCCGCACCGGGGATGTCGTCCCGCAGCCGCTCGGCGTAGTGCACGGGCTGCCACTCGTCCTCCGCGCCCCACAGGATGCGCACGGGCATGGACAGCTCCCCGAGCCGGCCGGTGATCTCCTGGGTGTAGCGCGCGTCGTAGTGGCGTACCTGGTGCTCGAAGAAGGAGGTGCGGCCGAGCCGCGACCCGTGGGGCGCCAGGTACGCGCGCAGGACGTCGCCGGTCATCAGCGACTTGTCGGCGACCGTCATGGTGAGCTGGCGGGTCAGCAGGGCGTCGAAGTCCTCCTGTGCCATGGCCGCGTACGCGTCCAGCTCCTCGTCGATGACGCGGCGCCAGGTGGGCGAGGGCCACGAGTCGTAGCTCACGGAGTCCATGATCATCAGTCGGCGTACCCGGCCGGGGTGCGCGAGGGCGAAGCGCAGGGCGATGGCGCCGCCGATGTCGTGCGCCACCAGGTTGACCCGGTCGACGTCGAGGGCGTCGAGGAGGTGCCCGAGGAGGCCGGTCTGGCCGGCGACCGAGGTGTCCCGGTGCGCGGGGCGTTCGGAGAGGCCGTACCCGAGCAGGTCGTAGGTGATGGTGCGGTGGCCGGCCGCTTCGACGCGGGGGACGACGTCGCGCCACTCGTAGGAGTGGGAGGGCGTGCCGTGGAGGAAGACCACCGGCTCGCCGCTGCCGCTGTCGCGGTAGGCCAGCCGTACTCCGTCGACGACGAGGTGGTCGGTCAGGGTCGTCATCATGCCCTCCTCGGAGGCCGGGGCGGTGGGACGGCGGGGATCGCCGTCGCCTCACCCTGTAGACTAGGTAGACCAGTCTACATAGGGAAGGGTGCGTCATGACGGAACGGCGGCAGCCGGCGGGAACGGCGAGGCCGGAGAGGCGACGGCCCGCGCGTGAGCGGATTCTGCGGGCCGCCGCACGGCGCTTCTACCAGGAGGGCGTGACGGCCACGGGCATCGACACCATCACCGCCGAGGCCGGCGTGGCCAAGATGAGCCTCTACAACAACTTCTCCTCCAAGGCCGATCTCGTCCGCGCCTATCTGGACGACCGGCACGAGGACTGGCTGGCGCGGTACCGGGAGCGCGTGGGGCCGGAGCCTGATCCCCGCGACGGCGTGCTGGCCGTCTTCGACACCTACATCGCCGGTGCCGACTCCCCCGCCACCGGCGACTTCCGGGGGTGCGGACTGCTCAACGCGGCCGCGGAGATGCCCGCCGGACACGAGGGGCGGGCGCAGGTGCGCCGGCAGAAGGAGGTGGTGGAGCGGATGATCGCGGAGCACGTCACGGCGCTGCTGCCCGGCCGTCCCGACGCCGCCCGGACCACGGCACGGCAGATCGCCTTCCTGCTGGAGGGGGCGATGGTGCGGGCGGGTCTGGAGGGCGACAGCCGCTGCCTGCGGGACGCCCGCGCGATGGCGGAGCGGCTGCTGGACCAGGCCTGACCGTCCGGCTCCGGCGGGGACGGCCGCTGGTCCGCCCGCGGTGACTCGCGGGCGGATCCCGCGCCGCCCGCGGTGGCCTGGGACGCCGAGTGGTATGTCGCCGTTCCGCTCGGCGCCCTCGGCTCCCGCTCGTCACCCGGGCCCTCCGTATGCGCCAGCAGGCCACGGATCACAGGACCGGCGGAGGGGTTGCAGCGGTTCCGTACCCTGGGTGACATGCGCGTGCGCCCCACTTTGAGCTGGACCCCGGCGGGAGACCTGCCGCCGGCCACCACGAACCTGGACCCCGTCGTCGACGCGCTGCGCGCCCGCGGCGTGCTGGTGCTCACCGGGGCCGGCATCTCCACCGAGTCCGGCATCCCCGACTACCGCGGCGAGGGCGGGAGCCTGAGCCGGCACACCCCGATGACGTTCCAGGAGTTCGTCGGCGGGGCCGCCGCCCGGCGCCGGTACTGGGCGCGCAGCCATCTCGGCTGGCGCACCTTCGGACGCGCCCGGCCCAACGCCGGGCACCGGGCCGTGGCGGCGTTCGCCCGCCACGGCCTGGTGTCGGGTGTGATCACCCAGAACGTCGACGGGCTGCACCAGGCCGCCGGCAGCGAGGGCGTGGTGGAACTGCACGGGAGTCTGGACCGGGTGGTCTGCCTCTCGTGCGGGCGGATGAGTCCGCGCAGTGACCTCGCGGAGCGGCTGGAGGCGGCCAACCCCGGCTTCTCGCCGGTGGCCGCGGGGATCAACCCCGACGGCGACGCCGACCTCACCGACGACCAGGTCGTCGGCTTCCGCGTGGTGCCGTGCGCGGTGTGCGGCGGCGTCCTCAAGCCGGACGTGGTGTTCTTCGGGGAGACCGTGCCGCCGCAGCGGGTCGAGCTGTGCCGGCGGATGGTGCGGGAGTCGTCCTCCCTGCTGGTCCTGGGCTCGTCGCTGACGGTGATGTCGGGGCTGAGGTTCGTCCGGCTGGCGGCGGAGAGCGGCAAGCCCGTGCTGATCGTCAACCGGGACCCGACCCGTGGTGACCGGCACGCCCTGGCGCGGGTCGGGCTGCCGCTGGGCTCGGCGCTCACCACCGCGGCCGAGCGGCTGGGCGTGCCGGTCGAGAACGCGGCGGCCGCCTGAACGGCGGCCCCGCCGCCGCGGTCACACTCCGGCGGCGGCCAGGCGTCGCCGGAGTTCGTCCTCGCTCACGTCCTCGAGGTGGGTCAGGAACACCCACAGGTGTCCCGAGGGATCGCGGAGGATCACCGTGCGGTCCCCGTGGAACATGTCCGTCGGCGGCTGGAGGATCTCCGCGCCCTCCGCCTCCGCCCGCGCGGCCAGCGCGTCGACGTCCGGCACGAACACGTGCAGCGTGACGGAGGTGGCGCCGCCGAGGAAGGCGGGCGCGGTGAAGGACGCGTCCTCCGCCTCCTTCACGCTCGCGTCGCCCAGCATCAGCACCGACCGTCCCACGGTGATCTCGGCGTGCAGCACTCCCCCGCCCGGCGCCTCCAGCCGGAAGTCCTCGCGCGCGCCGAACGCCCGCCGGTAGAAGTCGATCGCGGCAGCGGCGTCGTCGACCATGATGTGCGGGACCACCGCGTAGTGGTAGCGGTCGGGGATCTCCGCCTCGGCCGTGCGCTCGTCCATGACAGACCTCCTCGTGCGGTGCTGCGACCGGATGCCGCGGCTCTCGAGGGCGACCGTAGGAACTCGACTTCGGTTGAGGTCAAGGTGCTTCGGCGAGGGCGGCGGCCGGTGGGGCGCCCTCGGCGCGCGGGGCGGTCAGCCGATCCGTTCCGCCAGCGCGACGATGACGCCCGCGGGCCGCGCAGGTCGCGGAGGCGGTAGGCGTTCCCGTACCGGAACACCTCGCCGAGGAGTCCGGCTCCGCGGCGGCGCAGGCGGGTGATCGTGTCGTCCAGGTCGTCGACGACGACGGCCACGTCGTCCGTCCGCTGGATCGCCACGCATCGCTCCTTCACGCGTCGCGCGCCGCGTTCCGCGGCCAGTGCCCGGGACGCGGCCCGTGCCCTGTTCTCGGCACCGGCGCGTGTCGCGGGAGTCCTCGGCCTCACTCGAGGTCGAGGTCGAAGGCGCGGCGGGCCCGCTCGATCTCGGGCAGGTGGGCCGTGGCCCACTCCAGCAGCACGTCGACCGGGCGCCGCATGGTCTTGCCGAGCGGGGTGATGCGGTACTCGACGGCGACGGGACGGGAGCTGACGACCTCGCGCTCGACGATGCCGTTGCGTTCGAGCCGGCGCAGGGTCGCGGTGAGGGACTTCTGGGTCACCGCGGGGATGGCGCGGCGCAGGTCGTTGAACCGGCAGGGCCGCTCGCAGAGTTCGTTGAGGACGCTCAGCGACCACTTGTCCAGCACCTGGTCGAGCAGCTCGCGGTGCACGGTCTCGATCCTCAACTCGCCGTTGCCGCGGCCGCCTTCGGTTTCCGGCACGATACCTGGTCTCCTTGAAGTGTCCTTCTTCCACCAAGTATCAAAGGTATACCTATCGTTCCGACACGAGGAGTCCCCCGTGGCCGTCCGCCGTTTCACGCCCGAAGGCATGCTGCAGCCCACCCCGTACGAGCACGTCGCCGTGGGGACGGGCACCCGTCACGTGCACGTCAGCGGGCAGATCGCCCGCACCGCCGACGGGGCTCCGCTCGCCCCGGGGGACCTCGCCGGGCAGGTCGCCCACGCGCTCCGGGGCACGGCGCGCGGCCTGCGCGGCGCGGGCGCCTCCTTCGACGACGTCCTGCGTCTGACCTTCTACGTCACCGACTGGGCGCCGGAGAAGATCGGCCCGTTCATGGCGGGGGTCGAGGAGGTCGCCGAGGAGATCGGCCTGCCGCTGCCGCTCCCGCCCGCGTCCCTCATCGGCGTCGACCACCTCTTCGAGCCCGACGTGCTGGTCGAAGTGGAGGCGACGGCGATCCTCGACTGAGCCCGCCACCGCCGTTCGCGCCTTTACCTTCTCTTTGCAACCTGGGCCTCCGCTCCCTCGTCTCTCCGCACGATCCATCCCCCAGCCCGCCGGGCGACCGTGCGGGCGGACCCAGGAAAGAGAGCGTTCCATGCGCCGAAACGTCCTGAGCGGAGCGGCACTCGCCTGCACCGCCGTGCTGGCCACCGCGATGCCGGCGTTCGCCGACGACCCCTCCCCCGTCCCCGACACCGGTGCGACGGCCTCCGCCGGCTCCGGCGACCGGGTGTCCGAGGACCCGAGCCCGGTGCCGGCCGAGCCCGGTGCCGCCGAGCCGACCCAGGCCCCGGCGGAGGAGGCCGGCGGGGTCACCGTGGTGCCGAGCGGAGCCCCGGACACCGGTGACGCCCCGGTCGCCGCGCAGCCCGGCGGCGACGGCCTGCTGATCGGCGGAGGCGCCGCCGCGGTGCTCGCCGCGGGCGGCGCGGCGGTCCTCGTCGTGCGCCGGCGGGCGTCCGGGGCATGACGCCGTTCTCCAGGCGTGCCGTCGTCACCGTGGCCGCGGCCTGCCTGGTCGCGGGCTGCGGCGGCGGGGCCGGCCCCGCCGCCGACCGGCCTGCCACGACGGAACCGCCGGGGATCCGGGCGCCGGCGGCGGTCTCCCCCGCCTCCGGACCGCGTCCCCTGGCGCGTTCGGTCCCGGTCGGTCTGGAGATCCCCGCCATCGGGGTCGACACCCGGGTCGTACGGCTGGGGCTGGCCCCGGACCGCACGGTGGAGGTCCCCCCGGTCACGGCGGACGACCCGGCCGGCTGGTACCGGCACTCCCCCACGCCGGGCCGGCCGGGTCCCTCGGTGATCCTGGGCCACGTCACGGTCGGCGCCCACGGCGACGGGGTCTTCCGTGACCTGGCCCGGCTGCGGCGGGACGACGGGGTCACGGTGCGACTGGAGAACGGCTCGGCGGCGGAGTTCGCCGTCACCTCGGTCCGCACGGTCGCCAAGGCCGACTTCCCGACGGAGGACGTCTACGGCGACACCGCGCGGCCGGAGCTGCGGCTCATCACGTGCGGCGGCCCGCTGGAGGACGGCGAGTACCGCGACAACGTGATCGTCTTCGCGGCACTCCGCGCCACCGCCCCCTGACCCCGCACGACGTGCCGGGCCGCCACACCGGCGGCCCGGCATCCGGCCGCCCCGTTCCCCGTCGTCCCGTCGTCCCGTCGTCCCGTCGTCCCGTCCGCGAGCGGTACCCCGTCACCGGGGCCGCTCCGACCATGGAGAGCATTGAAACGGTCCCGTGAGCAGGCAGCGTCCGAGCTCTTCGCCGCCCTCTACCCGCGCCTCGCCGGCTGGTGCCGCCGTCTGGTCGACGACGACGAGACGGCCCACGAGATCGCCTCGGAGGCGTTCACCCGGCTCTGGTCGCGCTGGACCTCGGTGACGGAACCACGGGGTTTCCTGTACGTCACCGCGGCCAACCTGGTGCGCGACCACTGGCGCAGACTCGAACGCGAGCGCACGACCGTGCGCCGGGTCGGCACCGAGGCGGCCGTACGTCCGCACTCGGAGCCGTCCGACCCGTCGGTGCGGCTGCTGGTGCAGGCGCTGCCGGAGCGGCTGCGGGTGCCGATCCTGCTGCACTACTACGCTGACCTGCCGGTCCGGGAGGTGTCCGCGGTGACCGGACGCAAGGAGGGAACCATCAAGGCCGATCTTCACGCGGCCAGGGAGCTGCTCCGTGCCCACCTGAGGAGAAACCTTGATCACTCACGCTGACGAGGGTCCCGAGTTCGAGCCGGACGACCCGCTCGCCGAACTCCTGCGGCCCGCGTCCGACCACCTCGGCCCGCCTCCCGGCCGGTTCGAGGCGGTCCGCCGCCGTGCGGCACGGCGACGGCTGCTCCGTACGACGGTCGGCGCCGGTCTCACCTGCGCCGTCGCCGTGCTGGTCGCGCTGCCCCTGCAGAACGTGACGACCTCCGACCGGCCGGTCTCGCCGACGGTCCCGCTGGCACCGCCGCCCCTGACCGGCTCCCCCTCGCCCACGACGGGCCCCACCGTCCCACCGCGGCCCTCCGAGTCCGTCGTGGACACCCGCCCCGCCCCCGACGTCGGTGCGTCGGCGACGTCGGCGACGCCACGGGGTCACGTCGTGCCGACGCCACAGCCTGTGGTGCCGGAGGCGGCCGGGCCCGAGTAGGAGTCGCACGCCCGGGAGAAGCGCGGCCTCGGCATGTCGCGTGCCGCGCCCGCCGCGGCCCCCTCGGCCCGCCTGTTCGTACGACAGGCGGGCCGAGGGCGTTCCCTGCCGTCGTCGCCCTCCGCGCCGACGGCGGGTCAGCCCCGCTTCATGACGTAGCCCGCGTGGTGCAGTTCGTCGCCCCTGAACTCTCCGTAGGCCCAGAACCCGAGGTCGTCCAGGTAGTCGATGCGGTCGCCGTCGATCCAGAACCGGCCCTGGTAGGCGTGCGGGCGGCCGCCGCGGGTCTCGTCGTAGCGGCCGTCGGCGGTGAGCTCCTGGTGCAGGAAGTCGTTCCGGTCGATCCAGACGCCGAGCCGCGGACTGCCGGTCAGGTCGGGAGCGGCGGGGACGCCCGCTCGGGGGACGGTGGCGCGGCCGGGGACGTCGGCGCCCGACCACAGGACGGGGCGGCCGGCCGCGACCAGGGCGCGGACCTGCGCACGCCGGGACAGAAGGGCGGCCACCGCGCCGGGGACGTCGTCGGCGAGTTCGTCGGGCACCGCCAGGAAGTCGGCGGTGTTGCCCGGGACCAGCGTCGCCACGTGCTCGGAGCGGGCGCCGCGCCCGCCGGCCAGCGCGACGGTGTCCACGACGGCGGGGACGACGGTCGTGCCCGTGCAGTCGACGACGATGGCGTTGTCGTCCTCCGCCGCGGTGACGATGCCGGGACCGACGCCGACGATCAGCGGGCCGACGACCAGGAGGTCGGCGCCGGTCATGGTCCCGATCAGCGGGTCCAGGGTCATGACGCGGGCGTTGGTGAACAGGACGGGACGGCCGCCGCCGTCGTGGGCGTCATCGGCGAGGATGTCGTCGAGCGCCTTCCGGTTCCAGGTCGCGGGAGCGGGAGCGGTGGTGGTCATGGTGCACCTCGGGTGGTGTCGGGTGATCGGTCCGTACGACCACCAGGTTCGTCGCGCGGCGGAACCGGAACCAGGCCGCCGTGTGCCCGGGTGCGGAGCACCCACGATCGCGGGGGTGGGTGTGCCGCACCCAGGGGAACGGCGGCCTGGCTGCCGTCGGCGGCCCGGTCGACGCTGGAGTCATGACCAGCAACGACACCACCCGCGCCCCGCACCCGTACGTCGGGATGTGGGTGACCGCGGACGGACACATCCGCCAGGAACTGCTGCCGGACGGGCGGTACGACGAGGCCCGCGGCACCCGCGAGAGCGCCTACACCGGGCGCTACACCGTCACCGGCAGCCACATCGACTACGTCGACGACACCGGCTTCACCGCCACGGGCGACGTCCGTGACGGCGTCCTCTTCCACGAGCACCTGGTGCTCTACCGCGAGGGCGACGAGCGTGCCCGGGAGGACGGACGCCGGCCGCGCGGCTGACAGCGCGCGGGAGCACACCTGACCGCGCGGGGCGCCACAGGGCGGCCCGCGTGGTCAGGTGTCGCTGTGCGCGCGCGGGGACTCCTCGGCGCCGTGGCCGGTGCGGGACCGGAGTGCGGCGAAGGCCGCGGCGGTGGCACTGGCCGGCTCGGCCTGGTAGACGACGAGCTGCTGGTGCGGGGCGTCGTTCACGCTGAAGGCCTGGAACCGGATCTCCAGGGCGCCGACGTCCGGGTGGACGAGGTTCTTCGCCTGCTGCGTCTTCCGCTTCACCTCGTGCCGCGCCCACAACTGCGCGAACTCGGGGCTTCTGGCGCGGAGCGTGTCGACGACCTCGGTGATCCGCGGCGAGCCGGGGTCGTGTCCGTAGGCCGCGCGCAGTTCGGCCACGCAGGAGTCCGCGGCCCTGTCCCGGTCCCGGTAGAAGGTGCGCCCGGCCGGATCCAGGAAGACCATGCGGGCCAGGTTGTCGAACCGCTGGAACCCGCTGTGCAGGGCCGTGGCGAGCGCGTTGTGCGCCAGGACGTCCAGGGCCGGTCCCAGGATGAAGGCGGGGGTGTCGGGCCAGCTGTCGATCAGCCGGAGGAGCTGGGGGCTGACCCGGTCGTGCCGCCCGGGGGCGCCGCGGCGTTCCTGGGGCGAGCGGGTGAGCCGGCGCAGGTGGTCGTGGGCCTCGTCGTCGAGGCGGAGGGCGGCGGCGAGCGCGTCGAGCACCTGGGGCGACGGGCTGGACTCCCGTCCCTGTTCCAGGCGCATGTAGTAGTCGGAGCTCACGCCCGCGAGCAGGGCGACCTCCTCGCGGCGCAGCCCCTTGACCCGTCGGCGGCCGTGCTCCGGAAGCCCCACGTCCTGCGGCTTGACGGCTTCGCGTCGCGCTCGGAGGAAGTCTCCCAGCGGAGTGCTGTCGCTCATGGTTCCAACCTACTGGTGGCCCGGAGGTGCGGGCACGCGCCGCGTGTGCGGGCTCGGTCGCCGGGCCGGCGGGCCCTCAGTCACGGGCCGTGTCCGGAACGGGCGCGGGTTCGGCCCTGAGGGACCCGAGCAGGGTGAGGGCATCGGCGGAGGGGGTGCCCGGTTCGGCCTGGTAGACGACGAGCTGCTGGGTGGGGGCGCTGTTGACGGTGAACGACTCGTAGTGCAGCTCCAGGTCGCCGACCTCGGCGTGGTGGAGCAGCTTGGTCTCACGGGTCTTGCCGCGTACGTCGTGACGCGCCCACAGGGTGCGGAACTCCGGGCTCTTGATGGACAGTTCACCCACGAGCGTGCTCAGTGCCCGGTGGTCGGGGCCGGTGCCGGCGGCCCGCCGCAGTGCGGCGACGGCCGACTCGGCGGCCCGGTTCCAGTCGCGGTGGAAACGGCGCGCTGCCGGGTCCAGGAACGTCATGCGCAGCAGGTTGTCGGGGTGGGTGAAGCCGGAGAAGAGCGCGTCCGCGAGGCGGTTGCGGGCCAGGACGTCGAGGGCGGCGCCCAGGACGAAGGCGGGCGTGACGCTCCACGAGTCGAGCAGGCGCCGCAGGTGCGGTGCGACGCGTTCGGCGCGCTGCGCGGGGCGGGTACGGCGGGTCGCCGGGCCGGCGACCCGGTGCAGGTGGGCCACCGCTTCGTCGTCCAGCCGCAGGGCCCGCCCCACGGCGTCGAGCACCTGCGGTGACGGGTGTCGTTCGCGGCCCTGTTCCAGACGCGTGTAGTAGTCGGTGCTCACCTCGGCGAGCGTGGCGACCTCCTCACGGCGCAGACCGGGCACCCGGCGGCGCCCCGAAGAGGGGATGCCCGTGTCTTCGGGGCGCAGCCGGGCGCGCCGTGCGCGGAGGAAACCGCCCAACGTGTTCTCGGCGACGGGATCGTCGTGCGTGCTCATGGGTCGAGGCTAGGGCTCGGGAGGGTGTCGTGGCGGGGCCGAAGGGGGGTGGGTCGCACCCAGGGAAGGGGGACCCTGGGTCGTCGCGATCCGGGATTCCTCAGGCGGTGACGGTGTCCCTGAAGGCGTTCCGTACGTACGCGCGGGAGGCGTGGACCTCGTCGCGCAAGGCGGTCAGGTCGACGTCGAGGACGCGGCCGTCCCACTTGCGGGGCTCGCCGTTGACGAGGACGGCGCTGATGTTGCGCGCGTCGGAGCCCAGGACGACGGTGCCGATCGGGTCGTTGAGCGGCATGTTGTTGAGGTCCTCGGCCCTGATGACCAGGAGGTCGGCCTTCTTGCCCGGGGTGAGTGAACCGGTGACGCCGGCGAGGCCGTTGGTGCGGGCGCCCTGGAGGGTGGCGAAGTCGAGGACGTCGTGGGTGGTGATGCGGCGGGGCTGCCGGCCGGTGCCGTAGGCGGCGTTGACGGCGCGCATGCGCTGGATGGTGTGCAGGGCCCGCATCTGCGTGAACATGTCGCTGGCGAGCGCGACTTCGACGTCGATGCTCAGCCCGGGACGGATGCCGGCGGACAGGGCCTCGTCCACGGCGGGGATCGCGGTCTCCAGTCCGATCTGGGCGTCGGAGGTGGGGGCGAGCGCGACGGTGGCGCCGGTCTCCCCCATCACCTTCCACGCCTGCGGTGTGAGCCCGGTGGCGTGGATCAACGTCACGTCGGGGCCGAGGA
Source organism: Streptomyces sp. NPDC096105 (assembly GCF_044763335.1). Classification (NCBI taxonomy): domain Bacteria; kingdom Bacillati; phylum Actinomycetota; class Actinomycetes; order Kitasatosporales; family Streptomycetaceae; genus Streptomyces; species Streptomyces sp. NPDC096105. The sequence goes on from NZ_JBIWGC010000015.1 coordinate 22,243, forward strand.
CGCCGTCCTCCGCCCAGCGCAGGATCGCCTCCGAGGAGGCGGTGCCGAAGACGGCGTCCACGCTCACGCCGATGTTCAGTTCCTGGGCGACACGGGCGAGTTCGGGGCCGTAGGCGAGGGCCGGTCCGGCGACCTCGTCGGTGGCGAGCGTCGCCAGGCGGAGGGTGAGCAGGTGGTCGTCGCTGCGGAAGTACTGGTCCCTCAGGCGCGTCAGGTCGCCGGGCCACTGCCGGTCCCACTCCCCGAAGTGCGGCCCCATGGAGGCGTGCACGCCTCGGACGCCGGTGTCGCGGAGAGCCTCGATCGCGGCGTCGGAGTGGGCGGGGGTGCGGGAGTTGTGGGAGAAGTCGAGCATGGTGGTGATGCCGCTGTCGAGAGCGGTGAGGGCGGCGAGCCGGGTGCCGGTGTACATGTCCTCCGGCCGGTACACCGTGGCGTAGCCGGCCAGGGTGGACATGACGTAGCCGCCGAGGTCGTCGACGTCGGGCATGATCCGGCGCAGCTGGGTCTCCCAGGCGTGCCGGTGGGTGTCGACGAAGCCGGGGCTGAGGACGCAGCCGGTCACGTCGACGACGACGGCGTCGCCGGCGCTGAGCCGCGGTCCCACGGCGGTGACGGTGTCGCCCTCGACGAGGAGGTCGCCTCGGTCGAGGACGCCGAGGGCGGGGTCCATGGTGACGAGGGTGGCGCCGGTGAACAGGATGCGCCGGTCCGCGGCGGGACGGCGCCGGAGCTGTTCCAGGACGGCGGCGCTGGTGGTGTCGTCGATGTGCATGTCGGGTCTGCTTTCGTGGATCGGGCGTGGGTGTCTGTCGACCGGCTCTCACCCTCGGTCCTCCCGGCCACGGCAGCCAGACCGGCGTCTTCCCAGGTGTCACGCACCCTGCTTGGGGCTGTGGTGAGGGCACGGACATCTTGATCTCGGCCCAGCGCGCTGCTTGGCTGGCCGGCATGACAGATCTCGGACCCGTCCCCTGGCCGCCCGCACCGATCCGCACCGAGCGGCTGGTGCTGCGCGCGGCGGAGGCCCGGGACCGGGCGGTGTTCGTCGAGTTGTACGCGTCGCAGGAGGTGCACAGGTACCTCGGCGGCGCCAGGCCGCGGGGTGAGCTGGAACGCGAGATGCCCGAGGTGCCCGGGCGGGCGCCGGGGAGTTTCGTCGTCGAGCTCGACGGGACGATGACCGGGCAGGTGCTGCTCAGGAGAGCGACCGGGCACCTGCGCCCGGCTGCCGTGGGCAAGGTCGATCTCGGGTACCTCTTCCTGCCGCGGGCGTGGGGCTTCGGGTACGCGGCGGAGGCGTGCGGGGCGGCACTCGCGTGGCTCGATGGCGTGCTCCCGGGCGGGCCGGTGGTCCTGGCCACCCAGACCGCCAACACCCGCTCGCTCCGCCTCGCGGCCGAGCTCGGCTTCACGGAGGTGGAGCGGTTCCGGGCGTGGGACGCCGATCAGTGGCTCGGGATGCGCGGCCGTTAATCACTGGCACGCGCGCAGCGGTGCGATCATCCTTGGCCGGGTGACAGAGCCGAGACATCGGATACGAGCCGCGTACACGGACCGCACGGTCACGGTCTATCAGGCGTACCCGCCGGAGATCGGGGTGCCGGCGGCGCGTGACGGCCGTTTCCCGGCCGCGTGGAAGCGGGACCGGATGACGTGGATCAAGCCGTCGTTCCTCTGGATGATGTACCGGTGCGGGTGGGGCATGAAGGAAGGCCAGGGGACCGTCCTCGCCGTCGAGATCACCCGCGACGGTTTCGAGTGGGCACTGCGTCACGCCTGCCTGTCCCACTACGAGCCAGGGCTCCACACCGACCGCGCCGCGTGGCGACGCGCGTTGGAACGGGCGCCGGCCCGGGTGCAGTGGGACCCGGAGCGCGATCTGCGTCTCCAGCCGCTCCCTTACCGGTCCCTCCAGCTCGGCCTCTCCGGCGAAGCGGCCCGTCTCTACGCCGACGAGTGGATCGTCTCCATGGCCGACGTCACGCCGTTGGCCCACACGGTCCACGCCCACGTACGTGACGGGGAACTGGACCTCGCCCGGCAGCTCCTGCCCCGCGAACGCCCGTACCCGGCAGGGGACGAGGCACTGGCTCACCTGCGCGGAGACGCCTGACCGAACCGTCCGCCGCACGGCGGCACGCCGGCCCGGCGCACGTAACTGTGTCGACAGCGCCTCCCGGCGCGCGGCAGAGTGGCCGACCGTGACGAGCAGTGAGATGTGGGGCCGCGAGGCCGCCGAACGCTATGACGCCGAAGAGACCGAGATGACCTCGGCCGCCGTCCTCGGAGCGACCGTCGACTTCCTCGCCGAGCTGGCCGGCGAGGGCAGGGCACTGGAGTTCGCCATCGGGACCGGGCGCGTGGGCGTGCCGCTCCGTGGACGCGGTGTGCCGGTGGCGGGCATTGAGCTGTCCGAGCACATGGCGGCCGTGTTGCGCCGCAAGGTCGACGAGGACACGCTCCCGGTGGTCATCGGGGACATGGCCACAACCGTCGTGCCGGGCGAGTTCTCCCTGGTGTACCTCGTCTACAACACGATCTCGAACCTGCTCACGCAGGACGAGCAGGTCGCGTGCTTCCGCAACGCCGCGCGTCATCTGAAGCCCGGTGGCCGGTTCGTCATCGAGCTGGGCGTACCGCCCCTGCGGTTCCTGCCGCCCGGGCAGGTCGCCGTACCGTTCGACGTGTCCGAGCGGCATCTCGGGTTCGACACCGTCGACCCCGTCGAGCAGATCCTCGTCTCGCACCACTTCTCCCGCGACGGAGACGGTGACCACTACCGCCGCGACGCCTCCCGCCACCGCTACGCGTGGCCGGCGGAGCTCGACCTCATGGCCCGCATCGCCGGTCTGGCGCCGGAGCGCCGCGTCGCCGACTGGGACGGCACACCGTTCACCCAGGACTCCCCGAAGCACATCTCCGTGTGGCGCAAGCCGGCCTGAGACCGACCGGCCACGTCCTCACCTCACGTGCCACTGTCCCGGTGCGTCCGGGGTCCCTGTGCGGACGAAGCCGCGGACGAAGCCGCGGACGAGCTCCTGGGCGTGGTCGGCGGACAGCACGTACTCCCCGGCGAAGCGGGTCCCTTCGTCCATGACGGGGACCTCGGCCTCGCCGTCCGGGTGCCACGGTGCCGTCGCCGGCGTGAGGGTGCACGCGGGCGGGTCACGACGTCCGTGTGGCGCATTCCGCTGTTCCGGCGGCGATGAGTTCCGTCCGGGGCGGGAGTCACCCCCTGGAACGCGTGAACGCCCTCACCGACAGGAGCACCGCCCCCATGACGACTCGTCCGGGCCCGGCGACCGGCCGCCGCCTTCCCGACACCGCCGTGTGGTCCATGATCCGTGCCGAGCGGGCCGCGCTCGCCGACGATCTCGGGGGGATCGGCGCCGAGCAGTGGGCGACGCCCTCGCTCTGTGACGGGCTGTCAGTGCGTGAGGTGCTCGCGCATCTCACCGCGGGGGCCAGTCTCGGCACGCTCAGGTGGCTGGCCGGCGTCCTCCGCTGCCGGTTCGACTTCGACAGGCAGGTGGCCATGCGGCTGGCGGAGCAGCTCGGTTCGGGTCCGGCGGACACCCTCGAGCGCTTCAGGCGCACGGTGCCGAGTACGACCAAGCCTCCCCTGCCCGCCATCGCCATGCTCGGCGAGACCGTCGTCCACGGGGAGGACGTCCGGCGCCCGCTCGGCATACGGCGGGCCTACCCGGTCGGGACCGTGACGGCTGTCGCGGAGTACTACCGGGGCACGGACCTGGTGGTCGTCGCCAAGGGGCGCGTCGGCGGACTGCGGCTCGTCGCCGACGACGGGCCGTTCAGGGCCGGGGACGGGCCCCTCGTGTCCGGGCGGACCGTGGCCCTCGTCATGGCGATGACCGGACGCGCGGCGTACTGCGACGACCTCGACGGCGACGGTGTCGAGGTGCTCCGGAGCCGCTCGGGCGCGAGATGACACCCGCGAGCCCGACTCCCTGTCCCCCCACGGGCAGGGAGTCGGGCTCACGGAGCCGAGGTCAGGCCGCCGGCAGGACGCCCGTGCGGGCGACCTCCGCGTACCAGCGGGCGCTGGCCTTCGGGATGCGGGTGCCCGTCGGGTAGTCGACGTACACGGCGCCGAACCGCTTGCTGTAGCCGTGCGCCCACTCGAAGTTGTCGAGCAGGGACCACAGGAAGTAGCCGCGGACGTCGGAGCCGTCGAGGATGGCGCGGTGGACGGCGGCCAGGTGGTCGCGGACGTACGCGATGCGGGCGGGGTCGTTGACGTTGCCGTCGGGGTCGGCGTAGTCGTCGAAGGCGGCGCCGTTCTCGGTGATGACCAGCGGCAGCTTCGGGAAGTCGTGCGACAGCCTGCGCAGCAGGTCGTACAGGCCGGTGGCGTCGACGGCCCAGCCCATGGCGGTGCGCTCGCCGGGGGGCTGGTGGAAGGCGACCTTGTCGGCGGCCGGCCAGGGGCTGTGCGGGCTGTTGCCATGGCCGTCGGAGGTGTGGGTGCCGCTGCCGTCGGTCTCGGAGACGACCGTGGGCGTGTAGTAGTTGACGCCGAGGAAGTCGAGCGGCTGGTTGATCTGCTCCAGGTCGCCGTCCCTCACGAAGGACCAGTCGGTCAGGCCGGCGGTGTCCTTGAGGAGGTCCTCCGGGTAGGCGCCCTGCAGCATCGGACCGGTGAAGACGCGGTTGGCGAGCGCGTCGATACGGCGGACCGCGTCCGCGTCGCCCTCGGTGCCGGTGAGCGGGCGGACGTGGTGGATGTTGAGGGTGACCGAGCACTGGGCGGCGGCCGGGAGGCGGTCGCGCAGGGCCTGGACGGCCAGTCCGTGGCCGAGATTGAGGTGGTGGGCGGCGCGCAGCGCGGCGACCGGGTCGGTGCGGCCGGGGGCGTGCACGCCGGAGCCGTAGCCGAGGAAGGCGCTGCACCAGGGCTCGTTGAGGGTGGTCCAGGTCCGCACGCGGTCGCCGAGGGCGTCGGCGGCGAGGGCGGCGTACTCGGCGAAGCGTTCGGCGGTGGCGCGCTCGGGCCAGCCGCCGGCGTCCTCCAGCTCCTGGGGCAGGTCCCAGTGGTAGAGGGTGGCGACGGGCTGGATGCCCTTCTCCAGCAGCTCGTCGGCCAGCCGCCGGTAGAAGTCGAGGCCCTTCTGCACGGCGGGACCGCGTCCGGTGGGCTGGATGCGGGGCCAGGCGAGGGAGAACCGGTAGGCGCCCAGGCCGAGTTCGGCCATGAGGGCGACGTCCTCGCGCCAGCGGTGGTAGTGGTCGGTGGCGATGTCACCGGTGTCGCCGTTGCGGACCCGGCCCGGCGTGCGGGCGTAGGTGTCCCAGATGGACGGGGTGCGTCCGTCCTCGGAGGCGGCGCCCTCGATCTGGTAGGAGGCGGTGGCCGAACCCCAGAGGAAGCCCTTGGGGAAGGTGCGGGCGGCGTCCGGGGCGGACGCGGTCTGCTGTGCTGCGGTGACCACGTGAGTCCTTTCGGGGTGGCGGGGGTCGTTCGCGGGGTGTGCGAAGAGCCCGGTGAGGGGGTCGGAGCGGGGCCTGCGGGGAGCGGTCAGCCCTTGACGGCGCCGGCCATGATGCCGCTGACGATCTGGCGGCCGAAGACGATGAACATCGCCAGCAGCGGCAGGGTGCCGAGCAGCGCGCCGGCCATGATGAGCGACTGGTCGCGGACGTAGCCCGCGCTGAGCTGGGTGAGCGCGACGGGGACGGTCGGGTTGGTCATGTCGAGCACCACGAACGGCCAGAAGAAGTCGTTCCAGGCGTGCACGAACGTGATCATGAAGATCACGGCCATGGCGGGCCGTGCGACGGGCAGCACGATGCTCCAGAAGATGCGCAGCGAGTGCGCCCCGTCGACCCGGCCGGCCTCGACGAGTTCGTCGGGCAGCGCCTCGGAGAGGTACTGCCGCATGAAGAACACGCCGACGGCGCTGACCAGGGTGGGGAAGATGACGGCGGGCAGCTGCTGCGACCAGCCGAGCTCCGACATCATCATGAACAGCGGGACGACACCGAGCTGCGGCGGCACCATCATGGTGCCGATCACCAGCATGAGCAGGACGTTGCGGCCCTTGAACCGCAGTTTGGCGAAGGCGAACCCGGCGAGCGTCGCGAAGAACACCGTGGACAGGGCGATCACACCGGCCACGATCGTGCTGTTGATCATCGCCTTGCCCATGGCCGCCTCGTCCCAGGCACGGGCGAGGTTGCTGAACAGGTTCGGGCCGGGCAGGAACGGCGGCGGGGTCTGGCTGACCCGGGTGTTGTCGGTGGAGGCCGCCACCATCGTCCAGTACAGCGGGAAGATGGACAGGATCGCCATGATGGCGAGCAGGATGTAGGCGAGCGGTCCGGCGTGGTGGGTGCGCCCGGCGCGTTCGCGCAGCAGGCGGCGGCCGCCGCGGCCGGCCGGCTTCTCGGGTTCGGTCCGGGCCGGTGCGTCCGTCCGGGCCGGGAGGCTGTGGATGGTCATGGCGTCTCCAGGTCAGGACGTGCGGGAGCGCAGGCGCTTGATCAGTCGCTGCGCCACGAAGGCGAGGACCAGCAGCATGAACATCGCCCAGGCGACGGTCGCCGAGCGGCCCATCTGGTAGTTCTTCCAGCCCTCCTCGTACAGCAGCAGGCCCAGCGTCTGGTACTGGTTGTCCGCGCCGCCGGTGACGCCGTTGGGACCCTGGCCGAAGATCAGCGGCTCGCCGAACAGCTGGGTGGCGCCGATCGTGGAGAGCACGATGGTGAAGACGATGGTGGAGCGGATGCCGGGCACGGTGACGTGCCGGAACTGCTGCCAGCGGGACGCGCCGTCCAGGGAGGCGGCCTCATAGCGGTCGGCGGGGATGGCCTGCATGGCGGCCAGGTAGAGCAGGGCGTTGTAGCCGGTCCAGCGCCAGATGACGATGGTGGAGATCGCGACCTGGGCGGGCCACTTGTCGGCCTCCCAGTTCACCGGGTCGACGCCGATCAGGCCGAGTCCCCAGTTGATCATGCCGAAGTCGCGCTCGAAGATCATGGTGAAGACGAGCGCGGCGGCGCCGACGGACGTGGCGTACGGCACCAGCGACGCGACGCGGAAGAACAGCGAGGCGCGCATGCGGTAGTTGAGCAGGTGCGCCATGCCCAGGGCCATCAGAAGCTGCGGCACCGTGGAGATGACGCCGATGGTGATGGTGTTCTGAACGGCGTTCCAGAACCGCGAATCGCCCCACAGGTCGACGTAGTTGTCGAACGCCACCCACTCCATGACGTCGAGCGTGGCCAGTTCCACGTCGTGCAGGGAGATCCACGAGGTGTAGACGAGCGGGTAGAAGCTGAACGCGGCGAAGACGACGAAGAACGGGGCGACGAACGCGTACGGGGCGCCCTTGACGTCAAGACGGTGCAGCCAGGCGCCGCGCCGCCGTGAGGTCTCCTTGCCGTCCCGCGAGCGGGACGGGCCCGGCGGCTCCTCGCCGGCCAGGGCCTTGGTGGTGGAGGTGGCCACCGGACTTCCTTCCTGAGAGCGAATGGGGAGCCGTCCCGGGCCCGCTGGGGGCAGCGGGCCCGGGACGGCCGCGGGGCGACGGTCAGCGGACCGCCTTCTCGATGCGCTCCGCGGTGGTCTTCCAGGCCTCGTCGCGCGGCGTTCCCTGCTCCACCAGGGCCAGGCCCTGGGAGAAGGTGTCCTTGATGGTGCCGTCCTTGCGGCCGAGGACCTGCTTGTCCGGGATCTCCTGCGCCGCGGCGCCGAAGATCTGGCCGAGCGGCGCGCCGCTGAAGTACTCGTTCTTCACGGCCTTCACGGACGGGTCCTCGAGGGCCTTCTGCGAGGACGGGATGTTGCCGAGGTCCTTGAAGATGCGGGCCTGCTGCTCGGGCGCGGTCAGCCAGGCGACGAGCTTCTGCGCCTCCTCCTTCACCGGGCTCTTCTCGATCACGCCGAGGAAGGAACCGCCCCAGTTGGCGCCCTTCGGAGCGCGGGCGACGTCCCACTTGCCCTTGTTGACCTCACCGGCCTTCTCGCTGATGTGGCTCAGCATCCAGGCCGGGCACACCGCGGTCGCGAACGTGCCGTTGGCCAGACCGGGGTCCCAGCCGGGCTGGAACTGGCGCAGCTTGGCGGTCAGGTCCTCGTCGGCGGCGTCAGACGCCAGCTCCCAGGCCTCCTTCACGGCCGGGTTCTTGTCGTGGATCAGCTCGCCCTGCTCGTTGTAGTACTGCTCGGGGTAGCCGTAGACCATGGCGTTGAACAGGCCGCTGGCCGAGTCGGTGTAGGCGACGCCGTCGCCCTTGAAGTTCTTCTTGAAGGTGCGGCCGACCTCGACGTACTTCTGCCAGTCGCCCGCCCACAGCTTGCCGACCTCTTCGCGGTCGGTGGGCAGGCCGGCCTTCTCGAAGTAGTCCTTGCGGTAGCAGACGGCCATCGGGCCGATGTCGGTGCCGAGGCCCAGCACCTTGCCGTCCTCGGTGGTGATCTGGGACTGCTTCCAGGGCAGGAAGTGGTCGGTGCCCGCCATGCCCGCGAAGTCGGCGAACATGTCGGCCCGGGTCTCGGTGATCTCCTTGGCGCGGCCGATCTCGATGCCCTGGATGTCCTTCAGGCCCTTGCCGGCGGCGAGCTTGGTCTGCAGCGCGGTGTAGTAGGTCTGCTCGTCACCGGCTATCTCGGCCTTGATCGTGACGCCGGGGTTGTTCTTCTCGTACTCCTCCAGCAGGCCGGTTTCCTTGATCCCCATGACGCCGAACATGCCCATGGTGATGGTGACCTTGTCGCCGTCCTTGCTGCCACCCGTGACCGAGTCGCTGTCGCCGCTGCAGCCGACGACGAGCGAGAGCGCGCCGACGGCCGCGGCTGTCGCCACCGCCTTCCTGCGCAACGAACCGAGAGTGCCCATGGATCTCCTCCTAGCGACGGCGCTGACACATCGGAGTGACGAGGTCTGCGATGACTACAGCGGATCTTGGTCGAGGTGGGAACGTGCCCAACTCCGGGTGGGCACGTTCCCACCGCGTGACGAAGACTTGTAGCAGCGGCGCAATCTGTCAATAACTTGAAAGCAACTTCCGTATGCCGGACGGGCCCTCCGTTCGTCTTCCGGACCCTGGGGGGTGATCCGCCGGGGCAGGCGTCTGCAAGAATTGCCGCAGGTCACCTCCGCGGCAGAGAACGCCGCCGCGGCCGCTGAGGGGGGAGTGCATGACCGGCAACCGCCGTCCCACGATCAAAACCGTCGCCGCCCGCGCCGGCGTGGGTCGCACCACGGTCTCCCGCGTCGTCAACGGCTCCGACCTGGTCAGCGCCGACGCGCGGGCCCGGGTCCTCGCGGCGATCAAAGAACTGAACTACGTCCCCAACTCGGTCGCCCGGGGCCTGGTCACCAACCGCACCGACGCCGTGGCCCTGGTGATCCCCGAGTCGGAGAGCCGGCTCGGCTCGGAGCCGTTCTTCGCCGCGCTGATCCGCGGCGTGAGCGGCGCGCTCGGCGAGAGCGGCACCCAGCTGCAGCTCATGCTGGTGCGCGACCAGGCCGAACGCGACCAGCTCACCGAGTCGGTGGCCACCCGCAGGGTGGACGGCGTGCTGCTGGTCTCCGTCCACGCCGAGGACCGGCTGCCCGGCATCCTCGAGGAGATGGGACTGCCCACGGTGCTCGCCGGCCGCCGCGACGCGGGCGAGCAGCTGAGCTACGTCGACTCCGACAACGCCGGGGGCGCCGTTGAAGCCGTACGGCATCTGCTGGGCCGCGGCCGCAGGCGGATCGCGACGATCACCGGCCCGCAGGACATGGACGTCGGCCGCGCCCGCCTCGCGGGGTGGCGAACGGCCCACCAGGAAGCGGGCGTTCCGGCGGACGAGTCGCTGATCGAGACGGGTGACTTCTCCGAGGACAGCGGCGGTCGCGCCATGCGTTTGCTTCTTGAACGCGCTCCGGATCTGGACGCCGTGTTCGCCGCCTCCGACCTCATGGCGGTCGGCGCGCTGGCCGAATTGCGCCGGCGGAAGCGCCGGGTGCCGGACGACGTCGCCGTGGTCGGCTTCGAGGACTCGGTGCTCGCCCGGCACACCAACCCGCCGCTGACGACGGTGCGCCAGCCGGTGGAGGAACTGGGCCGCACGATGGCCCGCATCCTCACCGACATCACCCTGAACGACGGGCCCCGGCAGCAGATCACCCTGCCCACGGAGCTGGTCGTCCGCGAGTCGTCCTAGGGGCGCGAGGTGTCACGGGGCCGGCTGCCGCCGCTGCTGCTCACGGCGGCCGGGGTACTGGGTGCGGCGGGCCTGCTCGCCCACGGGAGCACCGTCCCGGCGGTCGCGGCCCCGCCGGCGTGCCTGGTGTTCGCGGTGGTGAACTCATAGCTGCTCTTCCCGGCCGCCCTCGGCACGGAGGAGGCGCGGCGCCGCAGCCGGGAGGACAGGCGTCCGGTGATCTACTGGCGGCCGGGGTGCCGGTACTGCAGGCGGCTGCGTTTCCGGCCGGGCCGGGACGCGCGCCGGGGGCACTGGGCCGACATCCGGCGCGGCCCGGCCGCCGCGGCGGTGAGGGCGGTCGCGGACGGGAACGGGACGGTGCCGACGGTCGTCCTGCCGGACGGGGAGGCGTACGTGGATCCTGACCCGGAATGGGTGCGCGAGCGGTTGTGACGGGCGGGGGCGTCGGTGGCCGCCGGGCTCGTCGGTGCGGGCCGTCCCCCGTCTCCGTCGGGTCCGGGTCCCCGACGGCGTGGACGTCCTTGACCTCCACCCCGGTGACGCCGCGGCCTTCGGGGACACCGCGCGGGTCGCCGATGTTCGGCTCGGACCACGACGCGGGGTCGAGCTGGTGGTCGGCCCAGACGCAGGTGTGCGGGAGGAGGTCGGCGACCGGGACGGCGAGGAGGCCGTCGGCCGTGCCCACGACGACCTTCAGGGCCGGGAAGTAGTCGAGGAGGACCTGGCGGCAGCGGCCGCACGGCGGGACGACTCCCCGGTCGCGGTCGCCGACGGCGGCGATCGTCTCCAGGTCGTAGGCGTCCTGTGCGGCGGCCGTTCCGACGACGACCGGTTCGGCGCAGGGACCGCCGGTGAAGTGACAGGCGTTCACGGCGGTGACGGTCCGGCCGTCCGTGGCGCGGGCCGCCGCGGCCATGGTGTGGTTGTCGCCCCGGCAGCGGGTGCGGGCGACGTGCGTCGCGGCCGCCACGAGTTCCTGGCCGACGTCGTGGGTGTGCATGGCCCGGCGTGCCTTCCGTCGTTCCTGTGGGGTACGGGGCCCTTGAACCGGGGACCGCAAGCCGGTGTCGGTGTCAGGTGTGGCCGGGGTCGGTCAGCCAGGCCACGAGGGTGCGCCAGCGCTCCGGCTGGTCCGTGTCGCGCGGCCCCACCAGGTACACCTCTTCGACGAGGTTCTGCGCGCGCAGGCCGTGGCGCGCGGCGAAGGAGCCCACGGCGCCGTAGGTGAGGTCGAGGTCGTCGTGCGGGCCGCAGTGGGTGGCGACGACGGCCGTCCTGCTCGGCAGGTCCAGCTCGCGCACGGTGGCCGGGGCTCCCGGGGGCAGGGGTGTCTCGGCGGGGAGGTAGACGGTGGCGTGGCCGTGCCCCTCGGTGAACAGCTCGTGCGCGTAGCGGCCGCCCGGCGGGAGCACCGGGCGGTGTCCGACGGCGGCGTCGAGGTCACGCATCGCCGTGTCGTACCAGTCCAGGCCGGCTCCCTCGGGGACGTCGAGGGACACGGCGTGGACCCGCTGGGGCGGGAGGACTTCCAGGATCACCGTCCGTTCCGCGCCGGGGTCGAGGAGTTCGCGGAGCGCTTCGACGGCGCGCTGGGTGCGGCCGAGCCGGTCCTCGAGCCGGCGCAGGTGGGCGGTCACGACCTGCCGGGCCGTCTCCCGGTCCGCCGCCCCGCCGCGGGCGCCGGCCTCCGCCTCGAGGAAGCGCCGGAGGTCCGCCAGGGGCAGGTCGAGGTCGCGGAACCGCCGGACGGTCTGGGCCGGGCGGACCTGCTCGGGCGAGTAGTAGCGGTAGCCCGTCACCGGGTCGACCTCGGCGGGGACCAGCAGGCCCTGCTCGTGGTAGCGGCGGAGCGTGCGGATGCTGAGGTGGGTGATGCGGGAGAACTCCCCGATGGTGAGTCGCTCCGTCATGGTGATGCTCCTGGCGGCCGGGTCCGGTCCCGGGACCGGCCGGTACGGGTCCGGTCCCGGGGTGGCGGTGCGTGGTCAGGGGGTGATCTCCAGCCGGGTGATCCTTCCCCGCGCGTCACGTTCGAACGCGAAGCGGAGCGTCACCGGGCTGCCGGGGAAGTCCCCCGACACCTCGGCGACAACACGGCAGGCGGCCGCCGTGCCGGTGACCTCCCGTACGTCGTACTCCACGGGCGGGACCTGGTCCCGCCAGCGGCGCACCTCCGTGAGTCCCCGGTGGGTGCGGCCTTCGTCGCGTACGACGGCATTGTCGTCGAAGAGCGCGAGGTACCGCGCGTGGCCGGCGGCCGTGGCCGCGGCGACGTACTCCTCGACGAAGGACCGGGCCTCGCCGGTGGTCCCGGTCCGCGGGGTGCTGCGCATGGTTCCCTCCTCCGTGCCGGCGGCCGTTCGCGTCCGGCTCATACGGTGCGGACGGTGCCGCCGTCGACGGTGTACTCGGCACCGGCGACCGCGGCGGCGCGGGGTGAGGCGAGGAAGGCGATCACCTCGGCCACCTCCTCCGGCTCGGCGGGCCGGCCGAGGGGGATGCCGCCGAGAACGCTCATCAGGTCGTCGAGGGCGGCCTCGCGGGTGATGCCGCCCTCCCTCATCCGGCGGGCGAGCAGCTGCTCGGCGCCGTCGGTGCGGATGAAGCCGGGTGCGACAGAGTTGACCCGTACGCCCGCCGGGGCCACCTCGTTGGCGAGCCCCTTGCTGTAGGTGGTCAGGGCGCCCTTGGCGGCGGCGTAGGCCAGGGTCGAGTCGTGCAGCGGCATCCGGCGCTGGATGGAGGTGACGTGGACGACGGCGCCCGAGCCGCGGGCCACCATGCCGGGGAGCAGGGCCCGGTCGAGGCGGACGGCGGACAGGAGGTTGAGTTCCAGTTCGCGCTCCCACAGCGTGTCGTCGAGAGCCGCGAAGCCCCCGGCCGGGGAGTCGGAGCCGCCCACGATGTGCACGAGGACGTCGGGGACGCCGACATGTCCGGCGACGGCCGCGGCGGACGCGGCCACACCCTCGGCGGTGCCCAGGTCGCCCTGGACGAAGAGGGCGTCGCCCGCCTCCGGCTTCGTACGGGCGATGGTGACGACCTGGGCTCCCGCCTGCCGGAGCCGTTGTGCCGTCGCCAGTCCGGCGCCCTTGCTGCCGCCGGCGACCACGGCGACGCGTCCTTCGAGTTCGGTGTCGTTCATGTCCGCCACCGTGGGGCCTCCCCCGGGGGGAGACTCAAGCGCGCTTCGACGGCGGCCTCGTGCCGTCGCGCGCAATAGTCATGGACACGCTGCACCGGCGATGGGGTAGGGTCCGGAAGCCGATCACTCGTTTGTGATCATCTCGCGGCGTTCCCGGGGAGGGAGCGCCGCAACTCCACCGCATTCCCAGGGGGCCTTCATGGCTTTTTCACCCGTGCCCATGAAACCGATGCCCGGGCCCGGACCGGTGCTGCGCTCACCGCTGGGTCTCGCGCACGCCGTGACCGCGCTGCTGGCCGTCGTGATCGTCGCCGACGTGACGCACTTCGGGGCGGCGGCGTACATGCGGTCGGTCATGGGTGACGTGGCCTCCGGCGGCGCGGGCGACGTCGACATGGGCGCGGTCGACCGGGCGGACACGGCGGTCGCCTCGTCCAGCCTGCTGTACCTGATCGGCGTGGTCGGGACGGCGACGCTGTTCATCATCTGGTTCCACCGGGTGCGTCACAACGCGGAGGTGTTCGCGCCGGACACGCAGCGCCGCACGCCGGGCTGGGCGATCGGCGGCTGGTTCATCCCGTTGGCCAACCTGTGGATCCCGCGCGGCATCGCCCAGGACGTCCTGCGGGCCAGCCAGCCCGACCCCTACGCGTCCGAGCTGCGGCACCACCGCCTGCTCAACGCCTGGTGGGGCATGTGGATCGCGTCGAACCTCTTCGACCGGCTCGCCTCGGAGAAGTACGACGCGGCCGAGGACCCGCAGGCGGTCCACGACGCCGCGGGGTGGCTGATGGCCGGGTCGGTCCTCGACCTCGTCTCCGCGGTGCTGGCCCTGCTGTTCGTCCGCAGGCTGACGGCGGCTCAGAACGCCAAGGCGATGGCGGGGCCCGCGTTCCCGCCCGCGCCGCAGCACCCGGCCGCCGGGGGCCCGGTCCCCGCCGCCGGGGGCCCGGTCCCGGGCGCGTGAGGGCCGGCGTCGGGCTCATGGCGCGCCGCGTACGTCCGACGCGCGCCGCGGGTGTCCGACGCGCGCCGCGCGTCTAACGCCCCGCGTGTGCGCACGCCCACGCGGACATGCCCTGGATCCGCGCGAGGCGTTCGGCCACCGCGATCTGCTCCTTGCGCGTGGCGAGGTCGGCGCGCGGGGCGTACGTGAGTCCGCCGGCCGCGACCCAGCTCGACTGCGAGAACTGCAGTCCGCCGTAGTGGCCGTTGCCCGTGTTGGCCTTCCAGTCGCCGCCCGACTCGCACTGGGCGATGGCGTCCCAGTCGGTTCCGGGGCGGGCGGAGGGGGAGGCGGCGGCCTCGGTCGTGGTCGTGCCGAGGGCGGTCGCGGCGGCCAGGACCATCAGAGCGGCCCGGACACGCATCCCGGACGCACGGCGCTCGGTGACCTGAGGGACGGTTCGTCTCGATGTCATAGGCCCACTGTTATGTCACCCGGGGCCGTGACGGCATGCCGGCCGCCGGCTCGCTACGCCGGCCGGGGGACGCGGTGTCCGCGTCCGGGTGAGCGCGGAAGGGACCAGCCTGCCTGTCATTCCCTTGACCGGAAGGTGAGTTCGTGGACGCGGCACAAGGCGGCATGGCAGGGGCCGGCGGCGCACAGGCGCCGCGCGGACGGACGCGCTGGGGCGTGGTGACGGCGGTCCTGGGACTTCCGGCGCCGGCCCTGGGCGTCCTCCTGCTGATGAGGGCGGTCCGGGTGCTGGTCTCCTGACCCCCGGCAGGATGCGGCGGTCCGGCTGCCCGGTCAGGCCGCGGCCTCGGCGGCTTCCTCGACACGGCGGCCGAACGCGGGGACGCCCCGGCGCGCTGCTCCCGTCGCCGGCGGGAGCAGCGTCTTGCCGACGCCGTGCCCTTCGAGCACGTCGGACAGGCGCACCCTGGTGCCGCCCTCCGGCGTGGGTCCGAGGCCGTACCCGCCTCCCTGCGCGGTGACGGAGTGGTGCGACACCTCGTGCCGGCGCACGCGCGTGGTGCGGTCGGCTCACTGATCCGGAAGTCGTGCCGGGAGCGCGTCCCGGCGTCCTTCACCGTGCTGTGGAACACCGTGCCCGGATGCGGCAGGCGTGCGGTCGTCGTCGTGGATGCGCAGGTGCGCCGGGGTCAGCCGGTGGCGGCGTGTTCCTTCCGTATCGCGGCCGCCGTGGACGCGGGGTCGTAACCGTCCGGGACGCCGTCGATCAGAATGATGTCGCCCTCGATGTGCCGGGAGCGCAGCGGTGCGATCTCCCGGTAGGCGGGCGAGTCCCACCAGTCCCGCGCCTCGGTGAGCCCGGGGAAGGCGATCATCACCACGTGTCCGGGCCAGGCGCCCTCCTTCACCTCGTGCCCGGTGGCGTGCACCAGGAAGCGGCCTCCGTACGGCTCCAGCGTGGCGGGGAGGCGCTCCATGTACTCCGCGATGTCGGGGTGCGGTGCGGCCGGCCGCAGGTGGGCGATGGCGTAGGCGGTCATGGTGTCCTCCACGGTGCGTCGGTCGGTCGTGGTACGCGGTGATCGTGGCACCGGACCGGGGGCGGGGTCGATGACCTCGGAGGTAAGGGAGCGGGGTACGCGTGCCGACCGTGCGGGGACGGCCGGTCGGCGGTGTCCGTCACCCGTACGAGCGCACCGGGCGGACGGGTGGGGCGACAGCGGGGCCGTGCGACAGGCGGCGCGTCGGGGTGCATAGGACAGTGGGGACCATGAACCGTCACCGTCGCCCGCCCCGGCGCGCCCCGTGGATCGCCGGCGGCGCCGCCGCTCTGGTCCTGGGCGGCGTCGGCGTGTGGGTGTGGGTGGCGCAGGACGACGGCACTCCGAGCCCGCGGCCGTCCGCCTCGACCGATCTGACCCTCCCGACGCTGGGCCCGCTGCCGACGCCGACCTCCGAGACCTCCCCGCCGTCCACGGCGGAGGCGACTCCGACGGGCACGGGGGCGCCC
The DNA here is from genome assembly GCF_044763335.1 of Streptomyces sp. NPDC096105. Taxonomy (NCBI): domain Bacteria; kingdom Bacillati; phylum Actinomycetota; class Actinomycetes; order Kitasatosporales; family Streptomycetaceae; genus Streptomyces; species Streptomyces sp. NPDC096105. The sequence continues at coordinate 38,498 of NZ_JBIWGC010000015.1, forward strand.
GTTCCGACGGCGTCCCGTCCCGGCGGGGCGGCCGAGCCGAGCGGAGGACCGGCGACGCGGCCGTCGCCGGGGCAGGGGCGGACGCAGCCGCCGGGTGTGCCGGACCAGGGGGCCGGGACCGGACCGGCCGTGCCGGACGGCGGTGCGAGCACCCGGCCGGAACCTCCGCCGGGGCAGGACACCTCCGAGGCCGCGCCGTCCAGCCGAGGGCCGGGGCTCGTGCCTCCGCCGCCCGCCTCCACGGGCGGGGCGGGGACGGGCACCGGCACGCCGGACGCGCCCCAGGCCCCGGCACGGTCCGCGGCACCCGAGGCCCCGCGCCGGTCGGCGGCTCCCGAACCGGCCGCGCCCTCCACGCCCCCGGGAGCCGCCCCCCGGACCACGACGACGCCGTCCGGACCGCGTATCCCTCCGCCGCCGGGTTCCGGGACGCGTGTTCCTCCTGCGCCGTCAGGGACTGAGACGCGTGCCCCCCGGCCCTCCGGCACGGCTCACCCGTCGGCCCCCTCCGCGCCGGAGCGGCCGACCGGGAAGGCCGCACCCGAACCCACGTCGACGGGGGTGACCGCGAAGCCGACCGCCAAGCCCGCCCCCGCCACCGAGCGGGGCCCCTCGGCCGCCCCGAAGCCGACCGGCGCCCCCGCCACCGCGACGACCACCTGGCACACCTCCCCCGCCGCGACCGACGCCGCCCGGCGCATGGCCGCCGCGGGCACGGTCGGGGACCCCGTCTGCGCCATGGCGGCCGTGGGCCGGCCCGACCCCGCTCTGGTGCCGCACGAGAGCCGGATCGGGATCGGTCGCCACGGCACGTACTGGTGCCTCGTCTGGTGATACGGACCGGGCCGTCAGCGCGTAGGCTGCCCCCGGTACGAACACGGCTGCGCGGGGGAGCTCATGACGGCTGGGACGGCACCGAGGTGGGAGTCGGCACTCGAAGCGGTGACGGTGTACGCGCAGGGCGCGCTGTGCCGCCGCGTCGCCCGGGGCACGGTCCCGGCGGGCGGACAGGTACGGGTGACGGGACTGCCGCGCTCGCTCGACCCCCACTCGCTGCGCGCCCGCGTCCTCGGTGCGCCGGGTGCGCGCGTCACCGAGGCGCGGGCGGAGATCGACGCCGAGCCCGTGGACGCGGACGCGGAGGACGAGGCACGGCGTGAGGTGGACCGGCTGCGCGAGGCGTACGACGTCGCGCGGACCCGGCGCGACCGGCAGCTGACGAGGATCGAGGAGGTCGGCGGGCTGCGTCCGGTGCCGCCCGGCCGCAAGCGGGACGACCCGCACCGCCGCACCCCGGTGGACGCCTGGCTGGAGCTGGCCGACTTCGTCGACGAGCGCCTGACGGCCCTGCACGGCCGGCTCCGCGAGCTGGAGGACGAACTCCGCCGCGTCGAGCACGAGTTGGAGCTCGCTCACGACCGGGTCGAGCGCGCGAGCACCGACGCGCCGGCGTCCGGGGTGGCCACTTCGTACACGGCGGTGCTGACCCTGCGGGGCGCGGGTGAGGCGCAGGCCGAGGTCGAGATCGAGTACGGGGTGCCCGGCGCCGTATGGGTGCCGACGTACCGCCTGATCCGCCGTCAGGGCGAGGACGGCGGACGGCTGGTGCTGCGTGCCTCGGTCGCCCAGCGGTCCGGCGAGGACTGGACGGGCGTGCGGATCGCCTTCGCCACCGCCGACCTGCGCCGCCGTACCGGTCTGCCGCGGCTGCGGTCGGTGCGCATCGGCCGCAGCCAGCCCGCGCCCGCTCCGTCCGGGTGGCGGGAGCCCCCGGCGGGGCTGACCGACCTGTTCGCCGGGTACGACGCGGCGGGTCCCCGGCCGGAACCGGATGTGTCCGGCGGGGCGGCGGCGGGCCGGATCGGCGCGGGCGGTGCCGTCGAGGACACCTGCGTCGGGGCCGCCTACGGTGCTCCGCCTCCTCCCCCGCCTCCGCCGGCGCCCTCCGCCCTGCCCGGCCCCGGCGCCGCGTACGGCGCGGCACCCCAGGGCTTCGGCGGCCCGGCCGCGCCGGGTTCCGCGCCCGTCCCGGACCGGCCGCGGCCCCGGGCGCGCACCGGTTCCGGCGCCCGCGCGGCCGCCGCGCCCCGCGCGGGCGGAGAGGCTCGTGCGGCCACGCCGGAGGCCGCGGGTGGGGCCCTCTTCGCGCCCGCGCCCGTACCGGGGCCGCCCCGGCCGGACGACGCCGAACTCGACTACGCGGCACTGGTGTTGAGCGGCCCGGACGAGCCGTGGGACCGCCGGGGCCGGCTCTTCCCCGGCTCGGGCCCCGACCTGGTGACCGCCGAGTACCGGCGGCGCGCCGAGAGGCCGGCCGCGCTGCCGCTGCCCGGGCACGCCGTGCGGCCCCGCGAGTCGGCGGGCTCCTTCGACCACCGTTACGACGCCGCGGCGCCCGCCGACATCCCCTCGGACGGCGCCTGGCACACCGTCACCGTCGGCGAGATCCCGGTGGGCCTGCGCACCGAGTACGTCTGCGTGCCGGCGGTGGAGCAGACCGTGTACGCGACGCTGGTGCTGTCCAACGCCACGGACCAGGCGCTGCTGGCCGGCCCGGTCGAGGTGAGCGTCGACGGGGAGTACCAGCTGACCGCCGCGCTGCCCACCCTCGCTCCGGGCGGTGCGCGCCGGCTGGGGCTGGGTCCGGCGGAGGCCATCGGCGTGACCCGGCGGACGCACCTCACCGAGTCGACCGCGGGCCTGCGCAGCAACGTCACCGTGCTCGACCACCGCGTCCACGTGGAGCTGGCCAACCGGCTCCCGGCGCCGGTCCGCGTGGAGGTGCGCGAACGCGTGCCGGTCACCTCCGAGGCGGACGTGCGGATCGAGGAACGGGCCGGCTGGACCGCGCCCGAGGACACCGCGGACCGGGAGCGGCACGCCCCGGGCACCCGGATCTGGCGGGTCGACCTGCCGGCCGGCGGCACCACCGCCCTCGACGGCGGCTACGAGATCAGGATCCCGGCCGGCAAGGCCCTGACCGGCGGCAACCGCAGGAGCTGACACAGAGATGACCACGTCATCGGAGCCGATCGCCCTGACCCCCCTCCCCGTCACCGCCGTCACCTGCACCGAGGACCGCGCGCACGTCGAACGCACCGCGGCGCTCGAACTGCGTACCGGCACGCAGCGGTTGACGCTGGGACCGGTGAGCGCCCTGGCCGTCGACCGGACCCTGCACGCCGAGCTGACCGCCGGTTTCCCGGCGACCGTGCTGGACGTGCGGATCGTGCGCGCGTGGACGCCGCGCGGGCCGGAGCCCTCCGACGACGACTCGCCGCTGCGCCGCCGCGTGGCCTCGCTGAAGGAGGAGCGGCTGGTGCTGGAGCAGCGGCGGGACCGGCTGAAGGCGCGCGGGGACGCGCTCGGCCGGCTCGCCGCCGATCTGCTGCGGGAGATCGGCGAGGGCGCCGGGTTCGGCGAGGCCGAACGGGACCGCTGGGCCCGCGAGCTGGACCGGGTGGACGAGGAGCGCGAGCAGCAGGCCGAGCGGCTGCGCGCGGCGGAGGCGCGGCTGTCGGCCCTCTCCGACGACCTGCGCGAGGCCGAACAGGCTCTCGTCGAGGCCGAGACGGAGCCCGCCGGACTGGCCGGGCACGTCGAGCTGACCGTGGAGGCGTCCGGCGCGGGACCGGCGGAGCTGCGGCTGGGCCATCTCACCCCGTGCGCGCTGTGGCGGCCTGCCTACCGGGCCACGCTGGACGGGGAGACGCTCACCCTGGAGACGGAGGCGATGGTCTGGCAGCGCACCGGCGAGGACTGGTCCGGCGTACGGCTGACCCTGTCCACGGCGCGCTCCTCGGCGGCCACGGAGCCGCCGGTGCTGGGTGAGGACCGGCTGACGCTGCAGGACCGCTCCCCCGAGGAGCGCCGCACCGTCCGCGTGGACCTGCGGGAGGAGGACGTCGCGGACCTCGGCCCCGCCCCCGTGCTCGGGCTGCCGGGCGTGGACGACGGCGGCGAGGTGCGCGTCCTGCACGCCCCCGGCCCGGTCTCCGTGCCGGCCGACGGGCGCGCCCACCGGGTGCCGGTGTCGTCCTTCACCACGGCCGCGCGCAGCGAGTACGCCTGCGCCCCGGAGCTCTCCCCGCTGGTCACGCAGGTGGTGCGGTGCGACAACCGGTCCGGGCACGCGCTGCTGGCCGGGCCGGTGGACCTGATCCGCGGCAGCGGGTTCGCCGGACGCGGCACGCTGGACTTCACCGCTCCGGGGGCCGCGGTCGAGCTGGCCTTCGGCAGCCGGGACGACCACCGTGTCGTACGCGAGACGGAGGAGACCCGTGACACCGCGGGGCTCACCCAGCGGACCGTGCTCACCCGGACCGTGCGGCTGCGTCTGTCCCGGTTCTCCGCGCCGGACGAGCAGGACGAGCGGGTGGTCGTCGTCCGGGAGCGCGTCCCGGTCTCCGAGGTCTCGGCGGTGGAGGTGCGTGTCCGGCGCGACGACTGCTCGCCCGCTCCTGGCTCGGTGGACCCGGACGGCATCGCCCGCTGGGACGTGCGGCTCCCTCCGGGCGGGCACCGCACGCTCACCCTCGTCTACGAGGTCTCGGCGAGCAGCAAGGTCACCGGTCTCTGACCGGACGCTCGCTCCGTCTCACCCCGGCCCGCACGGCGTACACGCCGTGCGGGCCTTCACATGAGCTTGACACGTACAGGTCTAGGAAGACGGGAGCTCTTGCTATACAGTTCGTCAGCAAGCGGGTGGGTTACCCGCGGTAATGGCGTACGGACTCGACTCGAGGAGGCCCCGGCATGGCCCTGACCACCTCCCGGGCACAGCGCCCGGACCAGCCCTCGGACGACGACGTGGCCCGCCGGCTGCTCGACTCGTCCGCGCGGCTCTCCTACGACCCGCTCACCGAGGTCGACTGGGACACCCCGCTGGACAAGGACTTCCACGGCGCCAGCCCGGAGTGGAGCACGCTCTACGGCACGGCGTACTGGGACGAGATGAGCGACGCCCAGCGCAAGGAGCTGACGCGGCAGGAGGCGGCGTCCGTCGCCTGCACCGGCATATGGTTCGAGATGATCCTCCAGCAGATGATCCTGCGGGACGTCTACTCCAAGGACCCCACGGACGACACGTTCCAGTGGGCGCTCACCGAGATAGCCGACGAGTGCCGGCACTCGATCATGTTCGCCCGCGGCGCGAAGAAGCTCGGGGCTCCGGCCTACCGCCCGCAGCGGGTCGCGGTCGAGCTGGGCCGGCTGTTCAAGACCACCGCCTTCGGCGAGGCCGCCTACGCGGCGATCCTGGTCGCCGAGGAGGTCCTCGACGTCATGCAGCGCGACTGGATGCGCGACGAGCGGGTCGTCCCCTTCGTCCGCACCATCAACAACATCCATGTCGTCGAGGAGTCGCGGCACATGATGTTCGCGCGCGAGGAGACCCGCAAGCACCTCGCCCGTGCGGGGCGCGTGCGCCGCCGCGTCCACGCGGTGATGATCGCGATCGCCGCGTACGTCATCGTCACCAGCATGGTGAACCCCGAGGTGTACGCCAACGCCGGCCTGGACGGGAAGCGCGCGCTGCGCGAGGCCCGCGCCAACGAGCACCACAAGTCCATGGTGCGGGCGAGCTGTTCGGGCCTGATGGAGTTCCTGTCCTCGTGCGGGCTGCTCACCCGGCCCGCGCTCTTCTTCTACCGGCGCGCCCACCTCATCTGACCACGTACAGCCTGCCCCACCGGGCCCTCAGCGGAGCGGACGACCATGGCCTTCGCGATCACCCAGACCTGCTGCAACGACGCCACGTGCGTGTCCGTCTGCCCGGTCAACTGCATCCACCCGACGCCGGAGGAACGCGCCTTCGGCAGCACGGAGATGCTGCACATCGACCCGAAGAGCTGCATCGACTGCGGCGCCTGCGCGGACGCCTGCCCGGTGGACGCCGTCTTCCCGGTCGACCGGCTGACCGGGGCGCAGCGGGAGTACGCCCGCATCAACGCGGCCTACTTCGAGACCGAGGAGCACCGGCCGGAGCGGGCCGACCGGGGGCCCGTGTTCCACCCGTGGGGCGCGCCGTCGTTCGACCGGGTGCTGCCACCGGACTTCGGGCCACTGCGGGTCGCGGTCGTGGGCACCGGTCCGGCCGGGATGTACGCGGCGCGGGACCTGCTGCTGCACACCCCCGCCGAGGTGACGCTGATCGACCGGCTGCCGGTCGCCGGCGGTCTGGTGCGGTACGGGGTCGCGCCCGACCACCCGTCCACCAAGAAGGTCGGCGAGAGCTTCGCCCGCTTCCTCACCCACCCGCGGGTGCGGCTGTGCCTGGGCCTGGAGGTGGGCGACGGTGTCACCGCGGACGAACTCGCCGCCCATCACGACGCGGTGGTCTACGCCGTCGGCGCGCCGGAGTCCCGGCGGCTCGGCGTCCCGGGTGAGGACCGGCCGGGCAGTGTCGCCGCCACCGAGTTCGTCGCCTGGTGCAACGGGCACCCCGACGTCGCCCCGGACGCCTTCGGCCTGTCGGCCGGACGGGTCGTCGTGGTGGGCAACGGCAATGTCGCGCTGGACGCCGCACGCCTGCTGGTGTCCGGCCCGGCGACGCTCGAAGGGACCGCGATCGCCCCGCACGCACTGAGGGAGCTGCGGCGCAGCAAGGTGCGCGAGGTGGTGGTGCTGGGCCGCCGCGGCCCCGAGCACGCGGCCTACACGCGCACCGAGTCGAGCGCCCTCAAGCACCTGGCCGGCGTCGAGCTGCTCGTCGACGACCACGACCCCGCCGTGGGTGCGGCGATCGACGCGGCGGCGCCGCACGGCAAGGCCGCGGTGCTGAAGGACGTACGGCGGGAGGCCGTCGACTGGTCCCTGCCGCCGGCGGCGGACGGCCCCCGGCGCATCGTGTTCCGCTTCCTGTCCGCGCCCGTCGAGGTGTGCGGGGAGGAGTCGGTCCGCGCCGTGCGGGTCACCGGCGCCACGGGTGAGACGGAGATCCCGGCCGGCCTGGTCCTCCGCGCGGTCGGCCATCGCGGGGCGCCTCTCGCCGGCCTCCCGTTCGACGAGTCCACGGGCACCGTGCCGAACGACCGGGGCAGGGTGACCGGCCGACCGGGCGCCTACGTCGTCGGCTGGATCAAGCGAGGCGCCACCGGCGGCATCGGCGCCAACCGCGTCTGCGCGACCGAGACGGTGGGCTCCCTGCTCGCCGACGCGGTGGCGGGCAGGCTGCCCACGCCGACGGGCAGCGCACGGGCGTTCCGCCGACTGGCACGGCGCAGCGGGCGCTGACGCGCGCGGTGACCCGGCCTCCGGGTTTCCGGGGCGGTGCGCGTGTGACGCCGTACCGGTGATCGGTGGACGTGCGGGATGCGCGCGTCACCGAGGTCGCCGTCGCCGGGAGGGGCACGGGAGCCGGATCCGTCGTCCGAACGGGGCGAGGGAGAAGGGAGAGTGCCCGCTGCTGCGGCGGACCGTCCGGCGGGCGGGCGACGCACGACGGGTGGACGGCGTTCCGGAAGGCCGTGGTCCTCGCCGTGCACGGCGGCAACGCCAAGGCGGCGGCGCGCCGGCGACGCGGGGCCGCGACAGCCGGGGGCCGGACCCACGATTGAGACGAGACGGGTCGTCTTGCTAGGGTGGGGTCATGCGCCACTACCACTTTCTCTGAGTCCGGGCGCGGCCGACGCCGCCGTCATCGCCCGCCGTCACCTCTCTCACCTCAGGGAAAGTCTCATGCGCGAACGCGCCCACACGCTTGCGCCCGCCCTCGCGGCGCAGCTGTCCGTCAAGGACGTCACCAAGTCCTACGGCCCCCGCACCCTCCTCGACCAGGTCTCCTTCACCGTCCGCCCCGGCGAGCGGGCGGCTGTCATCGGGGAGAACGGCGCCGGGAAGTCCACCCTGCTGCGGCTCCTCGCCGGGGCCGAGACGCCGGACGACGGGGAGATCACCGTCGTCTTCCCCGGCGGGTCCGGGCACCTCGCCCAGACGCCGGTGCTCGAACCCGACCGCACCGTGCAGGACGCCGTCGACCACGCGCTCGCACCACTGCGCGCCGTCGAGCGCGGGCTGCGCGCGGCGGAGGAGCGCCTCGGCGAGGCGTCCGAGGCCGGACTCGCCGCCTACGGCGACCTGTTGACCGCGTACGAGCAGCGCGACGGCTACCGGGCCGACGCGCGGGTGGACGCGGCGATGCACGGGCTGGGGCTGACCGGCGTCACCCGTGACCGGCTGCTCGGCTCGCTCTCCGGCGGCGAGCAGTCCCGGCTGGCGCTCGCCTGCGTCCTGGCCGCGGATCCCGAACTGCTGCTGCTGGACGAGCCGACGAACCACCTCGACGCGGCCGCGGTGCACTGGCTGGAGGAACGGCTGCGCGCGCACCGCGGCACCGTCGTCGCCGTCACCCACGACCGCCCGTTCATCGAACGGATCGCCACCACGATCCTGGAGGTCGACCGGGACACCCGCTCGGTCCACCGGTACGGGGACGGCTGGGACGGATACCGGGCGGCGAAGGCGGCCGCGCGGCGCCGCGCCGAGCAGGCCCACACGGAATGGCTCGAAGAGGTCGCCCGCACCGAGGAGTTGCTGGAGGCGGCGGACAGGCGGCTGTCCACCACCGGTGGCGACCCGCGGCAGGGCTTCGGCAAGCACCGCCGCTCGCACGAGGCGAAACTCGGCGGCCAGGTGCGAGCCGTGCGCGAACGGCTCGCCCGGCTGCGCCGCGCGCCGGTGCCCGCGCCGCCCGAGCCGCTGCGGTTCACCGCCGCCCCGGCGACGGCCGACGGCGATCGGCCTCCCGCCGCACCCGCACTCGCCGAGCTGGAGGGGGTGACCGTCGGTGAACGGCTGCGGCTGGACGGGAGGCTGACCGTGGAGCCCGGGCAGCGACTGCTGGTCACCGGCGAGAACGGGGCCGGCAAGTCGACCCTGCTGCGGGTCCTGGCGGGCGACCTGGAACCGGACACGGGATCGGTGCGCCGCCCAGCCGCCGTCGGTCACCTGCCGCAGGAGCTGCCCGTCCGCGCGGGGCGGCTCCCCCTGCTCGCCGCCTTCGCCGCGCGGCGGCCGGGGCCGCTCGAGGAACACCGCGACACGCTGCTGTCGCTGGGCCTGTTCCGCGAGGAGGACCTGGCGGTGCCGGTCGCGGTGCTGTCGGCGGGGCAGCAACGGCGGTTGCAGATCGCGAGGCTGGTGACCCGGCCGGCGGACCTGCTGGTGCTCGACGAGCCGACCAACCACGTGGCACTCGACCTCGTCGAGGACCTGGAGACGGCGCTCGCCGCGTATCCGGGCGCGGTGGTGGCCGTCTCCCACGACCGCGGCTTCCGCGCGCGCTTCCCGGGCGAACGGCTCCGGCTGCGCGACGGCCGCCGGGTCTGACCGTCCCCGTGCGGGGCGCCCGTGCGTCCTGGACGCCCCGCACGGGGTCACGCCGGCGGACGGCGGCGGGCGACCGCGCGGAGGACGAGCCAGCCGGCGCACGCGCCGACGGCGTACCAGAACAGGTCCGGTGCGTTGAAGGTGGAGCCGAGGACCAGGCGGGCGGCGGTGCTGCGGGCGGACAGCGCGGCGGGCAGTCCGGTGAGCTGGAGCAGCTCCACCGCCCAGCTCACCGCGAGCGCGACACCCGCCGCCCGTACCGGGGTCGAGCGCGGGGCGAGCAGGACGACGAGGGCGAGGACCAGCAGCGTGTACAGCGCGTCCCCGCCGTACTTGGCGACGTCGCCTGTCGCCACGGCCCGCAGACCCAGTCCCGCGCCGACGGTCAGCAGTGCCGCCGCTGCCGCCAGGAGCCGCGTCCGTCCCGTCCCGTCCGGTGCGGGCGGTCCGCTCCCGCCTGCGGGGCGGGCCGTTCGGACAGCTCTGTCGCTCATGAGGGACGAGTCTGCCGGCCCGCGCCCGGGGGACCGTTGCCGACCTGTGTCCCACGGGGGCCGAAGCGGCTGAACGGCGGGCCCGGCGCGCACGTTACTGGAGGGCGGACGGCCTCCGTGCCGCTCCTTTCCCTGCCCTGCGCACCGGCCACATCGCGAGGAGTTCCACCATGGGCGCCACCGACCGGCTCGACCGTCACCAGCCGCTGGTCCTGGGTCTGTTCCGCATCGTCATCGGGCTGCTGTTCACCAGCGAGGGCGCGGCCACCCTCTTCGGCGTCCTGGACCGGGAGGCCGCCCCCGCGGGGGACTGGCCGTTCTGGCACGCGGGGGTGATCGAGCTGGTCTGCGGCGCGCTCGTCCTGCTCGGGGTCCTCACCCGGGCCGCCGCGTTCCTCAGCTCGGGCGCCATGGCCTTCGCCTACTTCACCGAGCACCAGCCGGACGGTCCGCTCCCCCTGCAGAACGGCGGCCTGTCGCCGGCGCTGTTCTGCTGGGGCTTCCTGCTGCTGGTGTTCTTCGGACCCGGGGCCCCGTCCCTGCCGGGCCTCGTCCGCCGTGACGCCTCGTCCGGGGGCCGGGGCCGCGGATGACCCCACGAGCCGCCGCCCCCGCCGCCAGAGACACTCCCGTCGACGCGTCGACGGGAGTGTCTCTCACCTTGATAGGCAAGTGGACACTTGCCTATAGTGGGGGTGTGGCCGACGACCTCTTCAAAGCCCTGGCGGACGGTACCCGCCGCACGATCCTCGACGAGCTCACGGAGAAGTCCGGGCAGACCCTGTTCGAGATCTGTGCGCGCCTGAGCATGAAGCACGGGCTCGGCATCTCACGTCAGGCGGTGTCCCAGCATCTGGCCGTCCTGGAGGCCGCAGGGCTCGTCGAGACCCGGCGGGAGGGCCGGTACAAGTTCCACGAGCTGAACGTCGCGCCACTGCGGCACATCACCGAGCGCTGGCTCGACCCCAGCACCCCCGCACCGGAGAAGGACCCCTCATGAAGATCCACCTGACCAGCGTCCTCGTCGACGACCAGGCGCAGGCCCTGCGCTTCTACACCGACGTCCTCGGCTTCGTGAAGAAGCACGACGTGCCCGTGGGCGAGAAGGACCGGTGGCTCACCGTCGTCTCGCCCGAGGACCCGGACGGCACCGAACTGCTCCTGGAACCGGCCGGCCACCCCGCGGCCAAGGCCTACCGGGAGGCCCTCGCGGCGGACGGCATCCCCCTCACCCAGTTCGCCGTGGACGACGTGCGGGCGGAGTACGAGCGGCTGCGGGAGCACGGCGTCCGCTTCACCCAGGAACCCCTGGAGACGGGGCCCGTCACCACCGCCGTCTTCGACGACACCTGCGGCAACCTCATCCAGATCGCCACCCGGGCGGCGTAGCCCCGCCCCTCTTCGGCCCTCACCCGCCTCACCGCGACCCACTGTTGAACATGTTCAAAAAGGCGGGTTAGGGTGAGGGCACTCGAAGAGGCCGGAGGGGTCCGATGAAGATCGTTCTGCCCGGGGGGACCGGACAGGTGGGCACGGTCCTGGACCGTGCGCTGAGCGCGGCCGGGCACGAGGTCGTCGTGCCGACCAGGCAGCCGAGGCGCCCCCAGGACGTCGCGTGGGACGGAGCGACCCTGGGCCCGTGGGCCGGGGCGGTCGACGGCTCGGACGTCGTGGTCAACCTCGCGGGCCGCAGCGTCTCCTGCCGGTACACCCCGGAGAACCTGCGCGCCATGATGGACTCCCGCGTGGACTCGACGCGGGTCGTGGGCGAGGCGATCGCGGCGGCCCGCCGACCACCGAAGGTCTGGCTCCAGATGAGCACCGCGACCGTCTACGCGCACCGCTTCGACGCGGCGAACGACGAGGCGACGGGCGTCATCGGCGGCACGGAGAGCGGCGTGCCGGACTACTGGGCGTACAGCGTGGAGATCGCCAGGAACTGGGAACGGACGCAGGCCGAAGCGCCGACGCCGGACACCCGGAAGGTGGCCCTGCGGGCGGCGATGGTGATGAGCCCGGACCGGGGCGGGGTGTTCGACGTGCTGCTGCGGCTTGCCCGGCTGGGGCTGGGCGGCCCGGTCGCGGGCGGCGCGCAGTACGTGTCGTGGATCCACGACGAGGACTTCGTGCGCGCGGTGGAGTTCCTGATCGCGCGGGAGGACATGGAGGGTCCGGTGAACCTCGCGGCGCCCGGCCCGCTCCCCCAGCGGGACTTCATGCGGGTGCTGCGGGCCGCCTGGGGGCTGCCGGTGGGGCTGCCTGCCACCCGCTGGATGGCCGAACTGGGAGCCTTCGCGCTGCGCTCGGACACGGAGCTGCTGCTCAAGAGCCGGCGGGTGGTACCGGGCCGGCTGCGGGAGGCCGGGTTCGAGTTCACCCGGCCCGGGTGGGAGGGGGCGGCGGCGGACCTGGTGCGGCGGGTGCGGGCCGCGCGTGGGGGCGGCGGGCTGCGTGCCCGGGCCGCGCGGGCGCGGGGCGGCGCGGGGCCGGGGCGGCCCTGAGCCAGGCCGACAAGGACGGCGGAGGGGCGAGTCCGGTTCGCCGCCGGGTGCGGGTGGGAGCTGGTCGCGTGGTTCCCCGCGCCCCTCGGGGCACGCTGGCCGGCCGTCCGTCGGGCCGGACCCCGCCGTTCGGCCCGCACGACGGCGCGAGGCCCACGGGCACGCCGTGCACGGCCGGCCAGGGGTGCGAACCGCCCCACACGGCGGGCGGTGTTGCGGGAACGGCCGATACGGGCATGACTGGGGCCGTAGGATCGAGTGATCTCGTGGGGGTGGTCATGCTCAGGCGGCGTCCGGGCACACCGACGCTCGAGGAGGTGGCCGCGCTCGCCGGTGTCGGGCGGGGCACCGTCTCCCGCGTCGTCAACAACGCGGCGGGCGTGAAGGACACGACCCGCCGTGCCGTGCAGCGCGCCATCGCGGAACTGGGGTACGTCCCCAATCTGGCGGCCCGTACGCTGGCGGGACGGCGTGCCGACGCGGTCGCGCTGGTCATGACGGAGCCGGACTGGCGGCAGTTCGGCGAGCCGTTCTTCTCCGAGATCGTGCGGTCCGTCGGGGACGCCCTGACCGAGACCGAGGTGCAGCTGCTGCTCACCCTGGTGCGCACGGACGCCGAGCGGCAGCGGCTCGTGGAGTACGCGCGCGGCGGCCGGGTGGACGGCGTGATGCTGATGTCCGTGCACGCCACGGACCCGCTGCCCGACATGCTGGCCCACGTGGGCCTGCCCACCGTGCTGTTGGGACGGCGTTCCGGCGACGAGAGCGTGACCTACGTCGACGCGGACAACGTCGGCGGGGCGCGCGCCGCCGTGTCGCACCTGCTGGACACCGGGCACCGCGCGATCGCGACCATCACCGGGCCGCCCGACATGTACGTGGCCCGGTGCCGGCTGCGCGGTTACCGGGAGGCGCTGGAGCGGGCGGGCGTCGAGGGCAGGGAGTCCTGGATCGTCGAGGGCGACTTCTCCGCGGACAGCGGGCACCGCGCGATGGCCGAACTGATCGAGCGGGCGCCGGAGATCGACGGGGTGTTCGCCGCGTCGGACACCATGGCGGCGGGCGCGCTGGGAGCGCTCCGCGCGGCGGGCCGGCGGGTGCCGGACGACGTGGCGGTGATCGGGTTCGACGACTTCCCGCTCGCCCAGCACACCGATCCGCGGCTGACGACGGTCCGTCAGCCGCTCGAGGAGATCGGGCACACGATGGTGCGGCTGCTGCTGGAGGAGATGGAGGAGCCGTCGGCGGCCTGGCGGCACGTCATCCACCGCACCGAACTGGTGCTGCGCGGCTCCGCCTGACCGGTCCGGAATCCCGGGCCGCCGTGTCCGGACCCGTGTGCGTCGAATGTTTCGGGAGCGCTCCCGCCACCCGAGGTCCGTGTGGATCATTCCTCTGACCTGCGGCTTCGAAAGACATTCGACGGGTTGCCGCGCACAGGGTTGTCAGGGACATGGACGCCTTCTACAGTCCCCTTCCGGAACACCATTGGGAGCGCTCCCATTCATGGGGAGGCGGGAGCGCTCCCGCCGGTATCCCGCGCCCTCCTCCCGAGAGGTCCCCCATATGCCACGGTTACGGCACCACCCCCGCACCCTGCGCGCCGCCCTGATGGCGCTCCTCACCGCCCTGGCCGCACTGGCGGCGCTGCTGACCGCGACCGCGCCGGCCCAGGCCGACACCGAGATCTGCGAACAGTACGGAACGGCGGTCGTCCAGGGACGCTACGTCGTCCAGAACAACCGCTGGGGCACCACCGCCCCCCAGTGCGTCACCGCCACCGACTCCGGCTTCCGGGTCAGCCGGGCCGACGGCTCGGTGCCGACCAACGGCGCGCCGAAGTCGTACCCGTCGCTCTTCAACGGCTGTCACTACACGAACTGTTCGCCGGGCACCGCTCTCCCCGCGCGCATCAGCGGGATCTCCTCCGCACCCAGCAGCATCTCGTACAGCTATGTCGACAACGCCGTGTACAACGCCTCGTACGACATCTGGCTGGACCCGACGCCCCGGACCGACGGGGTGAACCGGACCGAGATCATGATCTGGTTCAACCGGGTGGGTCCGATCCAGCCGATCGGCTCGCGGGTCGGCACGGCCACCGTGGCCGGGCGCACCTGGGAGGTGTGGTCCGGCGGCAACGGCACCAACGACGTGCTGTCGTTCGTCGCGCCGTCGGCGATCAGCAGCTGGAGCTTCGACGTGATGGACTTCGTCCGGGAGACCGTCGCGCGCGGCATGGCGGGCAACGACTGGTACCTGACGAGCGTCCAGGCCGGTTTCGAGCCGTGGCAGAACGGCGCGGGCCTCGCGGTGAACTCGTTCTCGTCGTCCGTCCACACGGGCGGCGGCGGGAACGATCCCGGCGATCCGGGCGCCCCGGCCGCCTGCACGGTGTCGTACGCGACGAACGTCTGGCCGGGTGGCTTCACCGCGAACGTCACCGTCACCAACAACGGGCCGGCCCCCGTGGACGGCTGGCGGCTCGCCTTCACCCTGCCCTCCGGCCAGAGCGTCGTGCACGCCTGGAACGCGTCCGTCACCCCCTCCTCGGGCGCGGTCACGGCCACCGCACCGGCCGACAGGGCCCGGATCGCCGCCGGAGGCAGCCAGAGCTTCGGCTTCCAGGGCACCTACAGCGGCGGCTTCGCGCAGCCGGACGCCTTCCGGCTGAACGGCACCGCCTGCCGCACCGCGTGAGGGCCGCGGCGGGCCGCACCCGCCGTGACCCCGCGCTCCGGAGCCCGCTCCTCCCTCCCCGCGCCGACGGGGCGGGCTCCGCGGGCCTTCCCCCGAGGGCGGCCCGCGAGCCGCACGCCGCCCCGGCCCGACCGCGCCGCGGACGGCCGTACCGGCGGCGGGTGCCGACGCACCCGCCGCCGTCCGGTCCCGTCCGTCGCGGGACGGTCCCCTGATCCCCCCGCCCGTCCGGCTGGCGCCCTCCCCGGCCGGGCGGGGGCTCCACCCCCTCTCTCGCACCGCCCATGAGCAACTCAGCATCGGGACAGGAGACTCCATGGCTCTGAGAAGCAGACTGGTCTCTCTGGCAGCGGTACTGGCGACCCTCCTCGGAGGGCTCGGTCTCAGTTTCCTCTGGCAGAAGGACGCGCAGGCGCACGGCGTGGCGATGATGCCCGGCTCGCGCACCTATCTGTGCCAGCTGGACGCCATCACCGGTACCGGCGCACTCGACCCGACCAACCCCGCCTGCAGGGCCGCGCTGAACCAGAGCGGCGCCACGGCCCTCTACAACTGGTTCGCCGTCCTCGACTCCCAGGCCGGCGGGCGCGGTCCGGGCTATGTCCCGGACGGCACGCTGTGCAGCGCGGGCGACCGCTCCCCCTACGACTTCTCCGCCTACAACGCGGCCCGTGCCGACTGGCCGCGCACGCACCTGACGTCCGGCGCGACGATCAAGGTGCAGTACAGCAACTGGGCCGCGCACCCGGGCGACTTCCGGGTGTACATCACCAAGCCCGGCTGGTCGCCCACCTCTCAGCTGAAGTGGAACGACCTGGAGCTGATCCAGACCGTCACCAACCCGTCCCAGCAGGGTTCCCCGGGCACCAACGGGGGCCACTACCACTGGAACCTGAAGCTGCCCTCCGGCCGCTCCGGTGACGCGCTGATCTTCATGCAGTGGGTGCGGTCGGACAGCCAGGAGAACTTCTTCTCCTGCTCCGACGTGGTCTTCGACGGCGGCAACGGCGAGGTGACCGGCATCCGCGGCTCGGGCGGCGGCCCGGGCACGGACCCGACCCCCGACCCGAGCGACCCGCCGCACACCGGTGAGTGCATGGCCGTCTACAGCGTGACGAACTCCTGGAACGGCGGTTTCCAGGGCTCCGTCGAGGTGATGAACCACGGCACGTCCCCGCTCAACGGCTGGGCCGTGCGGTGGAAGCCCGGGCAGGGCACCACGATCGGCAGTGCCTGGAACGGCACCCTCAGCACCGGGTCCGACGGCACGGTGACGGTGCGGAACGCCGCCCACAACAGGGTGATCAATCCCGACGGGAGCGTGACGTTCGGCTTCACGGCGACGTCGACCGGCAACAACTTCCCGGTGGGCACGATCGGTTGCGTCAATCCGTAGCGACCCCCGTTCCTCACGGGTGAGGAACGGGTGACCGGTCCCGGTCCGATGCGCCGTCCTCCCCTCGGAGGGGAGGACGGCGCATCGCCGTTCCCGGGCTCACTCCGCCGGCGCCGGTTCCTCCACGACGGAAACGCGGACTTCCTGAGTATCTGTTTGCAACTCACCGGTACACTGGCCGCATGGCCAAGACGCTCGGCAAGGACGCGACCTGCTCCATCGCGCGGAGTCTCCAGGTGCTCGGGGACTCCTGGACGCTGCTGATCGTGCGCGAGGCGATGCTGGCGGGCTCGACGCGCTTCCAGGAGTTCCGGGAGGCGCTGGGCATCGCGCCGAACATCCTGACCAAACGCCTGGCGTTCCTGGTCGACGAGGGGCTGATGGAGCGGCGCGGTTACCGGGAGCCCGGCGAGCGGGCCCGCGAGGAGTACGTGCTGACGGAGGCCGGGCACGGCCTGACCACGGTGATCGCGGCGCTGGCGACCTGGGGGCGGACCCACCGCCCGCACCCGGAGGGGACGTCGCCCGAGTTCGCCCTGCCGGACTCGGGCGCCACGGCCCGGCTGGCCTTCGTCACCGACGACGGGGAGCGGGTGCGGCCGGAGCAGCTCACGGCGCACCGCCGGCCCGACACGGCGCTGGACGCCGAGGCGGTGTGACCGGGGCGGCGGTGCGACCGGCGCGGCCCGCACGGGCGGACCCCGTACGAGGCGACCGGCGGCCCGGGGACCGACGGGCTCGCCGACCCGGTGCGGCGGGCGCGTCCCCGGCCGGCGGTCACCGCGACCGCCGCCCGCCCCGCCGACGCGCCGCGCTCCGCTCCCCCGGCCGCCGGTGCGGTGCGCTGCCCGGCGCGCCCGGCCCCGGGGAACCGTCCGAGCGCGCCGGAGCGTCGGCCGCCGGGACCGAAGACGCCGACGTGCGGGAGCCGGCCGAGGCGATCCCCGGGGCGGACCGGCTGGACCGATCGCCCCCGGACCGTTGACTCATCCTTACGCACGGGTAAGTTGACTCCCGAGTAAGTAAGTACGGAGAGCCAGCACGACAGTCAGCCGCGACCGGGAGCCGTCATGGGCGTACGCAAGGATCTGAAACGGGCGAAACGACGGGCCGATCTGGCGGGCCGCAGCCGGGTGGAGACCGTGAAGGACCGGCGCGGGGTCGTCCGCGAGGTCCGCACGGAGGTCCTGGCCGCGCCTCCCGCCGCGGGCACCCCCGCCGACGTCCCGTTCACCAACGCGGACGAGGCGCCCGACGCGGTCGTGCTGCGCCGCGAGGAGCGGGGGGTGTGGCGGCCGGTCACGGCGGCGGCCTTCGCCGCGGAGGTCACCGCCGTGGCCAAGGGCCTGATCGCCGCCGGTCTGGAGCCGGGCGACCGGGTCGCCGTGATGTCCCGCACCCGCTACGAGTGGACGCTCCTGGACTTCGCGATCTGGGCGGCCGGCGGGCAGACCGTGCCGGTGTACCCCACCTCCTCGGCGGACCAGGTGGAGTGGATCGTCCGGGACTCCGGCGCCCGGCACGTCGTCACCGAGACCCCGGGCAACACCGCCGCGGTCCGCACCGGCACCGCCGCCCTCCCCTCGCCGCCGCAGGTGTGGGAGCTGGACGCGGGCGCCGTGGACGACCTCGTCGCACGCGGCCGGGACGTCCTGGACGAGGAGGTCACCAAGCGGCGCACCGCCCTCACCGCCGACACGGTGGCGACCGTCTGCTACACCTCCGGCACCACCGGACGCCCCAAGGGCTGCGTGCTCACCCACGGCAACCTGTACGCCGAGTCCGCGAACACGGTCGAGCTGCTGCACCCCGTCTTCAAGGCGGTCACCGGCCAGGTCGCCTCGACGCTGCTGTTCCTGCCGCTCGCTCACATCCTGGGCCGCACCCTGCAGATCTCCTGCCTGATGGCCCGCATCGAGACGGGGCACTGCCCGAGCATCAAGCCGGACGAACTGCGGCCCGCGCTCAAGGCGTTCCGCCCCACGTTCGTGGTGGGCGTGCCCTACCTCTTCGAGAAGATCCACGACACCGGACGGGCCACGGCCGAGAAGATCGGCCGCGGCGCCTCCTTCGAGCGCGCCCACCGCGTCGCCGTCCGCTTCGGGCGGGCGCACCTCGACCGCTTCCTGGGCCGCGGCAAGGGCCCCGGCCTCCGCCTGTACGCCGCGTGGGCCCTGTACGACCTGCTGGTCTACCGCCGGGTCCGCAAGGAGCTCGGCGGGCGTCTGCGCTACGCCATCAGCGGCGGCTCCCCGCTGGAGAAGGACCTCAACCTGTTCTTCTACGCGGCCGGCGTGATGATCTACGAGGGCTACGGCCTGACCGAGACCACCGCCGCCGCCACCGTCGTCCCGCCGCTGGGCCCGCGCCCCGGCACGGTCGGCCGGCCGGTCCCCGGCACCGCGGTGCGCGTCGCCGACGACGGCGAGGTGCTCGTCAGGGGCGGCATCGTCTTCACGTCGTACTGGAACAACCCGGAGGCCACCGAAGAGGCGCTGCGCGACGGCTGGTTCGCCACCGGGGACCTCGGCTCCCTCGACCAGGACGGCTATCTGACCATCACCGGCCGCAAGAAGGACATCATCGTCACCTCCGGCGGCAAGAACGTCTCCCCCGCCGTCCTGGAGGACCGGCTGCGCAGTCGCCCGCCGGTCGGGCAGTGCCTCGTCGTCGGCGACAACCGGCCCTTCGTGGCCGCGCTGATCACCCTGGACCCGGAGACGGTCGCCCACTGGCTGTCGGTGCGCGGGATGCCCGCCGACACCCCGATGTCCGAGGTGATCCGCGACCCGCGCATGCGCGCCGACGTGCAGAAGGCGGTGGACTACGCCAACGAGGCCGTCTCCCGCGCCGAGTCCATCCGCGCGTTCACCCTCGTCGAGGGCGAGTTCACCGAGGAGAACGGCCTGCTCACCCCGTCGCTGAAGGTCAAGCGGCAGGCGGCGCAGGAGGCGTACGCGAAGGAGATCGCCGCGCTGTACGCCTGAGCCGGGCCGCCCGTGCCGTCAGCGCAGGTCGAGCCGCATCAGCACGCGGGGATGGCCGGCCAGCACCGAGGTGGTGTCGGCGGCATGGGTGAAGCCGGCCCGCTCGAAGTTCTTGCGGAGCCCGGGGTAGGCCATGGTGAGGTCGGCGCGGGCGTCGCCGTTGTCGAGGGGGTACGCCTCGACGGCGGGGGCGCCCTGCGCGCGGGCGTACTCGACGGCGCCGGCGATCAGGGCGTGCGAGAGGCCCCTGCCGCGGTGGCCGGGGCGGACCCGGACGCACCACAGCGACCAGACCGGGAGGTCGTCGATGTGCGGGATCTTGCGGTTGCGGGCGAAGGAGGTGTCCGCGCGGGGTGCGACGGCGGCCCAGCCGACGGGCTCGCCGTCCTCGTGGGCGAGCACGCCGAGGGGGGTGCCGGAGCGCAGCAGTCCGGCGACGTACTCCCCGCGGGCGGGGCCGCGCAGCTCACGGTTGAGCTGCGCGGGAATGCGGTAGCTCAGGCACCAGCAGACGTTCGCCTGCGGCGACTTGGGACCCAGCAGGGCACGGACGTCCTCGAACTCCGAGGCCGGACGGACTTCGACGGTCATGCGTCCACGATGGCACGTCCGGCCCGCCGGCGCCGCCGCGTCGCGGTGGGCCGGCGGGCCGCCGCGTCACCGGCCGTGCGCGGGCGGGGTCTCCTCCAGGAAGTCCGCCAGGCCGTCGAGCAGGCGGTCGACGTCCTCGTCGGAGGTGTAGCAGGCGAGGCCGACGCGCAGGCCGCCGGTGTCGCCGAGGCCCAGGTGGCGGGAGGCCTCCAGGGCGTAGAAGTGGCCGGAGGGCGCGTGGACGTTCCGCCCGGCGAGGAAGCGGTGGGCGTCCTCGGTGCGGCGGCCGTCGAGGGTGACCAGCAGGGTCGGGGTGCGGCGGGCCGCCCGGGAGTGGACGGTGACCCCGTCGAGGGCCGCCAGTCCCTTCTCGAGCCGGGCCCGCAGCCGCGCCTCGTGCTCCCCGATCGCCTCGTACGCCGCGCCGAGCCGGGCGCGGCGGTCGCCGTCGGTCCGCCCGGCGAGCCCGGCGAGGACGTCGACGGCCGCGCGGGTGCCGGCGAGGAGCTCGTAGGGCAGGGTGCCCAGCTCGAACCGCTCGGGCACCGCGTCGGAGGAGGGCAGCAGCTTGTCCGGGCGCAGGGTCTCCAGCAGCTCCGGAGCGGCGGCCAGCACACCGTGGTGCGGGCCGAGGAACTTGTACGGCGAGCAGACGAAGAAGTCCGCGCCGAGCGCCCGGACGTCGACCGGGGCGTGCGCCGTGTAGTGGACGCCGTCGACGTACAGCAGGGCGCCCGCCTCGTGGACGAGCCCCGCGATCTCGGCGACCGGGGGCATGGTGCCGATGAGGTTGGAGGCGGCGGTGACCGCGACCAGGCGGGTGCGGGGAGAGAGCTGAGCGCGGATGTGGTCGGCGGTGAGCTCTCCGGTGGCCGGGTCGAAGCCGGCGCGGCGGACGGTGACTCCGGCCCGTTCGGCGGCCTGCGTCCAGGGGCGGATGTTGGCGTCGTGGTCGAGCCGGGTGACGACCACCTCGTCGCCCTCCGACCAGCCGGCGGCGAGGGTGCGGGCGACGTCGTAGGAGAGCTGGGTGGCGCTGCGGCCGAAGACGACGCCCGCCGGGTCGGCGCCGAGCAGGTCGGCCATGGCGCGGCGCGCCTCGACGACGAGGGTGTCGGCGTTGCGCTCGCCGGGCAGCAGGCCGCCCCGGTTGGACAGCGGCCGCGCGAGGGCGTCGGCGATCGCGTCGATGACGGGGCGCGGCGTCTGGGTGCCGCCGGGGCCGTCGAAGTGGGCGGTGCCGGCGGCCAGCGCGGGGATCGCGGCGCGCAGTGCGGTCAGGTCGTACGTCACGGGGTCTTCCTGGAGGTCGGGAGGGCGGTCAGGCGGCGGGGGCGTCGGGCGCCGGGGACTGCGGCGCCGCGGGCCGCGGCGCCGGTGGCTCCGGTGCCGGCGACTGCGGTGCCGGCGACTGTGGTGCCGGCGGGTCGGTGAGCTGTTCGCGCAGGTAGTTCCAGACGACCGCGATGAGAGCGGCGACCGGCACGGCGAGCAGGCTGCCGACGATGCCGGCCAGGCTGCCGCCCAGCGTCACCGCCAGCAGGACGACCGCCGCGTGCAGGCCGAGACCGCGGCTCTGGATCATCGGCTGGAACACGTTGCCCTCGAGCTGCTGCACGACGACGATGACCACCAGCACGAGCACCGCGTCCATCAGCCCGTTGGACACCAGCGCGATCAGCACGGCGACCAGGCCGGCGAACAGGGCGCCGACGATGGGCACGAACGCGGACACGAAGGTGAGCACCGAGAGCGGCAGGACCAGCGGCACGTCGAGGATCCACAGGCCGAGGCCGATCAGCACGGCGTCGATGAGACCGACGAGCGCCTGCGACCGCACGAACGCGCCGAGGGTGTTCCAGCAGCGTGCGGCGACGGCCGGCACGTCGGTGGCGAGCCGGCCGGGGAGCTGGCGGCGCAGCCACGGCAGGAAGCGCGGGCCGTCCTTCAGGAAGAAGAACATCAGGAAGAGCGCCAGGACGGCGGTGACGACGCCGCTGAAGACGGTGCTCACCCCCGTGACGGCGGTGGTCGCGATGGACCCGGCGCTGTCCTGGAGACGGGCGGTCGCGGCGTCGAAGGCGCCCGCGATCTGGGCGTCGTCGATGTTCAGCGGCGGGCCCTCGGCCCACTCGCGCAGCTTCTGCACGCCCTGGACGACACCGTCGCCGAGTTCACCGGCCTCCGACGCGACGGGCACCGCGATGAGCGCCACGGTGCCCGTGCCGACCAACAGGAACAGCACGGTCACCAGGGACGCGGCGACCGCCGGGCGCAGACCGCGCCGGCGCAGCCAGTGGGCCGGGGGCCAGGTGAGCGTGGTGAGCAGCAGGCCGACTATCAGGGGCCAGACCACGGACCACATCCGGCCCAGCAGCCAGAGGGCCACCCCGGTCGCCACCAGGACCAGCAGCAGTTCCCCCGAGATGCGCGCCGAGGTTCTCAGCGCGGCGCGGGTTTTCCCCGCGTTCAACGTGGCAGACATGGTGGCACCCTATGGTGCCCGGGGGGCCGTGGTGATCGCGGGACACAACGGGCGTGTGCCGGCGGGGTGTCGGGTGCGTCCGCCCCCGGCCGGCGGACCGGCCGGGGGCGGTGCGCGGGAACGGTCAGTCGAACGGGGCGAGCGTCAGGAACGCCTGGCGCGGAGCGCCGTCGTGGACGAGCGACTCGTGGTGGCCGACGTCGTCGAAGGCGAAGCCGTACGCCTTCCCGTCGACCATGTGCGCGTGGATGATCCGCGCGTAGTGGTTGGTGACCGGCTCCTGGTAGAAGCTGGCCGCGCTCCGGTCGGGCTGGTGGGGGTTGGCGAGCAGGGTGGTGCGGTGGAAGCCCGCGCACAGGGTGCGCGAGATGGGGCCGCGCACCTGGTCGTTGGGCGCGTCGAGGAGCCGGTGGCAGCCGAAGACGGACGAGGCGTCCGGCTTCTGGAAGGTGGTGACGACGTTGCCGGCGCCGTCGGTGAACCGCAGGACGCCTCCCGAGACCCGGCCGGTGTACCGGATGTCGGGGCGGTCGGCGAAGGGCGTGACGACCAGGTCCGTGCGGGTGTACTTGTCCCAGACCCGGTTGACGTAGTCGTCCGTGATGGAGGCCGGGAGGGCGCCGGTCTCCACCCCGTAGAGCGGGGACAGGGCGCGCAGCACGGTGCCGTCGGAGCGGGTCTGGATGAGGTTGGCCCAGCCTCCGGGCTGTCCTCTGAGGGCGTTGAACACGCCGCGGTAGCCGCCGGGCCGCAGCTTGCCGGTGTTCAGCGTGGTGCCGTCGCCGCGCTGCACGCCCACCGTGTAGGGCGCGGAGAACATGTCGACCTGGGTGCTGTTGATCCACAGTCCGTCGTTGTTGAACGTGTACTCGGACCAGTTGAAGAGGATGTCGCGGTGGGGGTCCGTGGGGTTCTGCACGGCGGGCTGCACGAGGCCGCCGGTGGTCAGCCGGAACTCCATCTTGCGGCCGTAGGAGAAGTAGATCCGGCCGGAGAGCCTGGGGACCTGGATGGTCATGGACCGGCCGGGCGCCGGGCCCGGTATGGAGGCGTCGGGTGCGGGTGTCGGCGGGTTGCCGCCGGCGGGCCAGGGGTGGAAGGCGCCGCTCGCGTCCGCCCAGCCCTGCCGGCCGGACGACAGCTCGGTGCCGAGGTTGTAGATGTGGACCGGCTCCGCGCGGCCCGAGGTGTTGGTGATGGTCAGCGGGACGGTGGCCGGGACCGCGGCGTGCGCGGGGGACGGGACCCCGGCGGCGAGCCAGGACCCGCCGAGTGCGGTGGCGATGCCCAGCGCCACCGCCGTGATCCGGCGTCTGAGGGTGCGCAGCATGCTCGTTCTCCGTTCGACAGTGGCCGAGAACCGTTGTGAGAGCGCTCTCACCGAGAGTTGCGCGTTGGTATGGACCTGTCAATGGTGGGGACGACCGTGCGGGAGCCGGAGGTTCCGCACGCTCTCGCGGCCCGCCGGAGGCAGCGGCTCAGCCGCGCTGCACGACTCCGTGCGCCGAGAAGCTGACCGGGCCGTGGGACGGGAGGTCGCCGGGCGGGAAACCCGGGTGGTGGTCCCCCTTGGCCGCCTCCGCCCCTCCCGCGCGCGGGGCGGACGGGCCCAGCGCGAGCCGGGACACGATCCGGTAGCGGTCGCCCCGGTAGACGGAGTGAACGTACTCCACCGCACGGCCGGCGGTATCGGTGGTGAGGCGCTCGAACAGGAGGGCCGGTGACAGCTCGGGCACGTCCAGCAGCTCCGCCTCCGCGCGGGTCGTCACGGTCGGCTCGACGGACTGCACGGCCTCGCTGACCCGCACCCCGTGCCGTTCCCGGAAGTGCTCGTACAGATCGCCCTGTTCGAGCTCCGCCTCGGTGAGGCCGGGCACCAGGCCGGCGGGGAGGTGCAGGTGCTCGATGGCCATCGGGGCGCCGTCCACCAGCCGCAGCCGGGCCGCGTACCGGATCCGGGCGGCCGGTGACACGCGCAGTCTGCGGCCCACCCGGGCGCCGGCCGGGAGCGTGCGGAACTCGAGGACGCGGCTGGTCCACACGCCCTTGGCCCGCGGCACGGTCAACGCGCCGCGCTCCGGCACCAGTTCCTGGGTGATCTTCTCGGCGGCCACGAACATGCCCCGGCCGTGCTCGCGCACCAGCAGTCCCGCGACCACGAGTTCGTCGACCGCGGCCCGCACGGTCGGGCGTGAGACGCCGAGCCGGGCGCAGAGGACGCGCTCGGAGGGGACGGCGTCGCCGGGGCGGCGGGTCTCGATGAGTTCGAGGAGTGCGTCGCGCACCCGTTCACGCTTGAGCACCGCACCCGAGGCGGCGGGATCGACGGCCATACGGGTCTCCCCTCGTCGTCGGCCGCGGGCGGGGCGCGGGGCGACTGGTATGCCCCCGACCTTAACTGGTCCGGCCGCCACCAAGGCCGCCTTCGGCAACGCCGACTCCGTTTCCGACGCGCAGGGTTGACGTGTCTATTGGTCTATGCCACCTTCTCTCGACATCAACTGGTAAGGCCTCGGCGGACAACTGGTCAGTTCCGGGGACCGGTCCGTCACCGCGAGCCCGCGCCGGGCGGCGCCCCACGCCCGCCGCGCGGACGCACCACCGTGCGCCACCCCCCCACCGCGAAAGGACCACGGATGCGTACTCGTCCCACCGGCCGCCGCGCCCGCGCGGCACTCGCCCTCACCGCCCTGCTGGGCGCCGCCGCCCTCACCGGGCTCCCCGCGCCCGCGGCCACCGCCGCGGACGGCGCGCTCGCCGTGCAGTACCGCACGAGCGCCCCCGGGGCCACCGCCGACCAGAGCGAGCCCTGGTTCAAGGTCCGCAACACCGGCTCCGCTCCTGTGCGGTTGAGCCAGGTGAAGATCCGCTACTACTTCAAGGCCGACGCCCCCGACGCCACGTACCGTTTCGCCTGCTCCTGGGCAGTCGTCGGCTGCCCGGCCGTCACCGGCACGTTCAGCACGCTCCCGCGGCCCACCGCGACGGCCGACCGCTACCTGGAGATCGGGTTCACCCCGTCCGCCGGGTCGCTGGCGCCCGGCGCCGACACCGGCGACCTGCAACTGCGGTTCCACCGGGCGGACTGGCGGACGCTGCGGCAGAGCGACGACTACTCCTTCGGCGCGGCGCGGACGTCGTACGCCGACTGGGACAAGGTGACCGCGCGACTCGCGGGCGCCACCGTGTGGGGCGCGGGCCCCGAGGGCGACGGCCCGACCGACCCCACGGATCCCACCGACCCGCCCGGTGAGGGCGGCCAGACGCTGTTCGACGACTTCGACTACGCGTCGCACACCGACCCGGACCTCGCGGCGCACGGCTGGAGCGTCCGCTCCAACGCGGGCGGACCCGGGGTGCCCGGCGCGACCTGGGACCCGTCGAGGGTGACCTTCAGCTCCTCGGGCGGGAACTCGGTGATGGACCTGGAGACGTCCACCGCGGGCACGGGCGCCTCCACCACGCACACCGAGATCCTCACCCGGAGCATGAAGTTCGCGTACGGCACCTACGCGGCCCGGGTGCGCTTCTCCGACGCCCCCGTCTCCGGCCCGGACGGCGACCGCGTCGTGCAGACGTTCTTCACCATCAACGACCTCAAGGCGCCGATGGCCGACGACTACGCCGAGTACGACTTCGAGTACCTGCCCAACGGCGGCTGGGGCGAGCCGTCCTCGATCCTGTACACGACGTCCTGGGAGACCTACAACCCCGATCCCTGGCAGGCCGTCAACCAGCACAGCGAGAGCCGCCAGAGCTTCGCCGGCTGGCACGACCTGGTCGTCACCATCGACGACTCCGGCATCACGTACTACGTCGACGGCCGCCACTTCGGCACCCACGACGCCGCGTACCTGCCGGAGCGGCCGATGTCGATCAACTTCAACCAGTGGCTGATCGACCTGGAGGGCCAGCGGTCGACCACGCCCCGCTCCTACCACCAGCAGGTCGACTACGTCCTGCACGTCAAGAACCAGGTGCTGACGCCCGCCCAGGTCGCGGCGAAGATCGACGCCTACCGTGCCGCGGGCACCTCGTTCGTGGACGAGGTGCCCGCGCCCTGACGGCCCGTCCGCCCGGCCGGGCCCGCCCGGCCGGGCCCGCCCGGCCGGGCCCGCCCGTCGCGGGTCCGGCCGGCGCACCGCGGTGTGTGCCGTCCCCTCGACGTCGTCCGATCGTCTCCCGGGGCTTCCGCCGGCGAGTCCGGGACGCTGGACCGCGGGCCGCGGGCCGCTCGGACCGCGCGCCCTGCCGGCGACCCGCCCCGCCTCCAGGCGGTGCCTGTACCGACGGCGTCACGGAGGCGCGGGACGCCGGCTCCGGGGTCCTCCGGCACCCGTCCGACGAGCCGGCCCGTACGCCGGCCGCGCTGCACGAGGCCCTGCCGGACCACGGGGGCGGGCGTCCGCCGCGCACCCCGCGGCGGACGTGGACGACGCCACGGCCGCCCGGGGCGCGTCCCCGTCAGGACCGCTGGGCGGCGATCATGCGGCGGTACCAGTGGTAGCTGTCCTTCGGGATGCGCCGCTGGGTGGCGTAGTCGACGCGGACGATGCCGAACCGCTTGTCGTAGCCGAAGGCCCACTCGAAGTTGTCCAGCAGCGACCACACGTAGTAGCCGCGGACGTCGACGCCCGCGTCGATCGCGGCGCGCAGCGCGGTGAGGTGGTCGCGCAGGTAGTGCACGCGGTCGGTGTCGTGCACGGCGCCGTCGGGGGCCGCCTCGTCGTCCTCGGCGGAGCCGTTCTCCGTGATGTGGACCGGCGGCAGGGCGTCCCCGTACTGCTCCTTCAGGTCCGTCAGGAGGTCGGTGAGGGTGCCGGGGGCCACCGGCCAGCCCATGGCGGTGCGCCGCACGCCCGGCATGGGCTCCTCGGTGTAGCGGTTGTCGGTCGCCACCCGCAGGGCGGGGTCGCTCTCCCGGTGGGGGGCGTCGGCCACCACGATCGGGCGGTAGTAGTTGACGCCGAGGAAGTCCAGCGGCTGCGCGATCAGCTCCAGGTCGCCGTCGCGGCGGAAGTCCTGCCCGGTGATCAGCTCGCCCCAGGTCTCCTCCTCGGTGTCCGGGTAGCGCCCGGCGAGGATCGGCTCCGTCCACACCAGGTTGTGCAGGGTGTCGGCGCGCACCACCGCCGCCCGGTCGGCGTCGGAGTCCGTCGCGGGCAGATGGTGGTCGAGGTTGAGGGTGATGCCGGCCTCGCGGACACCCGCCGCGCGCAGGGCCCGCACGGCGAGTCCGTGGCCGACCAGCAGGTGGTGGGCGGCGGCGAGCGCGCCCCGGCCCTCGCGGGCGCCGGGGGCGTGGCGGCCGACGGAGTAGCCGAGGAAGGCGCTGCACCACGGTTCGTTCAGGGTGATCCAGCGCGGCACCCGGTCGCCCAGGCGGTCCGCGACGACGGCCGTGTACGCGGCGAACCGCTCCGCGGTCTCCCGCACCCGCCAGCCGCCACGGTCCTCCAGGGCCTGCGGGAGGTCCCAGTGGTAGAGGGTGACGGCCGGCTCGATGCCCGCGTCGAGGAGTTCGTCGACCAGCCGGGAGTAGAAGTCGAGGCCCTTGGGGTTCACCGGGCCGGTGCCGTCGGGCACGATCCGCGGCCACGCCACGGAGAAGCGGTACGAGTCCACGCCGAGGTCGCGCAGCAGGGCCACGTCCTCCGGGTAGCGGTGGTAGTGGTCGCAGGCGACGTCGCCGGTGTCGCCGTTCGCGACCCGGCCGGGGGTGTGGCTGTAGGTGTCCCAGATCGACGGGCCGCGCCCGTCCTCCCGGGCCGCCCCCTCGATCTGGTAGGAGGCGGTGGCGGCGCCGAAGACGAAGCCGGGCGGGAACCGGGGGAAGTCGCTCATGCGGGTCGAGTCCGTCTCGGTGTGTGCGGTGGTCACTTGACTGAGCCTCCGGTGATGCCGGCGGCGATGTATTTCTGGGCGAGGACGAGCAGGATCGCGGCGGGTACGGCGGAGAGCACGGCCGCGGCCATGACCGCGCCCCAGTCCCCGACGTGTGCGCCGATGTACTGGTAGATGCCCAGTGTGATCGGTTTGACGTCGTCCGTGGTGTTCAGGGTGAGGGCGAACATGAAGTCGCTCCACGCGAACAGGAAGGCGAACAGGCCGGAGGTGATCAGGGCGTTGCGGCTCATCGGCAGCACCACCCGCAGGAACACCCGTACCGGCCCGGCCCCGTCGATCTCGGCGGCCTCGATCACCTCTCCGGGGATGGACACCATGAAGGAGCGCATCAGCACGATGGAGAAGGGGATGCCGAGCGAGGCGTCCGCGAGCATCAGGCCGGCATAGGAGTTCACCAGGCCCAGGTCGACGTAGGAGGTGTAGAGGGCGTTGGCGATGACGATGCCCGGCACCATCTGGGTGATCAGGGTGCCGAACACCATGGTGCGCGAGCCGCGCAGACCGAAGCGGGCCAGGCCGTAGGCGGCGGGCGCGGCGATCGCGAGGCAGATCGCGACGGCGCCGACGGACACCAGCAGGGAGGTCAGCAGGTTGCCGCCCTGGTCGGTGAGGGCCTTGGTGAACCCGGAGAGGTCGAGACCCGACGGGACCGGGTCGACCTGGAGGAGGCCGGAGTCGGGCTGGAGCGCGGTGTTGAGCATCCAGTACAGCGGGAACAGCATCACCGCGAGGACGAGCAGGCCCGCGACGGTGGAGCCCCAGCGGCGGCGGGGCGCGGTGGGCGCGTGGGCGGCCATGTCGGTCACTTCCCCTCGGTGCGGTTGGCCCGCAGGTAGAACACCGCGAACACGGCGGAGATCAGGATCAGGACGTTGCCGACGACCGCGCCGGCGCCGAAGTCCAGCTCCACGAAGGAGTTCTGGTAGGTGAGCGTGCCCAGGGTCTGGGTGGCGTCGGCGGGGCCGCCGTCGGTGAGGGCGAGGATCAGGTCGAGGATCTTCACCGTCGACATGAAGCCCAGCACCAGCACGACCGTGATCACCGGCTTCAGCATCGGCAGGGTGACGGAGCGGAAGGCGCGCCAGGCGGAGGCGCCGTCCAGGGAGGCCGCCTCGTACAGCTCCTTGGGGATCTCCTGGAGGCCGCCGTAGAGGATGACCATGTTGAACGGGATGCCGATCCAGATGTTCACCAGGATCACCGAGAGCAGCGCCATGCCGGGGCTGGTCAGCCACGGGGTGCCCCCGCCGAGGCCGAGGGTGTCGAGGAAGGCGTTCAGTACGCCGGTGTCCTGGTCGAGGATGCGGCGCCAGACGATGCCGGACACCACCATGGGCACCAGCCAGGGCAGCAGGATCAGCGAGCGCAGGACGCCGCCGAGGGGGAAGCGGCGGTTGAAGAAGACGGCGAGGGCGAGGCCGATGCAGAACTGGCCGAGCAGGGAGCCCGCGGTGAAGACGAGGGTGTGCCAGAGGGCCTTGCCGAAGAGGGCGTCGCGGAAGACGGACGACCAGTTGTCGGCGCCGTTGAAGGGGGCCTCGCCGGTGAAGAAGGTCTTCGGCGTGTAGTGCTGGAAGCTCATCACGACGTTGCGGACGAGCGGGTAGCCGAAGAACAGCAGCATGAAGACGACGGCGGGCGCGACGAAGCCCCACTGGGCGAGTCTGCGGCGCCGGCGGGCGCGCGCCGGGTCCGGCGCGGCCGGCTTGCCCGCGGCGGCGGACGGCGGGGCGGTGACGGTGGACGTGGTCATGGGGGCGTACCTCAGTTCCCGCTCGTGGCCCGCTGCTGGGCGCGCTTCAGGGCGGCCTCGCTGGACTGGCCGGTCAGGGCGGACTGGAAGGCGCTCTGCAGGGCGAGGGAGACGGCCGGCCAGCCGGCGCCGAGCTGGGCGGTGCGGGAGCGGGCGGCGGCGACCTGGTCGGCCAGCGCGTCCAGTTCGGGCACCCGCGCCCGCCAGCGGGCGGCGGCCCGTTCGTCGGCCGGGACCATCCAGCTGTTCAGGGCGTAGGTGAGCTGTTCCCTCTCGCTCGTCAGGCAGGCGACGATCCGGCCGGCCGTGCGCTGGCGCTCGTCGTCCCCGGTGCGGGGCACGGTGAGCACGGCGCCGCCGAGCGGGGCCACCGAGTCGGCGCCCGCCTCGGGCACCGGGATCTCGGCGATGCCCCAGTTCAGGGACGGGTCGCTGTTGAGGGTCTCGACCTGCCAGGGGCCGTTGATCATCATGGCGGCGTTCCCGGCCATGAACTGGTCGTTGACGTCGGCCTGGGTCCAGTTGACCGTGGACCGGGAGAGCGAGCCGTCCTTCAGCAGCGCCTTCCAGAAGTCGAGCGCCTCGACGACCTCCGGGCTGTCGAGCTCGCGTTCGTCTCCGCCGTTGGACCACATGAACGGCGTGAACTGGAAGACGCCGTCCTCGGCGCCGCCCGCGCTGAGCGCCAGGCCGTAGCGCTTGCCGCGGGTGAGCTCGCGCGCCGCTTCCCGCAGTTCGTCCCAGGTGGCGGGGGTGCGGACGCCCGCCTCGGCGAGGACGTCCTTGTTGTAGAAGAGGGCGAGGGTGTTCACGGAGCGGGCGGCTCCGTAGTAGGTGCCCCGGTAGGAGCCGAAGTCGACGATCCCGTCGGGGACGTGGTCGGTCGACAGGCCGAGGGTGCGCAGGTCGACCAGCCCGCCTGCCTCGGCGAACACGGGCATCTCGGAGGCGTCGAACTGCACGACGTCCGGCAGCGACTTCGACGAGGCCATGCGCAACGCCTTGGTCATGACCTGGGACGCGGGGACACTCTGCTGCTCGACGGTGACCCCGAGCTGCTTGCCGCAGCGGGCCATCGCCTCGGCGTCCCAGCGGTGGTAGGTCTCGTCGGTCGAGGAGTTCAGGACGGTGTAGACGTCGTCGTCACGCTGCTCGGCGCAGCCGGTCAGCGCCGCCGAGGCGACGAGGACCGCTGCGGTGGCGAGCGAGGAGACGGTTCGGCGCGCGCGTCCGCGCGGATGACGTGCGGCAACCGTTGGATGTGCTGTCACGGTGGGTGCCCCTGGGTGGGACCGGCTCGGCTGCGCCGGGCCGGCGGCTCTGTGGGATGACAGGTGAAGCGCTTCGATTACCGACCGCCGCAGTGGGGGTTTCATCTGACGCAGCACCGGGGTTTAATTTGTTTGGCCTGATTACTAATACGTCAGCGCGAGCCGGTCGCGCTAGCCCCCCAGGGGCACGATCTTCTCGTCCCAGGGCGTGACAGGCTCTGAGGTTCCTGTCATAGTTCCTGGTCAGAGCTGGCTCTCGCATCTCCTCCGCCCTCCCGATCCCGAGGAAGACCATGAAATTCACCGACGGCTTCTGGCGCATCCGCGACGGCGTCCAGATCTCGTACGCCATCGAGGTGCGAGATGTTCACGCGGAATCGAAGCGCTTCACTAGCTACGCTGCGACGCGGAAGGTGACGCGCCGGGGCGACACCCTCAACGCCCCGCTGGTCACGGTCGACTGCTTCTCCCCCGCCGAGGGCGTCGTCGGCGTGCGGGTCACCCATCACGCCGGCAGGCGCGACCCCGGCCCCCACTTCGCCCTGGCGGGCGAGGCGGAGGGCGTGGGCGAGGTGCGCCGGGACGGGCCGGTCACGGAGCTGACCAGCGGCCCGCTGACCCTGCGGCTGGACGCGGACGGCGCCTTCGGGCTCACCTTCCTCGACGCGGACGGACGGGAGCTGACCCGGGCCGGCGCCAAGAGCACGGCGTACGCCACCACCGCCGACGGGGCGCACCACATGCTGAGCCGGCTGTCCCTCGGCGTCGGCGAGCACGTCTACGGCCTGGGTGAGCGCTTCACCCCGTTCGTCAAGAACGGCCAGACCGTCGACGTGTGGCAGGCCGACGGCGGCACCAGCAGCGAGCAGGCCTACAAGAACGTCCCGTTCTACCTGTCCTCACGCGGCTACGGCGTCTTCGTCAACCACCCCGGCGCGGTCTCCTTCGAGGTCGGCTCCGAGTCCGTCGGCCAGGTGCAGTTCAGCGTCGAGGACCAGACGCTGGAGTACTACGTCATCGCCGGCCCGACCCCGAAGGACGTCCTGGGCCGCTACACCGCCCTCACCGGCCGCCCCGCGCTGCCGCCCGCCTGGTCGTTCGGCCTGTGGCTGAGCACCTCGTTCACCACCTCGTACGACGAGGCGACGGTGACCTCGTTCGTCGACGGCATGGCCGAACGCGGCATCCCCCTGTCGGTGTTCCACTTCGACTGCTTCTGGATGCGTGAGTACCAGTGGTGCGACTTCCAGTGGGACCCGGAGGTCTTCCCCGACCCGGAGGGCATGCTGGCCCGCCTCAAGGACAAGGGTCTGCGCGTCAGCGTGTGGATCAACCCGTACATCGCCCAGAAGTCCCCGCTGTTCGGGGAGGCCGCCGCGCTCGGGCACCTGGTGCGCCGGCCGAACGGCGACGTGTGGCAGTGGGACCTGTGGCAGGCCGGCATGGGCCTGGTCGACTTCACCAGCCCGGACGCCCGCGCCTGGTTCCAGAGCAAACTGAAGGCGCTGCTCGACCAGGGGGTGGACTGCTTCAAGACCGACTTCGGCGAGCGCATCCCGACCGACGTCGTCTGGCACGACGGCTCGGACCCCGAGCGGATGCACAACTACTACACGCACCTGTACAACCGCACCGTGTTCGAACTGCTGGAGAAGGAGCGCGGAGAGGGCGAGGCGGTCCTCTTCGCCCGGTCCGCGACCGCCGGCGGCCAGCAGTACCCGGTCCACTGGGGCGGGGACTGCTGGTCGTCCTTCGAGGCGATGGCGGAGTCGCTGCGCGGCGGGCTGTCGCTGTCGCTGAGCGGGTTCGGCTTCTGGAGCCACGACATCGGCGGGTTCGAGGGCACGCCCGACCCGGAGGTCTTCACGCGCTGGCTGGCCTTCGGCCTGCTGTCCTCGCACAGCAGGCTGCACGGCTCCACGTCGTACCGCGTGCCGTGGGAGTTCGGCGACGGGGCGGTGGACGTCGCCCGCCGGTTCACACTGCTCAAGCACCGGTTGATGCCGTACCTGTACGGCGCGGCGGCCGAGGCGCACCGCACGGGCGTGCCGGTGATGCGGCCGATGCTGCTGGAGTTCCCGGCCGACCCGGCGTGCCGCCCGCTGGACCGCCAGTACATGCTGGGCCCCGACCTGCTGGTCGCGCCCGTGTTCAGCGCGGACGGCGAGGTGGAGGTGTACCTGCCGGAGGGCACCTGGACGCATCTGCTCAGCGGGGAACGGGTGACGGGCCCGTGCTGGCGCACCGAGCGCCACGGCTACGACAGTCTGCCGCTGTACGTCCGTGAGGGCGCGGTGCTGACGCTGGCCGGGGACGACTCCCGCCCGGACGGCGACTGGCTGGACGCGCCGGTGCTGCTGGTCCACCCGCCGGCCGCGCCCGACTGGGCGGCGGAGGTGACCGTGCCGGACACGGCGGGCCTGCCGGCGGCGACGTTCCGGGTGCGCCGGGACGGGGAGGTGCTGCGGGTGACGGCGTCCGGCACCGACCGGCCGTTCACGGTGCGGGTGCCGGGCGGGGCGGAGGCTTCGGGGGCCGGTGAGGTGACGGTGTCGGTGGCGTCGGAGTGAGGGCGTTGGCACGGTGAGGACCTCGGTGCGGCTGGGGGCGGTCCCGCACGGTTGAGCGGAACCGCCCGGACGCCCGGGACGGGCCTCGGACCCCCGGGACCCGGCCGGCCCGGTGGGCCGAGGCCCCCGGGACCGGCCGCCCGGGGGCGAGCACGGCGCGGCCGGGGTCAGGAGCCCGGCCGCTGCTCGTCGTCCGGGTGGGCGCCCGGGCCGTGGCCGGGGCCCGCCAGGGGGGTCGGGGACAGGACCTCCGGTTCCTCGCCGGGCTCCAGCAGGGTGTCGGCCGCGCCCACGATCAGCGGGTCCGGTTTGCCGAGGGCCTCGTGGTCCTTGGCCGGGTAGCCGCAGCGGTCGAGGAGGCTGCGCATCGCCTCCAGCCGCCCCCGCCGTTTGTCGTTGTTCTTCACGACCGTCCACGGCGCGTGCGGGGTGTCCGTGGCGCGGAACATCTCCACCTTCGCCTTGGTGTAGTCGTCCCAGCGGTCCAGCGATTCGAGGTCCATCGGCGACAGCTTCCAGCGCCGCAGCGGGTCGACCTGGCGGATGGCGAAGCGGGTGCGCTGCTCGGCTCGGGAGACCGAGAACCAGAACTTCACCAGCATGATCCCGTCGTCGGTGAGCAGCTGCTCGAACAGCGGGGTCTGCTCGAGGAACAGCCGGTACTCCTCGTCCGAGCAGAAGCCCATGACCCGTTCGACGCCGGCCCGGTTGTACCAGGAGCGGTCGAAGAAGACGATCTCGCCGCGAGCCGGGAGATGGGCCACGTAGCGCTGGAAGTACCACTGCCCCGCCTCCCGTTCGGTCGGCTTCTCCAGGGCGACGACGCGGGCGCCGCGGGGGTTGAGGCGTTCCATGAACCGCTGGATGGTGCCGCCCTTGCCGGCCGCGTCGCGTCCCTCGCAGACGACGACGATCCGCTGGCCGGTGTCCTTCACCCACCGCTGCATCTTCAGCAGCTCGATCTGCAGGACACGCTTCGTGCGTTCATACTCCGACCTGCGGATCTTCCGATCGTAGGGGTGGTTCTCGCGCCAGGTCTCGATGGGGGTGCCGTCGGCGTCCAGGAGCACGGGACGCTCCGGCCGCCGGGTGTCCACCTCCAGTCCGTGGAGCAGGTTCTCGCCGGTGGTGCGGGACGCGTCCGTCCCCGCGTCCACCGCCGTACGGCCCTCGTGCGTATCCGGGTGGTCACGACCCTGTCGCTCGTCCGGGTGGTCGGCCGTCACGTCGTCTTCCGCCTTTCCGGTCCCGTCCCACCGGGCCCCCATGTGCAGCGTATGCCCGACGGGCTCGCGTGGTGATGCGGAAACGGGTGCCCGCCGAACGCACGCCGAAGCGTGGCGGTGCGCGTGGACGGCGGGTGCGTGGACCCGGTCCTGCCGTGCGGGGCGGGCCGGCGCCTGCGGGACGTGGGACGGGCGCCGGCCGGGGACACCCCGGAGGCTCATTCCGTGCGGCAAGCGTCCGGCGTCCTGATCCGGTCGCGGATCCACACGCCGGCGGGTTCGAGCGGGGCCGTCCCCGCCCAGGGGCCGTCGCCGGCGCAGGTGCCCGGGGTGAACACGGCTCCGGTGCGGTGGTCGTCGGAGAAGTTCCGGTTGACCCGGCCGATCCTCTTCTCCGCCATGAGGCCGAGATAGCGCTGGACATCGCGAAGTCGTCGGCGTCCTCCCCGGCGTGGTTCCGCGTGCCGAACTCGGTGACGAACACGGGGAGCCGGTCGGCGGCACGGACGACCGGGATGATCCGCTCCGCGTACTCCTTGACACGGGACCAGCTCACGCCGTTGGGCTCGTCGGCGATCTCGTGGAGGACGGTGACACGGTCCTTGCGGCGGCTCGCGATGTCGGCTTCGGGCTCGGTTCGTTTTCGGACAGGCTGATGTCGTGCGGGGCCGGTGTCATGTGGGGACTCCGTCCGCGATGGACGGTCAGGAAGGTTCCCTTCCTGAGGGAACCGCAGACGTACACGGATGACAAGGGGCGTGCCGAAGCCTTTGTGGAGCCGGGGCGCGCCCCGGCTGTGCGCGCCGCTCCCCCGCTCCCGGCTCAGCGCAGGAGGAGCTGGACGAGGGCGACGGTCCCGACGGCGATGACGAGGGCGCGGAGCACGGCGGGGCGGAAACGGCGGCCTGTCGCCGCCCCGAGCTGTCCGCCCAGCGCGGAGCCGGCCGCGATGAGGGCGACGGCCGTCCAGTCGAAGTCGGCGACGAAGAGGAAGAAGACGGCGGCCACCGTGTTGACGACGGCGGCGAGGACGTTCTTGACCGCGTTGAGCCGCTGGAGCGGCTCGTCGAGGAGCAGGCCCATCAGGGAGAGGTAGATGATGCCCTGCGCGGCGGCGAAGTAGCCGCCGTAGACGCTGGCGAGCGTCAGCCCGGCGAACAGCGGCCGCCCGCCGTCCCGCCGCACGGGGCGGTCCGACGGCCTGCGTTCCCGCACTTTCCGGCTGATCAGCGGCTGGAGGGCGACGAGAACGAGGGCCAGCCCCACGAGACAGGGCACGATGGTCTCGAACGCCTCGGCGGGCAGGGCGAGCAGCAGGACGGCGCCGGTGATCCCTCCGAGCGCGGCACCGGCGCCGAGCTTGCGGACACGGCTGCCCTGTCCGGCGAGCTCGCGACGGTAGCCGACGGCCCCGCTGACGGCGCCGGGCACGAGCCCGAGGGCGTTGGACACGGTGGCGGTGAGGGGCGACAGCCCGGCGGCGAGCAGCACGGGGAACGTCACGAGCGTGCCGGACCCGACCACGGCGTTCAAGGCCCCGGCCCCGACACCGGCGCCGAACACCCCGGCCATCTCGAGCGGCGTCACGCCGCACCCCCGGCCGGCGGCGTGGGGTGGTGGCGGAGGACGGGTGCGGTGACGACGCTCATGGGGGCACGCTAGCGGGCGGTCACTTCGGCGCACACCGAAGGGTGACCGGTGCGGCGGGTCGCCATGTCGCTTTCCCGGCATGTCGGTACGGGCGCCCGCCGCTGCGAGCGGCGCCTGCGGATGCTCTCCGTCGCTGCCGCGGGGTCCCCGTGGTCACCGTGCGGCTGCCGGTCGTCCTCCCGGACGACCGGATCGCCGATCACCGGCGACGCCTCCGGCGGGCGAGGGACCACTGGGTGCCGATGCCCTCGGCGTGGTACGGCGTGGTGGAGACAGGCGAACGGCGGTGGCCGGCACACTGCCGGCCACCGCCGGACCGGACCACGTCGCGCGGTCCGGTCCGGAGACCTGTGACTAGGCGGCGCGGTCCATCGCCGGCTTCGTGCGCGGCTTGCGGCGCGGTGCTTCGCCGGCTCGGCGGTCCCGGCCGGCGCCGGTGCGGTCCTGGGCGGCCGGGGCGCCGTTCTGGGTCGTACCGCCCTTCGGCTGGGCCTGGCCCTGCCGGCCCGGTGCGCCGCGGCGGCGGCGGTTGCGGGACGGGGACGTGGCGGTGCGGCGGGGGCGTTCCACGACCGGGACCGTGATGACGACCGGGACGCCGGAGGGCGTCCGCGCGCCGGTGATGCGGGTCAGTTCCTCGTCGCCCGGCCGTACCTCCGTGATGCGCGGGGTGATGCCCGCCTGGGACATCAGCCGGCTGACGTCGCGCCGCTGGTCCCGCGTGACCAGGGTGATCACGCTGCCGGACTCGCCGGCGCGGGCCGTGCGGCCGCCGCGGTGGAGGTAGTCCTTGGGGTCGCCGGGCGGGTCGACGTTGACGACCAGGCCGAGGTCGTCGACGTGGATGCCGCGCGCGGCGACGTTCGTCGCCACCAGCACGGTCACGTGACCGTCCTTGAACTGGGTGAGCGTCCGCGTCCGCTGCGGCTGCGACTTGCCGCCGTGCAGACCCGCGGCCCGCACGCCGTTGCTCAGCAGGTGCTTGGTCAGCCGGTCCACCGCGTGCTTGGTGTCGAGGAACATGATGACCCGGCCGTCCCGGGCCGCGATCTCGGTCGTCGTGCGGCGCTTGTCCGCGTCGTCGATGTGGAGCACGTGGTGCTCCATGGTGGTCACCGCGCCCGCGGACGGGTCGACGGAGTGGACTACCGGGTCGCTGAGGTAGCGGCGGACGAGCTGGTCGACGTTGCGGTCGAGCGTGGCGGAGAACAGCAGCCGCTGTCCGTCGGGGCGCACCAGGTCGAGCAGCCTGGTGACCTGGGGCATGAAGCCCATGTCGGTCATCTGGTCCGCCTCGTCGAGCACGGTGACGGCGACCTCGTCGAGTATGCAGTCGCCCCGGTCCACGAGGTCCTTCAGCCGTCCCGGCGTCGCGACGACGACCTCGGCGCCGGCCCGCAGCGCGGACGCCTGCTTGCCGATCGACAGCCCGCCGACCACGGTGGCGACCCGCAGCCGCACGGAGCGGGCGTACGGGGTCAGCGCATCGGTGACCTGTCCGGCGAGTTCCCGGGTGGGGACGAGGACGAGGGCGAGCGGCTTGCGGGGCTCGGCGCGGCGGCCGGCCGTGCGGGCGAGCAGCGGCAGGCCGAAGGCGAGGGTCTTGCCGGAGCCGGTGCGGCCGCGGCCGAGGACGTCACGGCCGGCCAGGGAGTTCGGCAGCGTGGCCGCCTGGATGGGGAACGGCGCGGTGACGCCTTCGCGGCCGAGGGTGGCCAGCATCTCGCCGGGGAGACCGAGGTCCTCGAAGGCGTCCACCGCGGGGAGGGCGGGGGTGATCGTCTCGGGGAGGGCGAACTCCCCCGTCGTCACGGTCCTGCGGCCCGAGCCGCCCTTGGACTGTCGCGGCGCACCGCCGCGGCCGCCCGCGGCGCCGAAACGGCGGCCGCCCTTCGTGGAGCCCTTGCCGGCGGAGCGGGTGCGGGCGGTTCGGTCGTTCGCGCGTGCCTGTGTCACGGAGAACCTTCCTTGATGTGGCGCGTCTCAAGGAATGTCCGCCGCTGGGGAACGCGGGGAATTGCAAGAACGAGCCTGGGTGAATGGGGTCGCGGGGCGGTTCCGCCCGGTGAGGACGCGACCCAGGGGAGGCAGCGACCGGAGCGTGCACCTCTCCGTGTGATCCGTGTGAGATCCTGCTGCG
Source organism: Streptomyces sp. NPDC096105 (assembly GCF_044763335.1). Taxonomy (NCBI): domain Bacteria; kingdom Bacillati; phylum Actinomycetota; class Actinomycetes; order Kitasatosporales; family Streptomycetaceae; genus Streptomyces; species Streptomyces sp. NPDC096105. The sequence goes on from NZ_JBIWGC010000015.1 coordinate 77,496, forward strand.
CAGTAGGCGCCGGCGCGGTGCCGGTCCCTCCGGTCCCGCGGGTCGATGACCGCACGACCACAACAGAGATCGACAGTAGCACGGTGTGTGCCGGAGCAGTGTGACGGCCGTCGCCCGGCCCTCTCCCAGGACCCGGGACCGCCGCCCGCGACGAGGAAGATCCGTTCCGTGGGCCGACCGCTGCTGTTCTCGACGCGGACGGGCCCCTCAGCCCCTACGCGGCCCGGCCCGGGAGGCGCCCCGCCGGCTGCACCAGCCTCAGGGTCCCCGGAACACCGCCCACCACGACGACGTGAGTCCGTCGTCCCGACGACGCCCCGGGCGGGTCCGGCTCGCTCCCGGGCACGGGCCTCACCCGCTCCGGCTGGGGTACGGCCTGTGCCGGGCGACCACATGGAGGGACGAGGCCAACCGCTGGATCGCCCCCGTCCTCGGCCTCCCCGGGCTTCTCTTCGTCGGCTCCGGTGAGGCGCTGTTCGAGGAACGCTCCGACGGAGTGCAAACGGGTCGGCGCCGCGCGTCGGCGACGTGTCCCTCAGCGCCCCTCCGGCGGCGGCGCCGTACTCTCACGCAGCACGAGCCGTGCCGGGACCAGTGTGGTACCCCGCTCCGGGCCCTCCTGCCGCATCTTGCGCAGCACCGCCTGCACGCAGAGCCGTCCCACCTCGGCGAAGTCCTGGTGCAGGGTGGTCAGCGGGGGCAGGAAGGAGGACGCCTCGGGGATGTCGTCGAAGCCGACCACGCTGACGTCGTCCGGTACCCGTCTGCCGTGTTCGTGCAGGGCTCTCAACAGCCCCAGCGCCATCTGGTCGTTGGCGGCGAAGACGGCCGTGCAGTCCTCGCGGGCGGCGAGTCCGAGGCCGGCCCGGTAGCCGGACTCGGCCGACCAGTCGCCGCGGACGAGCGGCGGCGGTTCCCGCCCCGCCTCGGCGAGCGCGGCGCGCCAGGCGTCCGTGCGGCGCTGGGCGGCGAACGAGTCCTCGGGACCGGCCAGATGCCACACGGTGCGGTGGCCGAGGCCGAGCAGGTGCCGGACGGCGGCGCGGGTGCCGCCGTGCTGGTCGGTGTCGACGACCGTGTAGCGGTCGCCGGCGTCGGAGTCGACCACCACCACCTGGACGTGCGGCGGGAGTTGGACCGTCGCCGCGTCCAGGAGGTGCACCTCCATGATGACGATCACGGCGTCGACGGCGAGCTCCTCGAGGCGGGAGAACGCGCCGCGCACCTCGTCCTGGGTGGGCACGGCCACCGGCAGCAGCGTCACCGCGTACCCCTCGCGCGCGGCGGAGGTGGCGATGGCCTCCAGGGTGCGGACGTTGCCGGTGGTGGAGAGGGTGAAGGTGATGACGCCGATGGTGCGGAACTCGCCCCGCTTGAGGGCGCGGGCGGCGCTGTTGGGCCGGTAGCCGAGCTCCTTCATCGCGGCGAGCACCTGGCGGCGGGTCCCCTCGGTCACCCCCGGGTAGCCGTTGGAGACGCGGGAGACGGTCTGGGCCGACACTCCCGCGAGCCGTGCCACGTCCGCCATGGAGGCGGTGGCGCGGGCCCGGGTGCGGCGCCGGGGAGCGGGGGCGGCGGGGACGTCCGTCCCCTGGCCGGCTCCCGTCGCGGCGGCCGGGCCGCTCGGGTCCACCGCCGCTTCATCGACCGTCTCCACGCGCTGCCCCCGCCTTCCTGTCTCTCGTGTCACGGTCCTTCTGGGGACCCTTGACCGTCGTCATCGGGGCAGTGTAGACATGCCGCCACCGGATGTTTACGTAAACATAACAGCTCCGAGACGCTTCCGCGCCGAGTGATGTTTACGCAAACATCCGACCGGGCGACCTGCCGCCCGGCTCCGTGCCGGGTGCCGAGCCGCTGGTGACCGGAACGCCGAACAGCGAGGAACGACATGACGACGCTGCAACCGCCGGCGGCCGCAGAGCCGCGGCCGGCCCCGCCTCCGGTGAGACCGGACCGGCGCTCATGGAAGGGCTGGGGGTTCATCGGCCCGTTCGCGGCCGTGTTCGCCCTGGTCTTCCTCGCACCGATCGTCTACTCGGTCTATCTCAGCCTGTTCCGCGACCAGCTCATCGGCGGCACCACGTTCGTCGGTCTGGAGAACTACCGGCAGGCGCTCGAGGACGAGCTGTTCTGGGCGTCGCTGGGCCGGGTGACGCTGTTCCTCGTGATTCAGGTGCCCCTCATGCTGGGCATCGCCCTGCTGGTGGCGCTCGCGCTGGACAGCGGACGGCTCTACGGCACGAGCTTCTTCCGCATCACGATCTTCCTGCCGTACGCGGTGCCCGCCGTGGTCGCCACCCTGATGTGGGGCTTCATGTACGGCACCAAGTACGGCCTGGTCGGGGACGTCAACTCCGCCTTCGGCTGGTCGCTGCCCGACCCGCTCTCCGCCGACCTGATGCTGGCCTCCATCGGCAACATCGTGACGTGGGAGTTCGTCGGCTACAACATGCTGATCTTCTACTCGGCGCTGCGGGTCGTCCCGCACTCCCTGTACGAGGCGGCGGAGATCGACGGTGCGAGCCAGTGGCGGGTGATCACCGCGATCAAGCTGCCCGCCATCCGCGGCGCGCTGGTGATCGCGACGATCTTCTCCGTCATCGGCAGCTTCCAGCTCTTCAACGAGCCGAGCATCCTGCGTCCGCTGGCCCGCAACGCCATCACGACGGACTACACGCCGAACTTCTACACGTACTCGCTGTCCTTCAGCGGCCAGCAGCACAACTACTCCGCGACCGTGGCCATCATCATGGGCCTGATCACCATGGTGGTCGCCTACGTCGTGCAGCTTCGCGGCATGCGCAAGGGAGCGTGACCCGATGACCACTCCTGTCACCACCCCCGCACCCGCCGCCGCGGCCCCCGGCGGCGCGAGGAGCGCCCCGCGTCTGCGCCGCGCCAAGGCGCACCGGCCGGGCCGGCCCCGGCGCAGCAAGCTGCTGACCGCGCTGACCTCGCTGGTCGTCCTCTACACCGTCGTCCCGCTGATCTGGCTCGTCGTCAACGCCACCAAGACGCAGGCGGGTCTGGCGGACTCGGGCGGCCTGTGGTTCGCGGACGACTTCGCCCTGTGGGAGAACATCCGCGACACGTTCACCTACGGCGACGGCATCTTCACCCGCTGGCTGCTGAACACCCTGCTGTACGTGGTGCTGGGCGCCGGCGGCGCGACCCTGCTGGCGGTGCTCGGCGGGTACGCGCTGGCGAAGTTCGACTTCCCCGGCAAGCGCGGCGTCTTCGCCACGGTGATCGGCGCGGTGGCCGTGCCCGGCACCGCGCTGGCCGTCCCCACCTTCCTGATGTTCAGCAAGATGGGGCTGACCGACACCCCGTGGGCGGTCATCCTGCCGTCGCTGGTGTCGCCGTTCGGCCTCTACCTGATGTGGGTCTTCGCCACCGAGGCGATCCCCGCCGAGCTTCTCGAGGCCGCCCGGATGGACGGCGCGGGCGAGGCGCGCACCTTCTTCCAGGTCGCGCTCCCGCTGCTGGCCCCCGGCATCGTGACCGTGCTGCTGTTCACCACGGTCGCCACCTGGAACAACTACTTCCTGCCGCTGATCATGCTCAAGGACCCGGACTGGTACCCCCTGACCCTGGGCCTGAGCGCCTGGAACTCCCAGGCGGAGACCGTCGGCGGCGAGGTGATCTTCAACCTGGTGATCACCGGCTCCCTCCTCACGATCGTGCCGCTCGTCGCCGCGTTCCTGCTGCTGCAGAAGTACTGGCAGTCGGGTCTCGCCGCCGGAAGCGTCAAGGAGTGACCCGGCGGCCCGCCAGTCCCTGATCCCCTGCTCACCCCACGTTCCCCCGTCCTCCACCCCTCCCCGTCCCACCCACGAAGAAGTGGATCCACACTCATGCGCAGAAGGACCAGCCGCCTGCTGGGCGGCATCGCCCTCGTGACCTCCCTCGCCCTGGGCGCCACCGCCTGCGGCGGCTCGGACGACGGCGCCGGCGCCGAGCCGGTCTCCGCCGGGGACATCCAGGCGGCCCTGGACAAGGGCGGCACGGTCACCGTCTGGTCGTGGGAGCCCACGCTGAAGACGGTCGCCGCCGAGTTCCAGAAGAAGCACCCCAAGGTCAAGATCAACCTGGTGAGCGAGCGTTCCGGCGACAAGCACTACACCGCGCTGTCGAACGCCATATCCGCCGGCAAGGGCGTCCCGGACGTCGCCCAGCTCGAGTACTTCTCGATCGGCCAGTACTCCCTCACCAAGGGCCTGACCGACCTGTCCGGCTTCGGCGCGGACAAGCTGGCCTCGACGTACACCCCGGGCCCGTGGAACGCCGTCACCGAGGGCGACAAGGTCTACGGCCTGCCGATGGACTCCGGCCCGATGGCGCTGTTCTACAACAAGAAGGTCTTCGACACGTACAAGATCGCCGTCCCGACCACCTGGGACGAGTACCTGGACGCGGCCCGCAAACTGCACAAGGCCGACCCGAAGGCCTACATCGCCAACGACACCGGTGACGCCGGCTTCACCACCAGCCTCCTCTGGCAGGCCGGTTCGCGGCCCTACAAGGTCGACGGCACCACGGTGAAGATCGACTTCGACGACCCGGACACCGAGAAGTTCACGGCCGTCTGGCAGAAGCTGATCGACGAGAAGCTGCTCGCGCCCGTCACCAGCTGGACCGACGACTGGTACAAGGGTCTCGGCGACGGCACCATCGCCACCCTGGCCACCGGCGCCTGGATGCCCGCCAACTTCGAGTCCGGCGTGCCGAACGCCTCCGGCCAGTGGCGCGTGGCCCCGCTGCCCGCGTGGACCGAGGGCGACGAGGCCAGCGCGGAGAACGGCGGCAGCGCGCTGACCGTGCCGGCACTCGCCGAGAACAAGGAACTGGCCTACGCCTTCGTGGAGTACGCCAACTCCGGTGAGGGCGTCGCCTCCCGCGTCTCCGAGGGCGCCTTCCCCGCCACCCGGGCGGAGCTGAAGTCCGCCGGGTTCCTCGGCAAGGAGTTCCCGTACTTCGGCGGCCAGAAGGCCAACGAGATCTTCGCCGCCTCCGCCGCGAACGTCGCCGACGACTGGTCGTACCTGCCCTTCCAGGCGTACGCCAACTCGATCTTCAACGACACCGTCGGCAAGGCCTACATCTCCGGCACCCGGCTGGAGGACGGCCTGAAGACCTGGCAGGACGCCTCGGTGAAGTACGGCGAGGAACAGGGCTTCACCGTCGAGAAGTAGCGACACGCACCACCCCGCGGGCGGCGCGCGCGCCCCGCGCGCCGCCCGATGCGCCCACCGGAAGGACCACCATGATCTCCACCCTCCTGTCCCGCACCGGCGGGGCGGACGGTGACACCGCCCCCCGTCTCCTCTTCGGCGCCGACTACAACCCGGAGCAGTGGCCCCGGTCCGTGTGGGAGGAGGACGTCCGGCTGATGCGGGAGGCGGGCGTCAACGTCGTGTCCGTCGGGATCTTCTCCTGGGCCCGGCTCCAGCCCACGGCGGACACCTGGGACTTCGGCTGGCTGGACGAGGTGCTCGACCTGCTGCACGAGGGCGGCGTCGGCGTCGACCTGGCCACCGCGACCGCCTCCCCGCCGCCGTGGCTGACCACCGCCCACCCGGAGGTCCTCCCGGTCACCGCGACCGGCGAGACCCTGTGGCCGGGCGCCCGCCAGCACTGGCGGCCCACCTCGCCCGTCTTCCGCGAGCACGCGCTGCGCCTGGTCCGCGGGCTCGCCGAGCGCTACCGGGACCATCCGGCGCTCGTCGCCTGGCACGTCAGCAACGAGCTGGGCTGCCACAACGTGTACGACTACTCCGACGACGCGGCCCGCGCCTTCCGGGAGTGGCTGCGCGAGCGGTACCGCACGCTGGACGCCCTCAACGACGCCTGGGGCACCGCGTTCTGGTCGCAGCGCTACTCCGCCTGGGAGCAGATCCTGCCGCCGCGGCTGGCCGCCTCGCACCCCAACCCGACGCAGCAGCTGGACTTCAAGCGGTTCTCGTCGGACGCGCTGAAGGACCATCTGCGGGCCGAGCGGGACCTGCTGCGCGAGATCACCCCGGACGTGCCGGTCACCACCAACTTCATGGTGATGGGCAACACCAAGGGCATGGACTACGCGGACTGGGCGGAGGAGATCGACTTCGTCTCCAACGACCACTACGTGCACCCCGGCCCGCAGGACCGCGACGAGCTGTCCTTCTCCGCCAATCTCACCAGCGGCATCTCCGGCGGCCGGCCGTGGTTCCTGATGGAGCACTCCACCAGCGCCGTCAACTGGCAGCCGGTGAACGTGGCCAAGCGCCCCGGCGAGCTGGCCCGCGACTCCCTGCTGCACGTGGCGCACGGCGCGGACGCGGTCTGCTTCTTCCAGTGGCGGCAGTCGGCGGCCGGCGCCGAGAAGTACCACTCGGCGATGGTGCCGCACGCCGGCGCGGACAGCGAACTGTTCCGCGCGGTGGCCGAACTGGGCGCCACGCTGAAGACGCTGGCCCCGGTCGCCGGCAGCGAGCGGGAGCCCGCCGCGGTCGGCATCGTGTACGACTGGGACTCCTGGTGGGCCAGCGAGCAGGACTCGCACCCCACCGCCCTGCTGCGGTACCGGCAGGAGGCTCTCGACTGGTACTCGGCGCTGCTCCGCCTCGGCATCCGCGCCGACCTCGTCACCACCCGGTCCGATCCGCGGCGCCACCAGGTGCTGATCGCGCCCGTGCTGCACGTGGTGCCCGCCGGCCTGGCCGAGACCCTCACCCGGTACACCGAGCAGGGCGGCCACCTGATCACGACGTACTTCTCCGGGATCGTCGACGAGCACGACCACGTGTGGCTCGGCGGCTACCCGGGCGCCCTGCGGGACCTGCTGGGCATCCGGGTGGAGGAGTTCGGGCCGCTGCTCGCCGGGGACAGCGTGGAGCTGGACGACGCCACCACCGGCACCCTGTGGACCGACCGGATCACGGTGACCGCCGACGACACGGAGGTCCTCGTCCGCTACCGCACCGGCGAGCAGGCCGGCCGGCCCGCCGTCACCCGGCGCCCCACGGGCCGCGGCACCGCCGCGTACGTCTCCACGCGGCTCGGCGTGGACGGCCTGGTGTCGCTGCTGCCGCGCCTGCTGGAACCGGCCGGTGTGGAGAGCGAACTGCCCGCCGGGGCGCGGGGTTCGGTCGAGCCGGTGGTGCGCCGGGGCCCCGGGGGCCGCTTCCTGTTCCTGGTGAACCGCACCGACGACGCCGTCCCGGTGCCCGGTCTCGACGGCGAGGTGCTGCTCGGCGACACCGGCGCCGACGGCTCCCTCACCCTCGGCCCGCGCGCCGTCGCCGTCCTGCGACAGCCCGCCTCCTGACCGGCGGGCGCTCCCCCGGAACGGCCCGCGCCGTTCCGGGGGCCGTCCTCTCCCGGCCGGCGGCGTCGTTCGTGGCCGAGGGCGTCCGCGGGGTCGCGCCGGCGCTACGAGTCCGCCCGCGGGGACCGGCGTCCGGCCGTGCGGGACGACGTGCCGGTGGCCGAACCCCGTACCGGGAGGCCGGACCCGGCCGCGCGGCGGATCGCGTCCACGGCCGGTGACGGCGCCCGGCCCCTGGTCGACGCGGCCGCCGGACGGCGGCCCGAGGCCGGCGGTCAGGCCGCGCACGAGGGCCCGGCGGTGACCACCGGGCCGCCCCGCCGGCCGGCGGTGGAGGAGCACGGACGTGGCGGGCTGATCCGCCCCCGCTCCTCGGACGGCCCGGTGAGCGGCTCGCCGGGCCGCCCGCCCGTTCGGGACGTCCTCGCCGCGCGCCGAGGGTGCCCACGCGCGCCCACGCGGGCGGGGTGTCCGGCGCGTGCTCCGGGTTCTCCGACGGCTGCAGCGGCGCCACCAGGACCGCCGGCGACAGCACCGCGTGGACCTACTGCCAGGCCGTGAAGGCCCTCGGCTGACCGTCACCCGCCGGGGAACGGCCGCGGGCCTCACGGCGGGAGGCCGGATCCCGCCGTGAGGCCCGCGGTGACGTCCCGCACCGCCTAACGGCGGGCACGCACCAGCACGTAGAGGAAGTACGGCGTGCCGATCACGGCCGTCATCAGGCCGGCGCCCAGCTGTGCCGGGGCGATGACGGTGCGGCCCAGCAGGTCCGCCGTGCACACGAGGACGGCGCCCAGCAGCACGGCGACCGGCAGCACCCGGGTGTGCCGGCGGCCGACCAGGGCGCGCGCGGCGTGCGGGGCCACCAGGCCGACGAAGCCGATGGTGCCCGCGGCGGCCACGGCGGTCGCGGTGAGCAGCACGCTGAGCACGAGGAAGCCGAGCCGGCCCCGCGTGAGGCCGAGGCCGAGGAGCCTCGGGGTGTCCTCGTCCAGGGAGACCAGGTCGAGTTCCCGGTGCCGGACGCCCGCCACCGCCGCGCCGACGGCGAGCACCGCCGCGAGGGGCAGCACGTCGGGCAGGCCACGGCCGTAGGTGGAGCCCGACAGCCAGGTGAGGGCCTTGGTGGCGTTGAAGGGGTCCGTGAGCACGATCAGCAGGCTGATCACGGCGGTCGTCCCCGAGGCCACGCCGATGCCGACGAGGACCAGCCGGTTCTGCTGGAACCCCCCGTGCGCCGCGAGTCCGAACACGAGGACCGCGGTGAGGGCCGACCCCGCGAAGGCCGCCGCGGAGACGCTCCATCCCCCGGCGACCGGAACGGTGGTCACGAGGACGACCGCGCCGAGCGCGCCGCCGCCGGAGACGCCGAGGACGGCGGGTTCGGCGAGGGGGTTGCGGGTGACGGCCTGGACGAGCGTGCCGGCCAGCGCGAGGGCGGCGCCGGCGAGGAGCGCGGCGAGCACCCGCGGGACGCGGGTGTCCAGGACGAAGGAGACCGTCCGGCCCGCCCTGCCCTGCACCCAGTTGACCACGTCGCCCAGCAGCAGCTTGTGGTCGCCGAGCAGCAGCCCCGCGACGACGACGCCGGCCAGGGCGAGCACCAGCACCACGAGCGTGACCACGAAGACCGTGCGGCTGCGGATGCTCAGCTTGTCGGCCGCGGCGGCACCGCCCGTGTCGCGCAGCCTGGCCGCCATCACCACCAGGAAGGCCGCCCCCACGAAGCTGGTGACCACGCCCGTGGGCACCGCGACCGCGGTGTCCGCGTCGATCAGCGCGCGCAGCAGCACGTCGGCGCCGAGCACCAGCGCGGCGCCGACGAGACCGGTGACCGGCGCGCCCACGCGCAGCCGCCGCAGGCCGCGGACCCAGCGGGCGAGGGGGCGGGCGAGCGCCGGGGCGCACAGGCCGACGAAGCCGATCGGGCCGGCGAGGGTGACGGCCGCGGCGGACAGCAGCGTCGCCAGCACGACCGCCGTGACACGGGTGGCCCGTACCGGCACGCCCAGGCCGCGCGCGGTGTCGTCGCCGAGCGCGAGGGCGTCGACCCGCCGCGCGACGAGGAGCAGTCCGGCGACTCCGGCCACGACGACGGGCAGCGTCTGCAGCACGCCGTCGAAACCGTTCTGGGCGATGCTGCCCTGGTTCCACTGGTAGAGGCCCTCGGTCTCCTCCGGGAACAGCAGGAGCAGCCCCTCGGTGACGGCCGTGAGGCCGAGCGTGAGCGCGGTGCCGGCCAGGACGAGCCGTACGGTGCCCGCGCCGAGCCCCGACAGGCCGAGGACGACGGCCGCCGCGGCGAGACCGCCCGCGAAGGCGACGGCCGAGGAGGCGAGCAGCGGCAGCGAGAGGCCGGTGACGGCGGCGACGCCGAGGGCGAAGTAGGAGCCCGCGTTGACGGCGAGGGTGTCCGGGGAGGCCAGGACGTTGCGGCTGACGGCCTGCAGGGCGAGACCCGCGATGCCGAGGGCGGCGCCCACGAGCAGTCCGGCGGCCATCCGGGGCAGCCGCGAGGCGATGACGACGGACGCGTCGTCCGGGTCGGCCCGGCCGGTGAGGGCCTTGAGCACCTCGGCCGGGCCGACCGCGGCCGTGCCCTGGGTGATGTCGACGACGGCGAGGGCGGCGACCAGGAGCACGAGCGCGGTCGTCACCGCGGCCGCGCCCGCCCGGGACGGAGCCGTCTCCGGGCGGACGGAGGGAGGGGTGGCGGTGACGGCCATCGCGCTACTTCGTCAGCGCCGTGACGAGGGAGTCGACGTAGCGCTCCATCGAGCCGGTGCCGCCGAACATCCAGATGCCGTCGTCCAGCCGGTGCACGTCACCGGACTTCACGAACGGCAGCGACTTCCACACGGAGTTGTTCTTCAGCTCGTTGGCGAACGGGTCGCTGGCGGCGTCCTGCTCGTTGCCGATGTAGGCGAACTGGACCTTGCCGAGGCCGGTCAGGCCCTCCACGTCGGTGGAGGCGAGACCGTACGCCTCGTCGCCCTTCAGCTTCCAGGCGTTCTTCAGGCCGAGCCGCTCGTTGACGCCGCCGACGAGCGAGCCGGAGGTGTAGGGGCGCACGGAGACCTGGTTGGAGACGACGTAGCCGTCGGCGAAGGCGATCCCGGCGCCCTTGAGGCCGGCGTCCTCGAGGGCCTTGGCGCCCTCGGCGAGCTTGGCGTCGAAGTTCTTCCTCAGGCCGGCGGCCTGCTCGGTGGTGCCGGTGGCCTCGGCGATGAGGTCGAGGTTCTCCAGCATCTGCCCGACCGGGTCGGAGGCGTCGGCGGACTTCACCTCGAGGACCGGGGCGATCCTCCGCAACTGCTTGACCGCGTTCGGCTGGAGGTCGGTGGTGGCGACGATGAGGTCGGGGTTCAGCGAGGCGATGGTGTCCACGCTGGGCTCGCCACGGGTGCCGATGTCCTTGGCGTCGTTGGTGAGCGGTGCGGCGCTGTTCCAGGTCTCGTAGCCCTTGACGTCGGCCACGCCGACCGGCTCCACGCCGAGCGATACCAGGTGCTCGACGACGTTCCACTCGGTGCCGACGACCTTCTTCGCGGGGCCGTCGAGTTCCACCTTCGCGCCCGACGCGTCGGTGAGGGTGATGGGCTCGGCCGACGCCTTGGGCTCGTCGTCGGCCGCGGGTTCGGTGGTGCCGCAGGCGGCGAGCAGCAGGGCGGCGACGGCGGCCAGGGGCGCGGTGCGCAGACGGCGTCTCATGAGAGGGTGCGGAGCCTTTCGGTTCGGGTGTGGTGGCGGCCGATGGCGCGGGTGCGCAGACGGCCGGTGAGGGGGTCGGTGTCGACCTCGATACGGATGCCGTAGACCTCGGTCAGCCGCTCGGGGGTGAGGACGTCCTCGGGTGTTCCTTCGGCGACGACGCGTCCGGCCGACAGGAGCACGACGCGGTCGGCGACGGCGGCCGCCTGGTCGAGGTCGTGCAGCACGACCCCGACGGCGATGCCCTGGCCGTCCGCCAGATCGCGCACGAGGTCGAGGAGTTCGACCTGGTAGCGCAGGTCGAGGTAGGTGGTGGGCTCGTCGAGGAGCAGGACGCCGGTCTCCTGGGCGAGGCAGCCGGCCAGCCAGACGCGCTGGAGCTGTCCGCCGGAGAGGTGTTCGGCGCCGCGGTCGGCGAGTTCGGTGACGCCGGTGAGGGCGAGGGCGCGGTCGACGGCGGCCCGGCCGCCCGGGTCGGTGCCGCCCCAGCGGCCGCGGTGCGGGTAGCGGCCGAAGTCCACGACGTCCCGCACGCTCAGGCCGCTCGGCGTGGGCCGGCTCTGCAGCAGCAGGGCGACGCGGCGGGCGAACTCCCGGGGGCTGAGCGCGAGCGCGTCGGTGGCGGCGTCGATCGTGAGGGCCGCGTGCCGGGGCCGCTGCAGCCGGGCGACGGTGCGCAGCAGGGTCGACTTGCCGCTGCCGTTGGGTCCGACGAGCGCGGTCACCTCACCGGGCCGCAGCGTCAGGTCCGCGTCGTGCACGACGTCCGTGCCGTCGTACGCCACGGTCACGCCGGTGGCCGCCAGTTCATGCCCGCTCAGGCCCGAGGACGCCTCTTCACCAGGAATCACGAGGCAAGGTTAGCCTACCCTTAATCCCCGTTGTCGCGGGGTGCCCGCGTCGCCCTGGGATGGCCCGGCGGCGGCTCAGAAGGCGTACCGGACGCCCAGCCACGGGGTGCGGCGCTGGATGAGGTCGCGCAGTTCGGCGAGGGCCTGGCGTTTGACGCCCGCGTGGTAGCGGAGGTTCAGGGCGCCGTTCTGGGAGCGCTTGGTCTCCTGCGCGGCGGGCTGCCACAGCACGTCCTCGCCGCGCGGGTGCCAGCGGAGGTTGACCTCGTGCAGGTCCGCGTTGTGGGTGAGCATGATGACCTCGGCCAGCGCCTGGCGTTTGACCCGCTCCGGCAGTACGTCGTCCATGTGGCGCAGCAGTCCGTCCCACGCGTCCTGCCAGCCGGGGCGGACGACGACGGGCGAGAGGTTGAAGTGCACCTCGTAGCCCGCGTCGAGGAAGTCCGCGGCGGCGGCGATCCGCCGGTCCACCGGGCTGGTGCGCAGGTCCAGCAGGCGGGAGTCGTCGGCCGGCATCACCGAGAAGCGGATGCGGGTGCGGCCGCGCGGGTCCAGCTCCAGCAGGTCCGGGTTGACGAACTTGGTGGCGAAGGACGCCTTCGCGGTGGGCCAGTCGCGGAAGGCGCGGATCAGGTCGGCGGTGTTGTCGCAGACCAGGGCGTCGACCGAGGAGTCGCCGTTCTCCCCGATGTCGTACACCCACGCCTCGGGGTCGCACTGGTTCGGTTCCGTCTTCGGCCCCTGCGCGGTGACGTGGCGGCCGAGGTGGGCGACGATCGCGTCGATGTTGGTGAACAGCGTGATCGGGTTGGCGAAGCCCTTGCGGCGGGGCACGTAGCAGTACACGCAGGACAGGGCGCAGCCGTTGGAGGGGCCGGGGGCGATCCAGTCGGCGGAGCGGCCGTTCGGGCGGGTGGTGAGCTTCTTCCGCACGCCCAGCACGAGGGTCTCGCGTTTGATCCGCATCCAGCGGTCGGCGCTGCCCTCGTTGCCGTGCAGCTCGGGGATGCGCCAGTGGGAGGCCACCTCGACGAGCCGCGCCTCGGGGAAGCGGGCCAGGATCTGCCTGCCCCGGGGGGACGCGGCCGCGGCCGGTTCGGCGTGGATCTCCTTGACCGCCAGCAGCCGGCGGGCCTGCGGCGAGTCCCGGAAGGCGGAGGGCGTCGGTGAGGGGGCCGGCGAGGGGGCCGGTTCCGCCGACTTCGCCTGCGGCATCGCGTCGATGCCGAAGAGGGGCTCCTGGGAGCCGTGGGACGGGCTGGGCTGGTGGCGCATGGTCGATCCGGCTTCCGGTGGGGGGCGGGCGCGGTACGCGGGCCCGCGGACCGGGCCCGGCGGACACGGCCGTCACTTCCACTGTACGGCTGTGGCCGCCGGGGCTCGCGTGCGTCCGGGTCGGGCGACGCGGTGTCGGCGGGCGCGGCACCGTGCGGGCCGAACGCGCAGTTCCCCGCGCCCCCGGAGGGCGTGACACTCACGGCGGGCGCCACCCGCAGCCCGCCCCCGGGCCCGGGACCGACGCCGCCCCGGCAGGCGCGGCACCACACGGGCCGAACGCGCAGTTCCCCGCGCCCCCGGAGGGCTCGGCTCGACGTCGGCGAGCGGCACCGTCGGCTCCGGCGAGGGCAGGCCGAGGCCGTCGGCGACGCGGGAGCACAGCTCGGGGTCGATGTCGGCCGGCACCTGGAGGGTGCGCTTCCTGATCGCCTCCTCGTAGCACCTGCCCAGCTCCAAGGCGTACGCGCCGATGATGTGCTCGCGCTCCACCGGGCTCATGCTCAGCCAGAAGCGGCGGGGCCGGCTGAAGTGGCCGGCGAACGACTCCGGGGCCTCGCGCACCTTCCGTCCCTCGGGGACGGTCACCGGCGTCTCGACGTAGGCGCTCATGTCCGCGCCCGCGGTGAACGGGCAGCCGCCGTCCAGGGAGTTGGACTGGCAGGGCGCCACGCCCCGGTGCACGGCCTCTGGTGCATGCCGTCGCGCAGCATGTCGTTGACGGGCGCGTGCGGCCGGCTGACGGGCAACTGCGGGAAGTTCGGACCGCTCCCGCCGCGTACCCCTCACCTTGGTTTCAAAGTACATCGATTTCACGCCGCCTCGCCCGGAGGCGGCGCGGGAGTCGGTGCGGGATCAGAACAGCGGTTCCTGCTGTCCGTCCGGGGAGATCCGGCGCGGGGTGCGGCGCGGGGCCGGGCGGCGCGCCGGGACCTCGTCGCCGAAGAGCGGCTCGGTGCCGTACTCGTCCGGCTCGGCGGGGACGACGACGGGGCCGGTGCCCACGCCGAGGCACAACGGGGCCTCGCGGTCGAAGTCTCCGGGCGTCATCGCCGTCCAGTCGCGTTCCCGACGCTCACTCACCCGGCACCCCGCTCCCCGTCCACCCGGAAAGGTTATCGGCAGGTCCGGTGCCCGCCGGACGGCATGCCGTACAGGAACGACGAAGGGTGAGACGTAGGTCACACACGCGGGGTCGTCACACATCGCGCGGCCGTTCCGTCAGTGAAGCGACACCGCAACGACGGACCGACCATGGAGAGCACATGAACGCGCGTATCGACTTCTTCGCCAACCCCGTCGCCGGCAAGGTGCTGCGGCACATCAACTCGGCGGGCAGGGCGGTGACGGACTCCGGTCTGCCGCACGCCACCCAGGAGCTGGTGAAGATCCGCGCCAGCCAGATCAACGGCTGCGGCTTCTGCACCGACATGCACACCAAGGACGCCGCCGCCGCGGGCGAGACGCAGCTGCGCCTCAACCTGGTCGCCGCCTGGCGCGAGGCCACCGTCTTCACCGAGGCGGAGCGCGCCGCGCTCGAACTGGCCGAGCAGGGCACCCGGATCGCGGACGCGGCCGGCGGGGTGAGCGACGAGGCGTGGGCGAACGCCGCCCAGCACTACGACGAGGACCAGCTGGCCGCGCTGATCTCGCTGATCGCGATCATCAACGCCTACAACCGGATCAACGTCGTCAACCAGCAGCCCGCGGGCGACTACCGGCCCGGCCAGTTCGGCTGACGCCCGTCCCAGGCGGCGGGCCGCCGGGGGAGCCTCCCCCCGAAGGCCCCTCCCGCCACGCCGGCGCCGCGCCGGGAGTTCACGACGGCGGTGCGCGCCGGCGCCGTGACCGTCCCGGGTGCGGGACGCACGCCGTACCTCCAGGAGCCGATCGCGCGTCTCCTGACCGGAGGTCACCTTCGCGCACGACACAGGGGGCGCGCTCGTCGTGCGAGCGCGCCCCCTGTCGTGTGCCGGTGACGGCTCAGGACGCCGCGCGCTTGGGCAGGCGCCAGTCGGGGCGCGGGAAGTGGCAGGTGTAGCCGTCCGGGTAGCGCTGCAGGTAGTCCTGGTGCTCCGGCTCGGCCTCCCAGAAGGGTCCGGCGGGGGTCACCTCGGTGACCACCTTGCCCGGCCACAGTCCGGACGCGTCGACGTCGGCGATCGTGTCCTCGGCGACGCGCTTCTGCTCGTCGTCGTAGTAGAAGATCGCGGAGCGGTAGCTCATGCCGATGTCGTTGCCCTGGCGGTTCTTCGTCGTCGGGTCGTGGATCTGGAAGAAGTACTCCAGGATCGTCCGGTAGTCGGTGACCGTCGGGTCGTAGGTGATCTCGATCGACTCGGCGTGCGTGCCGTGGTCGCGGTAGGTCGCGTCGGGGACGTCGCCGCCGCTGTACCCCACCCGGGTGCTCAGCACGCCCGGCAGCGTGCGGATCAGCTCCTGCATGCCCCAGAAGCATCCGCCCGCGAGCAGCGCCTTCTCCTCGGTCCTTGTCATCGTGTGTGTCGCCCTTCTCCCAGGTGTGCTGCGGCGTTCCTCAGTGGGAACCGTGCCGGGACCTGCATTGTTCCGGCCGTGCCCGGTGCGCCGGACACCGGGTCGCACCGGGCGGGCGCAGGGGGCCGGGCGACGTCACCGCCCCGGGCCCGAGGCGCACTCCAGGTCCTTCAGGCGGACCTCGTCGGCCATCGCCCGCATGCCCGCGTCGGTGAAGTGCAGGTGGTCGCCGTTGTCGTAGGCGGGCCGGATGCTCTCGGGGTCGTCGGGGCTGCGCACCGCCCGGTCGAAGTCGGCCACGGCGTCGAACAGCCCGCCGGTGCGGATGAAGGCGTTGACCTCCTGGCGTACCGCCTCGGCCGCCGGGTCCCATTCGGGCCAGCCCTTGAACGGCGCGATCGTGGCGCCGACCACGCAGTGGCCGGCCGCGTGGACGCGGTCGGCGATCTCCCGGTAGCCGTCGATCAGGTCCTGGGCCGTGACGCCGGTGCGGGCCTTGAGGTCGTTGACGCCCTCGAACACCAGGACCGTGCGGACGCCCGGGTGGGAGAGCACGTCGCGGTCGAGGCGGTTGAGGGCGCTCGGCGAGGCGCCGTCGGCGAGCACCTTGTTGGCGGAGATGCCCGCGTTGGCCACACCGCGGACGGTCGTGGCGCGGGAGTGCTGGAGGCGGCGGGAGAGCTGGTCGGGCCAGCGGCGGTTGAGGTCCGTGGTGGACTCCCACCCGTCCGTGATGGAGTCGCCGAGCGCCACCACCGCACCGGTGCGGGCGGGGGTGCGGACGGTGACGGCGTCCAGGTAGAACCAGGACGTGGTGGTCCTCGTCCAGGGGGCGGCGGTCTCGTCGGCGGTGTGGTCGCCCTGGGTGAGGTACGAGGTCTGCATGGCCAGCCGGTGTCCGGTGGCGGGGCCTGCCGCGTCGGGACTGTGCAGGCTGACGACCAGGTTGGTGCGGGCGCGGACCCGGCCGGGGAGCGGGTCGCTGTACGCGGTGCCGCCGGGCGGGATCGTCACGGTGGTGCGGCCGTCGAAGGTGAGCCGGCGGTTGCTGCCGGGGACCAGGGCGGCGCCCTGCCGCTGGACTCCGGCGTACACGCTGTCGAAGGTCAGCGGCCGGTCGCCGAAGGCGTTGGAGAGCCGTACGCGCATCCGGTCGCCGCCGACGCTGGTGTGCACCACCAGCCGGTAGGCGCGGTCGGGCACGCCCGTGCCCAGGCGGAAGGCGCTCGACGCCCAGGTGACGACGTCGTGGCGGGGCGGTGTGGCCTGGGCCGCCGACGGGACGGGGCCCAGGAGAGCGGCGAGCAGGACCAGGACGGACAGCCCGCGCAGCCGGGTCCCCCTCGTGTGCGGTCCTCCAGGGTGGAGCGTCGTGGTGTTCAGCGTCGCCTCCCAGAACTCGACGGCACCCTCCTCGCCGGCGGGACGGTCCTCGCGAGGCGGTGTGCGCGATCCGGTGTCCTCGTGACCCGTGGTGTCTTCGTGACGGTGATGCCTTCGTGACCCGTAGTGAGATTAGCGGCAGGCGTCCGGCCCGGCACCGCCTGCCGGATGCCTTCATCGGCCGTTCATCCCCCGGTTCCCGGCAGGCGGCGTCAGCGGCCGACGAAAGACTGGATGGCCGTGGCGGCGGCCCCCCGGGCCCACTCCTCGAACGGCAGCGGACGGGTGCGGATCTCGCAGCGGGCGGCGGAGCCGAAGGCGGCCGCGGCGAAGGCGTCGCGGATCTGCCCGGCGAAGAGGTCGTACGCGGCCAGCCCTTCGCCGGAGATGATCACGCGCTGCGGGCCGAGCAGGTTGGCGACGGTGGCGATCCCCCGCCCGATGGCCTCCCCCGCCCGGGCGTAGACGGAGCGGGCCCCCGCGTCGCCCTGGCGGGCCAGGGCGAGGGCCTCGGCGGCGTCGGCGACCGGGACGCCGGCGACCTCGCGGACCCGGGCGGTGATCGCCGCGTCGGAGGCGACGGCCTCCAGGCAGCCGCGGTCGCCGCAGTGGCAGGGCGGGCCGTCCGGGTCGACGGGGACATGGCCGATCTCCCCCGCGACGCCGTGCGCGCCGGAGACGACCCGGCCGTGCACCACGAGACCGCAGCCGATGCCGGCGCCCACGGTGACGACGGCGAAGTCGGACAGGCCCACGCCGTCGCCGAACCACTGCTCGGCCACGGTCAGGGCGCGGACGTCGTTGTCGACGGTGACCGGCAGCCCGCTCGCCGCCCCGGCGAGCTCGGCGAGCGGTACGTCGTGCCAGTCCAGGAAGGGCGAGTAGCGCACCGTGCCCGCGTCGCGGTCGACGTCCCCGGCGACCGCGGCACCGAGCCCGAGGACCCGCACGCCGAACCCCTCGGCCTCGGTGAGCAGTTCCCGTACGAGGTCCGCGGCGACCGCGAGGACCTCGTGCGGCGCGCGGCCGGCCAGGGGGACGCGCCGGGCGGCACGGATGCGGCAGCACAGGTCGGTGAGCACGCCGATGATCTCGTCGCCGGTCACCTTCAGGCCGACGAACAGCGCCCGTCCCCCGTCGACCCGGACCGGGCTGGCCGGGCGGCCGAGAGCCGGGCGGACCCCGGCGCCGGCGTCCTCCACCAGATAGCCGGCCTCGATCAGCGGCCGTACGGCCTTGGTGACCGCCGCCGGGGACAGGCCGGCCCGCCGGGCCGCCTCCATCCGGGTGAGCGGGCCGTGCGCCAGGACGGTGGTGAAGATCTGGGAGGCCGCCGGGGTGTGGGCCGGGAACGTCTCGGCGGGCGGGGTCGACTGCATGACCGGGAACCTAGGTCCCTTATTTTCCGCCGTCAACGAAAGAAGGCTCCTTTTTTTCGAAGGTGGAGAAGCGCGCTCGTCTGCCTTGGAAATCCAAGAGTCAGAGCCCTCTTGACACATGATCGAAGGTCACGTTTGGGTGTGCGGTGCAACCCCCTGACGCTGATCGTGAGGCCCCATGCCGCTCATCACCCGCTCTCCGGACACCGGGGTCTGGCTGCTGACCACCCCGCGCACCTCGTACGCGCTGCGGATCGACGGGACCGGCGCACCCTGTCACGTGGCATGGGGGCCCCGCCTCACCCCGGAGGAGGCGGACGCGCTCGCGGAGCCGTTCGCGGAGCCGTCGAACAGCTTCGAGGGCCGGCCGGCCGTGGGCGAGGAACTGCCGGTGGACGGCGGCACCCGCTACGGACCGCCCTCGCTCCAGGTGCGGTACGCGGACGGCTCCCGGGCCTTCGAGTGGGAGCCCCTGGGACACCGGGTGGACGACTCCGTCCCCGGCCGCGAGGAACTGGTCCTGGAGTTCCGCGACCGGCTGGTCCCCCTCTCGGTCGCGCTGCACTACCGGGTCCGCGCGGACACGGACGTGATCGAGCGCTGGACCGTGCTGCGCAACGACGGCGAGGAACGCGTGGACCTGCTGCGCGCCGACTCCGCGGCGTGGACGCTGCCGCCGCTGCCGGACTACCGGCTGAGCCATGTCACCGGCCAGTGGTCGGCGGAGACCCGGCTGCGCCGGGAGCCGCTGCCGCACGGGGAGACCGTGCTGACCAGCCGGCGCGGCATCACCAGCCACCACGCCAACCCCTGGACCATGCTCGACGACGGCACCGCCGACGAGGACCGGGGCCGGGTGTGGAGCACGGCGCTGGCGTGGAGCGGCAGTTGGCGGATCACCGTGCAGCGCACACCGGACGGGCGGGCGGGCCTGACCGGCGGAGCCGGCCACGAGGGGACGTGCGTGCCGCTCGGACCGGGCGAGGAGTTCGCCACGCCGGTGCTGGCCGGGCTGTTCACCGACGGCGGTTTCGGCGGGGCGAGCCGGGCCTGGCACGCGTACGTCCGCTCCCACGTGCTGCGGCACGCCGGCGAGACGGCGCCGGTGCTCTACAACTCCTGGGAGGCCACCGGCTTCGACGTGGACGAGGCGAGCCAGCTGGCGCTCGCCGAGCGGGCCGCCCGGCTGGGCGTGGAGCTGTTCGTCGTGGACGACGGCTGGTTCGGCGCCCGCCGCAGCGACCGGGCGGGCCTGGGCGACTGGACGCCGGCGCCGGACCGGTTCCCCCACGGGCTCGGGCCGTTGTCCGACGCGGTGCACCGGCTCGGCATGCGGTTCGGCGTCTGGGTGGAGCCGGAGATGGTCAACCCGGACAGCGACCTGTACCGGGCGCACCCCGACTGGGTGCTGCACCTGCCGGGCCGCCCGCGCACCGAGCTGCGCAACCAGCTGGTGCTGAACTTCGCCCGGCAGGACGTCGCCGACTGGGCCTTCGGCCGGCTCACCCGGCTGGTCGCCGAGCACCGCGTGGACTTCCTCAAGTGGGACATGAACCGCGCGTTCGGCGAGTCCGGCTGGTCCGGGCCGGACGGCGGCAACGACCGGCTGTGGACCCGCTACGTCCACCACCTGTACGGCGTGCTCGACCGGCTCCGGGAGGCGCACCCGCGGCTGCGGATCGAGACGTGCAGCGGGGGCGGGGGCCGGGTCGACCTGGGCATCCTCGCCCGCACCGACCAGGCGTGGACGTCCGACAACACCGACGCCGTGGACCGGCTGGGCATCCAGCAGGGCTTCAGCCAGGTCTACCCGGCGCGGGTGATGTCCGCCTGGGTGACCGACGTGCCCAACCAGCTCACCCGGCTGTCCGTGCCGCTGCGCTTCCGCTTCCACGCGGCGATGGCCGGGCTGCTCGGCCTCGGCGGCGACCTCACCCGCTGGAGCGAGGCGGAGCTGTCCGAGGCCGCCGCGCTGGTGGCCCGCTACAAGGAGATCCGGCACCTGGTGCAGCACGGCGACCAGTACCGGCTCGGCGCCCCGTACGGCGACGGCGCGTCGGCCGTGCAGTACGTGGCCGCGGACGGCGGTGAGACGGTGGTGCTCGCCTTCCGCGCCAGCCCCCGGTACGGCGCACCGCGGGTGCCGCTCCGGCTGCGCGGGCTGCCGCCGGGCGTCCGCCTCCGGGACACGGGGACGGGCGCGGTGCACCGCTCCACGGTGCTCACGGAGTACGGGCTGGACCTGGACCTGCCGGGCGGCGACTGGGCGAGCGCCCTGATCCACCTGGAACGGGTGCCGGACGACGCCGGGCACCGGGTGGAGAGCTGAGAGGCGGAAGGCGTCAGGCGGAGAAGGCGATGCGTGCGGAGATGCTCTTGCCCCCCGCCTCCTGGCGCACGTCGAGGGTCTGGGCGACGGCCATGACGATCTCGAGGCCGTGCTGCCCCACGCGGCCGGGGTCGGCGGCCCGGGGCTTCGGCGCCTCCGGGTTGCCGTCGCGGACGATCACCTCGACGGCGTCGCCGAAGACCAGCAGGTCCAGTCCGACGGGGCCCGGCGCGTACTTGCGGGCGTTGGTGACCAGCTCGCTGACGACGAGCTGGGTGATCTCCACCGCGCGCGCCGGCACCGGCAGGCCGTCCTCCGCCCGTGCCCGGTCGAGGAACTCGGCCGCGAGACGGCGCGCCTGCGCTATCCAGGCGCCCTCGGCGTCCAGGGCATAGCTGGCCCGCAGCCGAGGTGCGCCTGACACCGTCTCCCCCTCGTCGACAGAAACTGGTTCCATCCGGTCCGCCTTTACTCGATCACACCGCGCGACTACCCGCATCGCTCCCCCGCACGCCCATGAAGTGTGACAGGTGCCGCCGACAGGTCAGTCGGCCAGGTGCCGCTCGAGCCAGTCACCTGCTGTGCGACGGAAGAGCCGCCGGTTGTCGGCGCGGCGGAAATCGTGACCTTCGTCACGCAGAAGGAGCAGTTCCGCCTCCAGTCCGCGTTCCCGCGCGGCCCGTACGAACTGCTCGGACTCGTCGGGCGGCACGTTGGTGTCGTGCTCGCCGTGCACGGCGAGGACCGGAGCGCGCAGGGCGTCGACCCGGCTCATCGGCGACAGGGCGCGCAGCAGGTCCCGGTCGCGTTCCGGGTGGCCGTACTTGTGCGCGGCGGACTGCGCGATCCACGGCTCGGTCCCGGCGAAGAAGGTGGTCAGGTCCGACATGCCGCACACCGCCACCCCGGTGCGGAACAGGTCGGGGTGCCACACCAGGGACGCCATCGTGAGGTAGCCGCCGTAGGAGCGGCCCATGACGGCCATCCGCCGGGGGTCCGCGAGGCCCCGCAGCATGACGTGCGCCGCGCAGTCCGCGACGTCGTCGATGGCGGCGAAGCGTCCGGTGCCCAGGTCGGCGTCGACGAAGCCGCGCCCGTGGCCGGACGAGCCGCGGACGTCGGGGGCGAACACGTCCAGGCCGCGGTGGAGCAGCTCCAGGTAGAGGGGTTCGAGGACCGGGCGTTCCTGTTCCTCGGGTCCGCCGTGCAGGTGCAGGACGCACGGGGCGGGTTCACCGGGCGAGCGGCCGGGGGCGCGGTAGTACCAGCCGCCGAGCTGGAGGCCGTCCCGGGCGACGGGCCGCATGGGCGTGGGCCTGACCGGTGTGAGGCCGGGCGGGAAGGCGTCCTCGTCACGGGAGGACCAGGGGGTGCGCAGGGGCGCGCCGTGCGGCAGCCACCACACGCCGGGGTGGCGTCGTGCCCCGGACAGCGCGACCACGGGCGCGTCGGGGTCGGCGGTGGGCGCGATCCGGGTGACCACCTCGTGGGGCAGGCCGACGCGGCGCGCGTCGCCGGCCGAGGGAGGGGTGACCGAGTCCGGCGCGGTGCCGTGCGGCGGGGCGGACTCCAGCGCGAGCAGCTCCAGCTCGCTGACCCCGTGCCGGTTCCACGCCAGCACGGCGCGGCGGCCGTCGTGGCCGAGGGCGAGGAGTTCGAGGCCGCAGTCCTCGCGTTCGGCGACCACCCGCGTGGTGTGCAGTTCGCCGCGCGCGTCGAGGTGCGCGGCGAGCAGGGCCGCGTACTCGCGTCCGGCGTCGCTGCGCAGCCAGAGCGTGCCCGCGGACGGGGAGAAGCCGCCGATCCAGGGATCGCCGTCGGCGACCGGGAAGGCGCAGGTGACGGCCGAGTCCACGGTCCGTACGACGAGGGCCTCGCGGCGGCCGCGCGGCCCCCGGTAGACCAGGGCGAGGCGGCCGTCGCGGCTGAGGTCGCACACCCGCTGGTTGGCCGCGCCGCGCTCGCTGAACAGCAGGACGGGCGCGGCGGTGCCCTCCGGGTCGACGAGGTAGGCGGAGAGGGTCCGCTCCTCGGGCTCCTGCCCGGAGCCGGGCCGCACGCCCCCGGCCGGAGGACGGATCCGTCCTCCGGCCGGGTCCAGCAGGACGGCCCGGCCGTCGCGGCCCGCCCAGTGCGGGGCGTGCTCGGTGCCCGGCGGCCCGGGCACCTCCGCGTGGTGCCGGCCGGTGTGGCCGGGCGGGGCGGACTCGGTGACGGTCACGGCGAGGGCGGAGCCGTCGTGCTGCCAGCATCCGAGCCGCGCGGAGGTGCCCGGCTCGCCGCCGGCCAGCAGGTGCCGGCCGCTGCCGTCGGGGCGTACGCACAGCACCCGGGTCAGCTCACCGCCGCCGGGCGCCGTGGTGTACGCGATCCACCGGCCGTCCGGTGACCAGGACACCTCCGTGACGGGGTGCGGGCCGGCGTCGAGGCGGCGCACCTCCGCGCCGTCGACCGGCCCGGTCCACAGCTGCGGCACCCCGGCCCGGTCGCAGATGAAGGCGACGTGCCGGCCGCTCGGGTCGGCCGAGGGGTACCAGCAGCCGTGCACCGCCGGGGGCGGCAGGTCGTACGACGCCGAGGTGTCGGCCAGCGGGGCGGGCTCCGGGGCGTACAGCGCGCTGCCGGGGTCTCGGGTCGCCGTCATCGGATCCCGTGGGTCTGGAGCCAGGTCTCGAGCAGGGCGATCTGCCACAGGGCGTTGGCCCCGCGCCGGGTGCGGTGGGCGTCGGGCGCGGCCAGCAGCCGCTCCACGTAGTCCTCGCGGAAGACGCCGCGGGCCCGGGCCTCGGGGGCGGTCATGGTGTCGCGGACCCGCTGGAGGACGGGCCCGGCCATGTGCCGGATCGCCGGCACGGGGAAGTAGCCCTTGGGCCGGTCGACGACCTCGCGCGGCAGCACGCGCCGGCCCGCGGCCTTCAGGACGCCCTTGCCGCCGTCGGCGAGTTTCAGCTCGGGCGGGCAGGCGGCGGCCAGTTCGACCAGCTCGTGGTCGAGGAACGGCACGCGGGCCTCCAGGCCCCAGTCCATGGTCATGTTGTCGACCCGCTTGACCGGGTCGTCGACCATCATCACCAGCGTGTCGAGGCGCAGCTGGGCGTCGAGGGCGGTGTCGGCGCCGTCCTGCGCCATGTGCTCCCTGATGAACTCCGCCGAGGTGTCCCGGTCGGGCAGCATCTCGGGCCGCAGCACGTCCGCCATGTCGGCGTGGGAGCGGTCGGCGTAGGCGTCGATGTACGCCTCGGCGGCCCGCTCGCGGGGCGCGCCCGCCATCGCCGGGTACCAGTCGTAGCCGGCGAACACCTCGTCGGCGCCCTGCCCGCTCTGCACGACCTTGACCTCCTTGGCGACCTGCTCGGACAGCAGGTGGAAGGCGACCACGTCGTGGCTCATCATGGGTTCGCTCATGGCGCGGACGGCTCCGTCGAGGGCGCCGGCGACCCGGTCGGAGGGCACCATCAGCTGGTGGTGGCGGGTGTCGAAGTGCCGGGCCACCAGGTCCGAGTAGTGGAACTCGTCGCCGTCCTCGTCGCCCTCGGACTCGAAGCCGACGCTGAAGGTCGCCAGGTCCCGCTGTCCCTCGCCGGCCAGCAGCGCCACGATCAGGCTGGAGTCCAGGCCGCCGGAGAGCAGCACGCCCACCGGCACGTCGGCGACCATGCGGCGGCGCACGGCGGTGCGCAGGGCGGCCAGGACCGCGTCGGTCCAGTCGTCGGCGGTGAGGTCCGCGTACGCGGGGCGGCGGGTGTGGACGGGGTGCCAGTAGCGGCGGTCGTGCTGGGTGCCGTCGGGCTCGATGACGCGCACGGTGGCCGGGGGCAGCTTGCGCACGCCGTTGAGGACGGTGCGGGGCGCGACGACGGTGGCGTGCCAGCTCAGGTACTGGTGCAGCGCGACGGGGTCGAGGGAGGTGTCGACGCCGCCGGCGGCGAGCAGCGCGGGCAGCGAGGAGGCGAACCGCAGGCGCTCGGCGGTGGCCGAGAGGTAGAGCGGCTTGATGCCGAGCCGGTCACGGGCGAGGACGACGCGTCCGGTGTCCTGTTCGACGATCGCGAAGGCGAACATGCCGTGGAACCGGTCGACGCAGTCGGTGCCCCACTGCTGGTACGCCTTGAGCACCACCTCGGTGTCGGACTCGGAGAAGAAGCGGTGGCCGAGGGCGTGCAGTTCGTCGCGCAGCTCGCGGTAGTTGTAGACGCAGCCGTTGAAGACGCCGGTGAGGCGGGCCCGCGGGTCGGTCATGGGCTGGGCGCCGCACTCCGACAGGTCGATGATCTTCAGCCGGCGGTGTCCGAGGGCGACCGGCCCCTGGGACCACAGGCCGCGTCCGTCCGGGCCGCGCGGCGCGAGCCGGTCGGTCATGCGCTCCACCGCCGCCATGTCGGGCCGTCCGCCGTCGAGGCGTATCTCACCGCTGAGGCCGCACATCAGTGGTCCCTCCCTTCCCTCGGCTCCCGGTCCCTCGGGGCGCTGTCCTGCTGGTCGACGACGTGGGGTGTCCTGGACATGGGGTAGTGATCACTCTCCTGGTTCGGGGGCGGGCGGCGGCCCGTCGCCGGACGGCGGTACGGGCCGTGCGGCCGGATCAGCCCGGCGTGCCCGGGGTGGTGAGCGGGTGGAGCGGGGTGTGAGGCCGGCCGTTGGCGTGCCGGGTGGTGACCGCCGGGCGCGGGCGGCGGGCGCCGGCGCGGGCCGGAAGGCGTCCGCCGCGCGTCTCGGTGACGAGCAGGTCGATGCCGGTCAGCAGGTCCGCCTCGCGGACCGTCCGGCGCAGCCGGTGGGCCGCGCTGCCGGCGTCGAGGGCCTCGTCGAGCAGGTCGCGCACGGTGTCGAAGTCGCCGGACGCCTCCAGCGCCGGGCGCAGCCGGTGCAGCATGCGGCGCAGCACCAGGTGGGCGGGGGCGGCGCGGCGGGTCCACGGGTCGACCAGCGGGCCCTCCAGGCCGGAGCGCGCGGCGCGCCAGCCGGCGGCGCGCAGCCACTCGTGGTGTCCGTCGCAGCGCGGGTCCGCGCCGCGCTCCAGCCGGTGGCAGGCGTCGCGGACCAGCGCCCGGAACAGTCCGGCGATCAGCACGACCGTCTCGGCGCGCGGGCAGGCGTCGCCGATCCGCAGCTCCAGCGTGCGCTGGTGGGCGGAGGGGCGGACGTCCTGGTAGAGCATGCCGGTGTCGCTGATGACGCCGGAGCCGATCAGTTCCGCGACGGCGGCGTCGTACTCGGCGGCGTCCCGGTAGCAGCCGGCCGGGCCGGCGGTGGGCCAGCGCTGCCACAGCATGGTGCGCCAGGAGGCGTAGCCGGTGTCGGAGCCCAGCCAGTACGGCGAGCTGGCGGACAGCGCGAGCAGCGGCGGCAGCCAGGGCGAGACCAGGCACATGGCGCGGACCGCGGTGTCGCGGTCGGGCACGTCGGCGTGCACCTGGGCGCTGCAGATGAGCTGCTCCTCGGCGACCCTGCGGTACTCGTCGGCCATGTGCCGGAAGCGGGGGTTGTCGGAGACGTCGCGCGGGGTCACCCGGGCCAGTGGCACGGTGCCGGCGGCGACGACGGCCAGTCCCTCCGCGTCGGCCGCGGCGGCCAGGCGGCGCCGGGTGCCGGACAGGTCGGCGTAGAGTCCGTCGAGGGTGTCGTGCACCTCACTGTTGCTCTCGACCGCCGACTGCTGCAGCTCGCCGGTGAAAGGACCCGTGCCGAGTCTTTCCAACAGCAGACCCGCCCGTGGCACGAGTCGTCCGCTCTCCGCGTCCAGGACGTGGAACTCTTCCTCTGCTCCGATACGCACCGTCACCGCCGGTTTCCCCTTGCCCGTAGTCCTGTGCCGGCCCCGCGACGGCACTGGGGCCACCTGCGGCGCTCTCGGCACATCCCGGGTGCCCCGGATGACGCACAAGCAATCGAACAGCCCTCGTCAGCGGTGTGCGGGCCGTGACGTGGAGGGGTGGGAGCGGGCGGTCAGTCCGCCTGGAGGCGGCGGCCGTCGCGGATGTCGAAGACCTGGTCGAGGCCGGTGAGGCGCAGCAGCCGGCGCAGCGTCTCGGGCACGGCCACCAGGATCAGGCCGGCGCCGGCCGCGACCACGTGGTTGCGCACGGCGATCAGCGCGGTGATGCCGCTGGAGTCGCAGAAGCCCAGCTCGCCCAGGTCCACCACGAGCATCAGCCCGGCGGACACGACCGCGCCCGCGGCGGCCCGGCGCAGTTGCTGCGCGTTGCTGTGGTCGAGGTCGCCGGCGACCTCCAGGAGGGGGCCGGCGGGGGTGCGTGACGAGACGATCGTCAGGGGTCTCATGGCGGGGTCGCTCTGTTCGTTCCGTGAAACTGTCCGTCAGGGGTGGCGGGGGCCGTCAGGGGGTGGCCGGGACGCCGATCGCGAGGAGCGCGGTGTCGTCGTCGAGGCCGTCGCCGAAGTCGCGCAGCAGACCGGTGAGGGCGTCGACGAACGCGCTGCTGCCCGCGGGGGCCCGCGCGGCGGCGAACTCCAGCAGCGCCTCGTCGCCGTAGAGCTGCCGGCCGGGGCCGACCCGGGCCTCGGTGAGGCCGTCGGTGTAGAGCAGCAGCGTGTCGCCCGGCCGCAGGACGGTCCTCGTCTCGACGAACTGCGCCGTCGGGAGGACGCCGACCAGCATGCCGCCCCGGGTGCTGAGGTACTCGGCCCCGCCGTCGGCCCGCAGGACCAGCGCGGGGGGATGGCCGCCGGAGGCCAGCCGGACCCGCAGGGTGTCCTCCGCCCGTTCGAACACGCCGGCCACGGCGGTGCAGTAGCGCGGGTCGTCACCGGTGTAGCGCTCCATGAGGGCCCGGTTGAGGACGCGCAGGTCGGCGACCGGGTCGGCGTCCTGGATCATGGCGGCGCGCAGGGTGTAGCGGGTGAGCGAGGTCAGGGCCGCGGCCTGGGGGCCCTTGCCGCAGACGTCGCCGAGGAAGAAGGCGGCCCGGGTGTCGTCCAGCGGGAACAGGTCGTAGAAGTCGCCGCCGAGCTCCATCGGGGAGGCCGTGTGGTAGTAGCCGGCCGTCTCCACGCCCGGGAGGTCGGGGAGGGTGGCGGGCAGCAGGCTGCGCTGGAGCACGGCCAGGGCCTCGCGCAGCTGGGCGCGGTCGGCCTCGGCCTGCTTGCGGGCCTCGTCGGCGGCCCGGCGGGCGCGCAGCAGTTCCTGCTCGTAGGCGCGCCGGTCGGTGGCGTCGAAGACGGTGGTCCGGATGAGCAGCGGTTCGCCGTCGGCGCCGCGCTTGAGGGTGGAGGTGACCAGCACCGGCAGCCGGGTGCCGGAGGCGGTGCGCATCTCCAGCGCGATGCCGCCGAGGTGGCCCTGCATGCGCAGCAGCGGGGCGAAGTGCGTCTCGTGGTAGAGCTTGCCGCCGACCGTGAGGAGGTCGCTGAACCGCTTGCGGCCGACGACCTCCTCGCGGGACAGACCGAGCCACCCGAGCAGGGTGGCGTTGATCTTGGCGATGGTGCCGTCCATCAGGGTGGACAGGTAGCCGCACGGCGCCGACTCGTACAGGTCCTCCGCCGAGTCCTCCAGCAGGGAGCTGAACGCCGCGCGGGTGCCCGGCGCTCCCGCGCCGGGCTCGTCCGTGCCGCCCCCGTTCAACGGGCTCCTGCGGACAAGAAGGCGCGGATCGCCGAGGCGGTGGCCTCGGGAGCGCTGAGCTGCGGGCAGTGGCCGGTGGCGTCCAGGGTGACCAGTTCGCTGCCGGGCACGGCGGCGTGGACGTACGCGCCGACCTCGCGGGGCGCGATCACATCCTGCTCGCACTCCAGGATCAGGGTGGGGACGGCGACGGTCTCGAGGTCCTTCCGGCTGTCGGAGAGGAACGTCGTGCGGGCGAAGACCCGGGCGATGTCCGGGTCGGTCGCGCAGAAGCTGTTGGTCAGTTCCTCGCCGAGCTCCGGGCGGTCCGGGTTGCCCATGATCATCGGGGCCATGGCGGCGGACCAGCCGAGGTAGTTGGCCTCCAGGGACTCCAGCAGCTCGTCGATGTCCTCGGCGCTGAAGCCGCCGCGGTAGCCGTCCTCGTCGATGTAGCAGGGCGAGGGGCACACCATGACCAGGGCGCCGACGCGCTCCGGTGCGGCGGCCGCGGCCAGCACGCCGGTCATGGAGCTCACCGAGTGGCCGACGACCACCGCGTCGCGCAGGTCGAGCTCCTCGCAGACCTCCACCACGTCGCGGGCGTAGCCGTCGAGGGAGGAGTAACGGTCCTCCCGCCAGGCGGACAGGTCGGAACGGCCGGCCCCGACGTAGTCGAAGAGCACCAGCGGGTGGTCCTCGGCGAGGAGGGGCTCGACCAGACGCCACATGTTCTGGTCGCAGCCGAAGCCGTGCACGAGGACGACGGGACGTCCGGTGGCGGCTCCGGTGACACGGACGTTGTTCCTGCGGAGGATGCTCATCCGCCCATGCTCGCACGACGAGGTCAGGCACTGTCGGGGGGCTCAGGCTGCGCCGCCGCCGGGCGCCCGGGTCCCGTCGGTGCGGGCCTCCAGGGCGCGCAGCACGGCCACCATGTCCTCGCCGCCGTGCCCGCCGGCCACGGTCTCCTCGAACAGGGCGTGGCAGACGTCGAGCAGCGGGGAGGCCACCCCCGCCGTGCGGGCGGCCTCCGCGATCAGGCGGTTGTTCTTCAGCACGTCGGCGGCGGCGGCCTGCACCGCGAAGTCCCGGGCGAGCAGCTTGGGCGCCTTCATCCGGGAGACGGAGCTGGCCATGGGACCCGCGTCCAGCACGTCGAGGAAGCGGGCGCGGTCGAGCCCGTGCCGGTCGGCGAAGTGGAACGCCTCGGTGAGCCCGGTGACCTGGGTGATCAGGAACAGGTTCACCGCGAGCTTCATCAGCAGGGCGTTCGGCACCGGTCCGCAGACGAAGCTCTCGCGGCACATCGGGGCGAGCAGGGGGCGTACGGACGCGAGGGCGGAGTCGTCACCGGCCAGCATCGCCACCAGGCGCCCCTGCTCGGCGGGGACGCGGGAGCCGGAGACGGGAACCTCGGCGTAGGCGCCTCCGGCGACGCGCACGTCCTTCTCCAGGGCGGCGGAGTACTCGGCGGACGTGGTCCCCATGTGGACGACGGTGCGCCCGGCCACGCGGGCGGCGAAGCCGGGGGTGCCGCGGCCGAGCACCGCGTCGACCGCCGCCTCGTCGGCCAGCATCAGCAGCACGGTCTCCGCCCGCGCGAAGACCTCGGCGGGGCTTTCGGCGACCTCGGCGCCGGCCTCGCGCAGGGGTGCGCAGCGGCCGGGGGTGCGGTTCCACACGACGAGCGGGGTCCCGGCGCGCGCGAGGTTGAGCGCCATGGGGCGGCCCATGACTCCGAGCCCGATGAAACCCACCTGCATGTCGCACCACCGTTTCCGGGCCGCGCAGCCGCCCCGAGCCCTGTGAAGCCACCGGCTATGACGGCTGTCATAGTAGCGGCTCCTATGACGGTGGTCATAGGCTGGACGGGCCGGTGGGAAGAGGACGTGCGGGAGGCCGGGATGGCAGGGGGCGAGCGGGGGCCGCGGGAGCGGATGGTCTTCAGCGCCGCCCAGCTGATCCGGCGCGAGGGGGTCGGCGCGACGGGGATGCGCGAGGTGGCCGCCCACGCGCGGGCGCCGCGCGGCTCGCTCCAGCACTACTTCCCCGACGGCAAGGAACAGCTCGTCAACGAGGCCGTCGGCTGGGCCGGCCGGTACGCCGGGAACCGGGTGGCGCGCTTTCTGGCCGCGCTGCCCGAGCCGACCCCGTCCGGTCTGTTCGCCGAGATGGTCCGCCAGTGGACCGACGAGTACGAGACCGAGGGGTTCGACGGCGGCTGCCCGGTCGCGGCGGCCACGGTGGACTGCGTCCGGACGGCCGACTCCACCCGGCAGGCCGCGGAGGCCGCCTTCACCCGGTGGACCGGAGCGGTGGCCACGGCTCTGACGGACATGGGCGTGCCCGAGGAGCGCAGCCGGCCGCTCGCCACGCTGATGATCAGCTCCCTCGAAGGGGCCATCCTCATCGCCCGCGCCGAGCGCAGCGTGCGCGCTCTGACGACGGCGGTCCGCGAACTCGGCCCCCTGCTGGACGCGGCGGTGACCGCGCCCGGGGCGTCCGGAGGCACCGGCGGACCGGGCGGAACCCCGGTGAGCTGACACCGCGTTGACTACAGTGATCGCGCCCGTATCCAGCGTTTCATGGACCAGTGAGGTAATCGCGAACCATGTCGACCGAAACGTTTGAGTTCCAGGTAGAGGCTCGTCAGCTGCTCCAGCTGATGATCCACTCGGTCTACTCGAACAAGGACGTCTTCCTCCGTGAGCTCGTCTCCAACGCCTCGGACGCGCTCGACAAGCTGCGGCTGGCCAAGCTGCGCGACGACACGCTCGACGCCGACGTCTCCGACCTGCACATCGAGCTGGAGATCGACCGGGACGCCCGGACGCTCACCGTGCGGGACAACGGCATCGGCATGTCGTACGACGAGGTCGGCGAGCTCATCGGCACCATCGCCAACTCCGGCACGGCGCAGTTCCTGAAGGAGCTGAAGGAGGCGCAGGACACGGCCGGCGCGGAGGGGCTGATCGGGCAGTTCGGCGTCGGCTTCTACTCCGGGTTCATGGTCGCCGACGAGGTCACCCTGGTGACCCGCCGGGCCGGCGAGAAGCAGGGCACCCGCTGGTGCTCGCGCGGCGAGGGCACGTACACGCTGGAGCGGGTGGACGACGCGCCGCAGGGCACCTCCGTCGTGCTGCACCTCAAGCCGGCCGACCCGGACAACCAGCTGCACGACTACACGTCGGTGTGGAAGATCAAGGAGATCGTCAAGCGCTACTCGGACTTCATCACCTGGCCCGTCCGGCTGGTCGGGGAGAAGAGCGAGAAGGGCGACGACGGCGAGGCGGCCGGGCCCGAGACGCTGAACTCGATGAAGGCGCTGTGGGCGCGCTCGCGCGACGAGGTGTCCGAGGACGAGTACCACGAGCTGTACAAGCACATCGGCCACGACTGGCGCGAGCCGCTGGAGACCATCCAGCTGCACGCGGAGGGCACCTTCGAGTACCAGGCCCTGCTGTTCGTCCCGTCGCACGCCCCGCACGACCTGTTCCGGCAGAACGTCCGGCACGGCCTCCAGCTGTACGTGAAGCGCGTGTTCATCATGGACGACTGCGAGGCGCTGCTGCCGGCGTACCTGCGGTTCGTCAAGGGCGTGGTCGACGCGCAGGACCTCTCGCTCAACGTGTCCCGCGAGATCCTCCAGCAGGACCGGCACATCCGGATGATGCAGCGCCGGCTCACCAAGAAGGTGCTGTCCTCGGTGAAGAGCATGATGACCGGGGACCCGGAGAAGTACGCCACGTTCTGGCGGGAGTTCGGCGCCGTGCTGAAGGAGGGCCTGGTCACCGACCCCGACAACCGGGACGCGCTGCTCGCCGTGGCGTCCTTCGCCTCCACGCACGAGGAGGGCGGGACGGTCACGCTCAAGCAGTACGTGGAGCGGATGCCGGAGGACCAGGACGACATCTACTACATCACCGGCGAGTCCCGCGAGGCCATCGACAATTCCCCGCACATGGAGGCGTTCCGGGAGCGCGGCATCGAGGTGCTGCTGCTCACCGACCCGGTCGACGAGGTGTGGGCGGACGCCGTCGGCGAGTTCGAGGGCAAGCGGCTGAGGTCGGTCGCCAAGGGCGAGATCGACCTGGACGCACGCGAGGACGACAGGAGCGAGGACGAGCAGAAGCAGCAGGCCGAGGCGTACGCGGGTCTGCTCGGCTGGATGCGGGAGCGGCTGGACGACGACGTCAAGGAGGTCCGGCTGTCGACGCGGCTCACCCGGTCCCCGGCCTGTCTCGTCGCCGACGCGGACGACCTCACGCCGGCGTTGGAGAACATGTACCGGGCCATGGGGCAGGAGGTGCCGCGCAGCAAGCGCATCCTCGAGCTCAACCCGGACCACGCACTGGTGAAGGGGCTGAACGAGGCGTTCGGGGAGCGGGAGGACCGCTCGGAGCTCACCGACACCGCCGAGCTGCTGCACGCCCTGGCCGTGGTGGCCGAGGGCGGCCGGCCCAAGGACCCGGCGCGTTTCGTGCAGCTGATGGCGGACCGCCTGGAGCGCACCCTGTGAGATGACGCGGCCCCCTCGGGCGATGCCGCCCGCCGTCCCCGCCCGTCGGACGCGGGCGGGAACGGCGGGCGCCCGCCCGGCTGCCGTGGGTCCCGGCCGGACGCCGTCCGGCCGGGACCCACGGCAGCGGTTCGCCCGGCGCGCAGGGCGCGTCCCGGATCCGCGGAGCTGCCCCGTGGCGGACGTCACCCCCGGCGGCCGGACACTTTCGCGACGGCGGGCGGCGTGCGGACGGGGAGGAAGGGGCACAAGTGAGCGGTGACCACAGCAGACCTCCTCTTCGCCCTCCTCGGCGCGGTCGCCCTCGCCGCGGCCGTGCTGCCGCGGCTGCTGGCCCGCCGGCCGCTGTCGCTGCCCCTGGTGTTCCTGGCCCTCGGCGCCGCCGTCCAGCTGCTGCCGCTCCCGCTGCCGGAGATCGACCCGGTGGCGGACGGGGTGTGGGTGGAGCACCTCGCGGAGATCTGCGTGGTGCTCTCGCTCATGGGCGCCGGTCTCGCCCTGAACCGGCCCTTCGGCCGCGTCCGCTGGCAGGGCGTGTGGCGGCAGCTCGGCATCACCATGCCGCTGACCATCGTGGGCGTCGCCGCCCTCGCCTGGG
Source organism: Streptomyces sp. NPDC096105 (assembly GCF_044763335.1). Taxonomy (NCBI): domain Bacteria; kingdom Bacillati; phylum Actinomycetota; class Actinomycetes; order Kitasatosporales; family Streptomycetaceae; genus Streptomyces; species Streptomyces sp. NPDC096105. The sequence goes on from NZ_JBIWGC010000015.1 coordinate 110,916, forward strand.
GCATGCTCGGCTGGCCGGTGGCGGCGGCGCTGCTGCTGGCGGCCGTGCTCGCGCCGACCGACCCGGTGCTCGCCTCCGAGGTGCGGGTCGGGGAGCCGACGGACGCGGAGCACGACGAGGACGAGGTCCGCTTCACGCTGACCGGTGAGGCGGGGCTGAACGACGGGCTGGCCTTCCCCTTCGTCGCGGCCGCCATGGCGCTGGCCGCCGCGGGCGGACAGCCGACCGGCGGCGGCGTCGGCCACTGGCTGCTGGTGGAGCTGCTGTACAAGTGCACGGCGGGCGTGGCCGCGGGGCTGGTCGTCGGGGCGCTGCTGGGCCGGCTGTTCTTCCGCGCCGAACGGCGGGCGATACGGCTGTCGGAGCACAGCGAGGGGTTCGTGGCCCTCGGCGTGACGTTCCTCGCGTACGGGGTGACGGAGCTGGTGCACGGCTACGGCTTCCTGGCCGTGTTCGTCACCGCCTGCCGGATCCGCTCGGCGGAGCGCGCCCACGGCTACCACGGGGTGCTGCACGACTTCGTGGAGCAGATCGAACGGCTGCTGACGGCGGTGCTGCTGTTCCTGCTGGGCGCTTTCGTCGCCCAGGGCGGGCTGGCGCCGCTCTCCTGGCAGGGCGCGGCGGTGGGCGTGCTGCTGCTGCTCGTGGTCCGTCCGGCGGCCGGATGGGTGGCCCAGCTCGGCGTCGCGGCGGGCCCCCGGGAGCGGGCGGTCACCGCGTTCTTCGGCATCCGGGGCATCGGCTCCCTGTTCTACCTGGCGTACGCGCTGGCCTCCCACGAGTTCGGGGTGCCCGCCGAGGTGCTGTGGGCGGTGGTGACCTTCACGGTGGTCGCCTCGGTGGTGCTGCACGGGGTGAGCGCCACGCCCGTCATCTCGCGCCTGGACCGGCTGCGGCTGCACCGCGCCAAGGCGAAGGGCGCGGGACCGGATCCCGGGGCCCACGAAGTGGCCGGCGAGCGCCTGTGAACCTGCTGTCCGCGACCGCACGGCCGGCGGTCCGTCCCGATGTGCGGGGCCACCCGGTTCGGTGTTGTCTGGGGATCATGCGGCGCGAGGACGGGCGGCCCGGCCCTCAGGACGACGTCGAGGCGGACCTCGACGAGCTGTACGCGCTGCCGCCGTCGGACTTCGTCGCCCGGCGGGAGGCACGCCCGGCGCGCGCCCGGACGCCGCGTACGGAGAGGGAGTCGGCGGCCGCGAGGAAGAACGAGGCGGCCGAGCGGGAGGAGGCGCGGGCCGCCGAGGCGCGGCGGCGCGAGCGGCGCGCGGCCCGCGGGGAGGTCCGGCACGCGCCGGGCCGGGCGGGTGAGCGGGGACGGGGGGCCGGTGAGCGTGCGGCGGCCCTGGAGGAACAGCTCGTCCGGGCCCGTACGGGGCCGGAGCGGACGCGGGCGGAGCTCGGCGAGCCGCGGGAGCGCGACCGGACGGCCGAGAGGGAACTGGCGGCGGCCGAGTGTGCGGCGGCCGCCGCCGCGCGCCGGGCCGAACGGTCGGAGGGGGACGGCGCATGACCGGGCGCGGCAGACCGCCAGGCTGGGAGAGACGGGCGTGGCGCTCCCGGTGCACGGGGACCGCATTCGCCCGCGGGGGTGACCGGGCGGAGGCGCCCGGACGGAGCGGAGCACGGGAGGTGCGACACGTGACGGAGCGGGCCGCCCGCCGGACGGGGATCGCGGGATGACGCGGGACACGACGGGCCGCGGGATCACCCCGGCGGCACCGGCGTCGCTGGGCTCGCTGCTGGCGTCCCTCGACACGGGCGCGTACGTGGTGGACGCGAACGGCGCGGTCGTGGCCGTGAACGCGCACGCCGAGAAGCTGCTGGCGCGGCCGGCCGGGGAGCTCCTCGGCCGTGACGCGCACGAGCTGCTGCACCGCAGCCGGTACGGCGCCTCCCTGCCGCGCGCCCAGTGCGGGATGCGCCAGGCCTACATGGCGGGCCGGACGGTGCAGTCCGACGAGGAGTGGTTCGAGCGCGGCGACGGTTCGCTCCTCCCGGTGTCCTGGCTGGTCACCCCGTGCCGCACGGACGACGGGGCGGAACGCACCCTGGTGCTCTTCCACGCGCCGCACGACCCGGAGGGGACGCGCACCCCGGGCAACCGGTTCAGCAGCCCGCTGCCCGAGCTGGAGCGGCTGGCCCTGCTGGCGGAGACCACCACCCAGCTCACCGCCACCCTGGACGTCGAGCAGGCGCTGCGCAGGCTGGTGCGGCTGGTCGTGCCGCAGCTCGCCGACTGGGCGGTCGTCGACCTGGTCACCGAGCGCGGCGGGGTGCGCCGGTCGGCCGTGGTCCACGCGCAGGGCGGCGGTCTGGTGCGGCGCGAGGACCTCGAGGGCCCCCTCTCCCCCGTCCCGGAGGACTCGTTGCTGCCCCTGGCGCGGGCGTTGCGCGGGGTCTCCCCCGCGCTGGCCGACCCCTCCCTCCACCTGAGGCCGGACTCCCTCCTCGGGTCGGAGCAGCGCCGCCTGTTCGCGGAGACCGGCATCCACTCGGCGGCCATCGCGCCGATACGGGGCGTGCGCGAGGTGCTGGGCGCCCTGACCCTGGGCCGCGCCGAGTGGCCGGAGGCGTTCACCGCGGACGACCTGCCGCTGCTGGAGGACATCTCCCGGCGGGCCGGGCTGGCGCTGGACAACGCCCGGCTCTACGAGCGGCAGCGCAAGGTGGCCGAGACGATGCAGCGTCACCTGCTGCCGCAGCTCCCGCACGTGCCCGGGCTGGAGATGAGCGCCCGGTACGTGGCCGCGCCGGACGCCTCCGAGGTGGGCGGCGACTGGTACGACGCGTTCGTGCTGCCGGACGGGGCGACGGCGCTGGCCGTCGGGGACGTCGTCGGGCACGACCTGGACGCGGCGGCGGGCATGGCGCAGATGCGCAACGTGCTGAGGGCCTACGCGTGGGCCCAGGAGGAGCCGCCCAGCGCCATCGTCTCCCGGCTGGACCGGGCGACCGTGCACATCACCGACGTCACCATGGCGACCCTGTTGTTCGCCCGCATGTCCCGCACGGAGGACGGGCGGTGGAAGCTGGTGTGGACCAACGCGGGCCATCCTCCCCCGCTGCTGGTCACGCGGGACGGCGAGGCGCGTTACCTCACCGACGGGCACGGCATGCTGATCGGCACCGGCACGGACCGTCCCCGCCCCGACGGGGAGACCGAACTGCCGCCCGGCTCCACGCTGTTGTTCTACACGGACGGCCTGATCGAGGAGCCGAGCCGTTCCCTGGACGAAGGGCTGGAGCTGCTGCGCGGGCACGCGGCCGCCCTGGCGGAGCACCCGCCGGCCCGGTTCACCGACCTGGTGCTGGAGCGGACCCGCCCGGCCGGCAACGACGACGACGTCGCCCTGCTCACCGTGCGCGTCCCCGCCGCGTAGGGGGTCACCCGGGACCGGCGGCGGGACCGGCGGCCGAACAGTGGCCAAAAACTTGGCATAGACCTGCCATGATCCACTCGCTAGGCTCACCCTTGCTCGGGTGAGAGCGCTCTCACCATGTCTGTTCCACCCCCACCTCTGCGGGAACGACGAAGGGCCACCTTCCATGAGACGACGCACCGGACTCACGCATGCGGCCGTGGCCGCCGCCCTGCTGATCGGCAGCTGGGCGGCGGCGGGCACGCTCCCCGCCTCGGCACAGGAGGCTCCCGCCTCCGCGACGGCCGACACATCCGCACCCGCCTCCCCCGGGCTGCTCGGCGCGATGCAGCGCGACCTCGGCCTGACCCGCGCCGAGGCGGAGGACCGCCTGGCCGCCGAGCGCGCGGCGACCGCCCTGGCGCCCCAGGCGCGCGAGACCGCCGGATCCGCCTACGGCGGCGCCTGGTTCGACGCGGGCAGCGGCAGACTGACCGTCGCCGTCACCCCGGACGCCGACGCCACGACCGTGCGCGCCCTGCGCGAGTCCGGCGCCGCCGTCCGCACCGTCGAGCACACCGAACGCCGGCTGGACGCGGTCAAGTCCCGCCTCGACCGCCTCGACGCCCCCGCGGGCGTGGCCAGTTGGTCCGTCGACCCGGCCGCCAACGCGGTCGTGGTGAACGTGGTCGAGGACCAGCGGGGCGACAACGATGTCCGCGCCTTCGTGGCCGAGGCACGCGAGGCCGGCCCGGTGACCGTGCGGACGGTGGCGGACGCGCCGTCCACGTTCGCCGCCGGCACGGTCGGCGGCGACCCGTACTACACGGGCAACGTCCGCTGCTCCATCGGCTTCTCGGTGCACGGCGGCTTCGTCACCGCAGGGCACTGCGGCCGGGCCGGGCAGCAGGTGCGGGGCTGGGACGGCTCGTACATCGGGAACTTCCAGGGGTCCTCCTTCCCGGGTGACGACTACGCCTGGGTCAACGTGGGCAGCGGCTGGTGGACGGTGCCGGTGGTCCTCGGCTGGGGCACCGTGCCGGACCAGCTGGTGCGCGGCTCGGCCGAGGCGCCGGTCGGCGCCTCGGTCTGCCGCTCGGGTTCGACCACCCGCTGGCACTGCGGCCGGGTGCTCGCCAAGAACGAGACGGTCAACTACGCCGAGGGCGCGGTGCACCAGATGACGAAGACGAGCGTGTGCGCCGAGGGCGGCGACTCGGGCGGTTCGTACCTCAGCGGCGACCAGGCGCAGGGCGTCACCTCCGGCGGCTGGGGCAACTGCTCCGGCGGAGGTGAGACCTGGTTCCAGCCGGTCAACGAGATCCTCAACCGCTACGGGCTGACACTGCACACGGCCTGACACCGCCTCCGGCACGCGCGGGTCCCGCCGAACTCCTCGGCGGGACCCGCCCCTCGCGCCGTCCGGACGCCTCGCGGTCCGCCGTCCGCCGTCCACCGTCCGCCGGCCGCAAGAGTTACCGGTCCGTAACTCACTCGCGGGTTACCGGCGGTAAGCGAGCGTTGTTAGTTTTCGGTTCCATCTTCTGCAGCCGCAGCGAGGAGAGAGCCGTGAGCCGTATCAGCAGCGTGCTGACCACCGTCGTCGCGACGACGGCCTGCGTGTGCGCGTCCGCGTCGCCCGCCGCGGCGACCGACCCGGTCGTGTCACGGGGCGTCACCATCCCCGCCTTCTACACCCCGCCCGCCGAACTCCCGTCGGGGAGCGGCAAGCTGATCCGCCACGAGCCCCTGCGCCTCGGGCTGAGCCTGCCCGGTCTGGACGGCCGCCGGCTGCCGGGCACCGCCACCCGCCTGCTGTACACCTCGACCGACTCGGGCGGCGAGCCGGTCGCCGTCACCGGCGCCTACATCGAGCCGTCCGCCGACTGGAAGGGCGCGGGACCCCGCCCCCTGGTCGTCGTCGGCTCCGGCACCATGGGCCAGGGCGACCAGTGCGCCCCCTCCCTCGCCCTGGAGAACCCGCTGACCCTCACCGGGGAGACCGTCTCCTTCGGGTACGAGACCCTCGCGGTCCACCGGCTGCTCTCCACCGGCGCGGCGGTCGTCGTCACCGACTACGTCGGCCTCGGCGCCACCGACCGGCTGCACACCTACGTCAACCGCGTCGACGAGGGCCACGCCATGCTGGACGCGGCCCGTGCGGCGCGTTCCGTGCCCGGCGCGTCCGTCACCGCCGCCTCCCGGGTGGGAATGTACGGGTACAGCCAGGGCGGCGGGGCCAGCGCCTCCGCGGCCGAACTCCAGCGCACCTACGCGCCCGACGTCCCGCTCGTCGGCACCTACAGCGGCGCCCCGCCCGCGGACCTGACCGAAGTCACCAAGGGCATCGACGGCAGCGCGCTGGCCGGTGCGCTGGGCTGGTCCGTCAACGGTTTCGCCCAGGCCTCGCCGGCACTGCGGGAGGTCGTCGAGGCGAACATGAACGACACCGGACGCAAGGCGCTGGAGGACATCTCCACCACCTGTGTGGGCGACGTGATCCTGGGCTACGGCTTCACCAGGAGCACCAAGTGGACGAGGAGCGGCAAGTCCATCGGCGAGGTCATCGCCGGTGAGCCCGCCGCCCGGGCCGTCCTGGACGACCAGCGCCTCGGACGGCTGCGGCCCACCGGTCCGGTCCGCGTGGTGACGGGCGTGCAGGACGACATCGTGCCGCACGCGCAGGCGCGGCAACTGGCCGTGGACTGGTGCGAGAAGGGCGGCGACGTCACCTACAAGGCGGTACGGCTGCCGAACCTGGGCGACAAGCTGCTCACCAACCACCTGGCGCCGCTGCTGACCGACCAGGGCGACGCGGTGGACTGGCTGACCGACCGGCTCGAGGGCAAGGCCACGAGCTCCAACTGCCGGACCATGCCCGCGCAGCCGTGAGCGCCGTGCGACGACACGAGCCCCGCCCCGCGACTGCGGGACGGGGCTCGTGAGCGGAGCGCTGGGCAGGCCTTGCACCTGCATCTCCCCGCAGGAAGCGGGGCGTCTTTCCTTGGACCACCAACGCACGGCCGGGCGGTGGGGTTTCGTCCTCGCCGTGACCTGGGACAACCATAGCGGGGATCGCCTCAGTAGTCACATCGGTCACATGAACAGCGCGGCGGGGGCGCGGGCGAACTTCTCCTCGACCTCCGCCCGCTCGGCCGCGTTCGGCCGGGCGGAGTCGCAGGACGGCCCGGCGCTGGCGCCCGACATCAGGCGGGAGCACGGGCCGGGCTTGCGGTCCGGCAGGCCCAGGATGTGGCCCAGTTCGTGCGCGGCGATGCGGACCGTGGAGTGGCCCTGCGCCACCGCCTCCCGTCCGAAGTGGACGATGCCGTTGCCCAGGCCCCCGGGCACGGCGCGCGGCCAGCCGTCGTCGACGACGACCCGGATGTCGGCGCGGTCGCCGGATTCCACCGGACGCAGTTCCACGGCGTCGACGCTGTCGTTCCACACCGCCGCTCCCCGGTCGACGGCGGACGCGAACTCCCCGGCGCCGCTCGTGTCGTAGGTGAGCACCCGGGTCCGGCCCGCGGGCGCCGCCGTGTCCGCGGTCCCGGCCGCCCCGTCCTGCCCGCCCTCCACGGGTCCGGCCAGGACGAGCACGGCGGCCACGGCGCCGGTGAGCGTACGGACCCGCATGATCGACCTCCTGTGGGGGAAGGCGGCGGTCGAAGTGCCGCTGGGGAGCGACTTCCCGCCGCCCGGCCGGTCAATCACCGGCCCCCGGCGATTCAGAAGCCCCGCTGCTCAGTCCCATGCGACGTACCGGTTGGACTTCCGGATCGCTCGGGGGCACTGTGGGCCCAGGATCGACACCGTCCCGCCGGGACACCCCGCTCGCACCACCGGAGACCGCGCCGATGAACCACCTCGCCGCCCCTGACCGCTACGACGGCACCATGCGCTACCGGCGCACCGGGCGCTCGGGGCTCGACCTGCCCCTGCTGTCGCTCGGCTACTGGCACAACTTCGGCGACGACCGGTCCTTCGAGAGCCAGCGGGCCATCGCGCTGCGCGCCTTCGACCTGGGCGTCACCCACCACGACCTGGCCAACAACTACGGCCCGCCCTACGGCTCCGCCGAGATCAACTTCGGCCGGCTGATGAAGCGGGACCTGGCCCCCTACCGGGACGAGATGGTGATCTCCACCAAGGCCGGCTGGGACATGTGGCCCGGCCCCTACGGCCAGGGCGGCGGCTCCCGGAAGTACCTGCTCGCCTCGCTGGACCAGTCCCTGAAGCGCATGGGGCTGGAGTACGTGGACATCTTCTACTCGCACCGGCTGGACGCCACCACGCCGCTCGAGGAGACCATGGGCGCCCTGGACACCGCGGTGCGGCAGGGCAAGGCGCTCTACGTCGGCATCTCCTCGTACGACGCCGAGCGCAGCCGTCAGGCCGCGGAGATCCTGCGCGACCTGGGCACCCCGCTGCTGATCCACCAGCCGTCGTACAACATGCTCAACCGCTGGATCGAGACGGACGGGCTGCTGGACGTGGCGCAGGAGCAGGGCTTCGGCGTCATCGGGTTCACCGCCCTCGCCCAGGGGCTGCTCACCGGCCGCTACCTGGACGGCGTGCCGCGGGACTCGCGGGCCGCGGCGGGCACCTCGTTCGACGCCGGCTGGCTGACGGACGACATGCTGCGCAGGCTGCGGGCGCTGAACGGCATCGCGGCCCGGCGCGGGCAGACCCTGGCGCAGATGGCCCTGGCCTGGGCGCTGCGGGACCCCCGCGTGACCTCGCTGGTCATCGGCGCCTCGCGCACCGAGCAGCTGGAGCAGAACGTGGCCGCGCTGGAGAACCTCGACTTCACCGACGAGGAGCTGGCCGAGATCGACTCGTACGCCACGGACGGCGGCGTCGACCTGTGGCGGGACGCCCGCCTCGGCGCGCTCGGCTGACCCGCGGCCGGGCGGGAGGACGTGTGCCCCGCCCGGTTCGGGGAACTGAGGTGCGGAGACCCGCTTGGCCCCCCATCTCCCGGACGGCCGCACATGCAGACCTTCCTGCCCTACCCCGACTTCTGCGGATCCGCGCTGGTCCTCGACCGCAAGCGGCTCGGCAAACAGCGGGTGGAGGCGCTCCAGGTGCTGCGCGGGCTGATCGTCCCCGGCTACGGCTGGCGCCGCCATCCCGCGGTGCGCATGTGGACCGGCTACGAGGAGGCGCTGGTGCGCTACGGCCTGGAGATCTGCCGGGTGTGGCGCGAGCGGGGCCACCAGGACAGCTGCGCGGCCACCCTGGTCGCCGATCTCGCCACGGTCCGGCCCGGGGCGCCGGTGCGCGGCCAGGAGGAGCTGGCACAGGCCGGTGAGCTGCCGCCGTGGCTCGGCGACGAGGCCGTGCACCGCAGTCACCGCTCCGCGCTGGTGCGCAAGGACCCGGACGTGTACCGGGAGCTGTTCCCCGGTGAGCCGGACGACCTGCCGTACGTCTGGCCGTCCTCCGACCGCGACCCGGAGGCGGCGGCCGGCTGAGTCCCGGCGCCCCTCCCGTGGAGGCGCGCCGGGGCGTCACCGGTGCGTCAGCGGGAGGACAGGTACTCCTCCACGCCCGGTGCGGCGTGCGCGTCCTCGGCGTTCACCACGCCGCCGACCGCCTTCGCGTCGGGCTTGAGCACGTACGTCTCGACGCTGGCGGGACGGTTCACGTCGGAGAAGTTCTGCGGCGTGCCGAGCCCGGTGTCGGCGTTGGTCTGCGAGCGGTGCGCCTTGACGACGTCCTCCCGGGTCAGGCCGCCCGCCTCGCACGCCTTGGCGAGGTCCTCGCCGATGAGCTGGGCGGCGTTGTAGCCGGACAGCACGCCGGAGTCGACCGGCGAGTCCGGGTACTTCTTCTGGTACGACGCCACCATGCGCCGGACGCCGGGCAGGTCGGAGCTGACGGCGGGCGCCGCGCTGACCACGTGCAGCATCGCCGCGAGCGCGGGCGCGGCCGGCGTCTCCATCAGCTGGGGCGCGAACCCGGGGGCGCTGCTGACCACGGGGACCTTCAGGCCGCGTGAGGCGGCGACACCGACCAGGGAGGCCGTCTGCGCCGGTCCCGCGCTGATCAGGACGGCCTTGACGCCCTCCTTGCGCAGCGCCGACACCTGCGCCGACAGATCGGTGTCCGTGGCCTGGATCTTCTGTCCGGCCACCTTGATCCCGGCCCGCTCCGCCGCCCAGGTGGAGCCCTCCAGGGCGTTGGCGCCGTAGTCGCCCTCGAAGTAGACGTGGCCGATGGTGTCGCCCTTCTTCAGGCCCTTGGTGCGGGTGAGGAACTCCACCGCGGCGATCATGTCGACGTCGTAGGTGGTGCCGAGCACCTGGACGGCGTCCTTGCCGAGCAGGGAGGCCGCCCAGGCCTGCGGGAAGGTGAGCACCTTGTCCCGCTGGATGTCGTCGAGCAGGGCGGCCACCACCGGGGAGCCGATGACCTGGGGCAGCGCCACGACGTCGGGGGCGATGTCGGCGTAGGCGGTGACGGCCTTCTGCACGTCGTAGCCGTGGTCCTTGACGACGATCTCGACCTCGCGGTCGCAGATGCCGCCCTTGGCGTTGGTCTCCTCGGCCCACATCTGCTGGGCCTGCACGATGCTCTTGCCGAGCGTGGCGTACGGGCCGGTCAGGTCGGTGAGGGCGCCGAGTCTGATGGTGTCGTCGTCGACGCCGGGCCCGGTGCGGACGCCGTCGGCGGCGTCGCCCTTGTCGCCGCCCTCCGTCTTGGAGCTGCATCCGGTGGCCGCGAGCAGCAGGGCGAGCGTGCCGGCGAGGACGGCCCCGGCGGCGCGGCGGCGGGGGCGGCGGGTGTGTCTGGTGTTCACGGGGTGTGCTCCTTGGGTCGTGCGGCCGCGGCCGGCGGCGGGGGCGAGGGAACGGCGGAATGCGGGACGTCGGTCGGGGTGCGGCGGCGCCGCAGGCGGTCGCGGGCCCGGCGGGCCAGACCGTGCAGCCCGTCGGGGGCGTACAGCAGGACGAGCACGATCGCGGCGCCGTAGAGGTAGCGGGCGGCCTCGGTGGGGCCGACGGCGCCCTCGGCGGAGCCCGGCGCGGCCACCAGCGGGAGCTGGTCGGCGTAGCGCGTCATCAGCAGCGGGAGCGCGGTGACGAAGACGGCGCCGGCGGTGGCTCCGGCGACCGAACCGAGGCCGCCGATGACGATCATGGCGAGGTAGTCGACGGACAGCACCAGCGAGAAGTAGTCCGGCACCACCCGGCGGAAGGCGAGCGCCAGCAGCACCCCGGCGAGGCCCGCGTACATCGACGACACCACGAAGGCGGCCGAGCGGTGCCGGGCCACGTCGACGCCCATCACGGCGGCGGCGGTCTCGCTGTCGCGCAGGGCGGCCAGCGCCCGGCCGGGGCGGGAGCGCAGCAGGCCCCGGGCGGTGAACCAGGTCAGCGCGAACAGCGCCAGCCCCAGGAACCACAGCCGCTCCTCCGCGCCGAACGGCACGCCGAGCACGGTCAGTTCGTCGCCCGCGTCGAAGGTGAAGCCGCCGAGGGAGAGCGGGGGCACGGAACGGCCGTTGAAGCCGCCGGTGACCGACTCGGCGGTGAGCAGGACGTGGTGGCCGAGGAAGACCAGGGCGAGGGTGGCGATGCCCAGGTAGATGCCCTTGACCCGGCCGGCGACGGGACTGAACAGCCCGCCGGCGAGGCCGGCCATCAGCACCGCGAGGGGCACGGCGAGGGCGGTCGGCAGCCCGGGGCCCGGGTCGCCCGCGAGCCAGGTGTAGCCGTACGCGCCGACGGCGAGGAAGAAGGCGTGGCCGAGGGAGAGCTGTCCGGCGGTGCCGCTGAGCAGGGCGAGGCCGATGGCGCCGATGGCGGCCGCCATGGAGAACAGGCCGATGCGCAGCCAGAAGGCGTCCAGGTAGAACGGCGGCAGGCACAGCAGCACAGCGACCGTGAGCAGGGTGGCGCGGCGACGGGTGAGGAGCGCGGTGATCCGGTCAGACACGGGCCGCTCCCTTCGCGCCGAACAGCCCGTTGGGCCGCACGAGGAGCACCAGCAGCATCACGGCGTACGGGGCGACCTCACCGAACCCGTCGCCGAGGACGTGCAGTTCGGACTGGTAGCCGATGACGAGCGCCTCGGTGAGCCCGATGACGAGGCTTCCCGCGAGGGCGCCGACCGGGGAGGCGAGCCCGCCCAGGATGGCGGCCGGGAAGGCGTTGAGCGCGATCTGGCCGGTGGTGCGCTCCAGGCCCGGGGCGGGGAACGCGGCGAGGAACACCGCGGCCAGCGCGGCGAGCGCGCCCGCCAGGCACCAGGCGCCCGCCCGTACCCGGCCGAGCCGTACGCCCATCAGCGCGGCGGCCTCGGTGTCCTCGGCCGCCGCCCGCAGGGACAGGCCCCAGGGGGTGAACCGGAACAGGGCGAAGACCGCGCCGATGACCACGGCCGACACCGCGATCGCGGCGAGCCGGCTGTCCGCGACGGTCAGCGGCCCCAGGTCGGTCACCGCGTCGCCCCACGGGTCGCCGAGGGACAGCAGGTCACCGCCGATGCGGCGGGCCAGGTCGGTGAGCAGCACGATGTCGATGCCGATGGTGACGATGGTCTGCACGTGCGCGGAGTGGGCGTCGTGCCCGCCGCGCTGGAGCAGGAACCGGTCCAGCGCCCCGGCCAGGGCGGCCGTGACGACGACCGCCAGGGCGAGCGCTCCGGCGAAGCCCAGGTCGTCGTGGAGGACGGCGACGAGGTAGCCGCCGAGCAGCAGCAGGGAGCCGTGGGCGAAGTTGAGCACGCCCGAGGCCTTGAAGATGACGACGAAGCCGAGGGCGACCAGCGCGTACACCGCGCCGAGGGCCAGTCCGCCCAGCAGGCTGTCCAGGAGGTCCGTCATGCCGCCTCCTCCCCGGTCGCGTCGGTGCCGAGGTAGGCGCGCAGCACCTCGGGGTTCCGGCGGACCTCGTCGGGGGTGCCGTGCGCGATGGGCCGGCCGAAGTCCAGCACGGTGACGTCGTCGGCGAGACGCATCACCAGACCCATGTCGTGCTCGACCAGGACGACGGACAGGCCGAGTTCGGCGCGCAGGTCGGCCACCACCTCGGCGGTGCGGGCGCGTTCGGCGGCGTTCATGCCGGCCACCGGTTCGTCGAGCAGCAGCACACGGGGCTCCAGGCAGAGGGCGCGGGCGAGTTCGACGCGCTTGCGGTCGCCGTACGGCAGCAGGCCGACGGGCGCGTCGAAGTGGGCGCCGAGACCGGTCAGTTCGGCGATCTCGCGGGCGCGGGCGAGATGGTCGCGCTGCTCGCGCCGGGCGCTCGGCAGCCGCAGGGCGCTCGCGGTGAACCCGGCGCGGGTGAGGGCGTGCCGGCCGAGCATCAGGTTGTCGGCGACGGTGCCCTGGGTGGTGACGATGTTCTGGAAGGTGCGGGCCACGCCGAGCACGGCGATGCGGTGCGGGGCGAGCCGGGTCAGCTCGGTGCCGCCGAGCGTGACGCTGCCGGCGGCGGGGCGGCACAGCCCGGACAGCACGTTGAAGCAGGTGGACTTGCCGGCGCCGTTGGGGCCGATGAGCGCGTGCACCGAACCGGGGGCGACGGTGAAGGACACCCCGTCGAGCGCGGTGAGCCCGGCGAAGCGCACGGTGACGTCCCGTACGGCGAGCTCGGGCGGTGCGGCGATGGTGCGGTCGTTCACGCGGCCCCCTGGTCCTGCGCCGACTCGCCCAGGTACAGGCGGCGTACGGCGTCGGTGCGGGCGAGTTCCTCGGCGGGGCCGGACAGGCGGGTCTCGCCGACCTCGAGGACGTGCGCGTGGCTCGCGAGGGAGAGCGCCATGCCGGCGTTCTGCTCGACGAGGAGCACGGCGGTGCCCTGCGCGTTGATCTCCCGGATCACCTCGCCGATGCGGTGCACCATCTGCGGGGCGAGTCCGAGGGACGGCTCGTCCAGGAGCAGCAGGCGGGGCGCGGCCATCAGGGCGCGGCCGATGGCGAGCATCTGCTGCTCACCGCCGGACAGCAGTCCCGCTGCCTGGTGGGTGCGTTCGGCGAGCCGGGGGAAGAGCGTGAAGACGCGGTCGCGTGCCTCCTGGACCTGGGCGCGTCCGCGCCGTCCGAGGCCGAGCCCGCCGGAGCGGAGGTTCTCGTCGACGGACAGCCCGGCGAACACCCGGCGTCCCTCCGGGACCTGGACGACGCCGGCGCGGACCGCGGTGACCGGGTCCTTGCCGTCGAGGTCCGTGTCGCCGTAGCGGACGCGCCCGGCCGTGATCGCGCCGCGGTGCAGGCGGAGGGTGCCGGAGACGGCGCGCAGCAGCGTGGTCTTGCCGGCGCCGTTCGCGCCGAGCAGGGCGACGACCGCGCCGGGCGGCACGGTCAGGGACACGGAGCGCAGAGCGGACAGCGCGCGCCCGTACGTCACGTCGACGTCCTCGACGTGCAGCGCGGGCAGGCCGTCCGGTGGTGCTTCGGGCATCACGACTCCTCGGGGCCGCCGCGCACTTCGCCGACGGCTTCGGGGGAAGGGGTGCTCACGACAGCACGGCGGTGACCGGCCGGTACAGCGTTCCGGTCCCGCACGCTGCGGCGTACCAACGGGGGCGGGCGGGGGTTGTGCGGGTGCCCATGCGGGGCGGACGGGCGGCCTGTGGAGGCCCGCTCCCTGCCCGCCGACGGCTGACACGCCCCCGTCCGGGGGACGGGGAGCCTCCCCCACACCTCAGGGACGGGTCGCCTCTGTTCCGCCGGCGGCTGCGGGCCGTCGGGGGCCGGTGGCGCAGTTCCCCGCACCCCCGGGGCGCGCGCCGCTACGGCCGGGCGGGCTGGGGTTGTGCCGGTGCCCGTGCGGGGCGGACGGGGCGGCCCACGGGCCCCCAGCCGACGGCGGGTCGCCTCTGTTCCGCCGGCGGCTGCGGGCCGTCGGGGGCCGGTCGCGCAGTTCCCCGCACCCCCGGGGCGCGCGCCGCTACGGCCGGGCGGAGCCCGCCCCCGGAGGGCGGTTCCGCCCGGAGAGGGCGCGTGGTGCCGTACCGGCTCAGGGACGCAGGAGGCGGCGGGCCGTGAGGGCCAGGCTGGCTTCGATCAGGTCGGAGGGGCGGGAGAGGGAGCGGCCGGTGAGTTGTTCGTAGCGGCGGAGACGGTTGAGGACGGTGTTGCGGTGGCAGTACAGGCGGCGGGCGGCCCGCTGGGCGGAGCCGTCGCAGGCCAGCCAGGTGGCGAGGGTGTCGAGGAGGACCTCGGCGTCGGCGGGTTCCAGACCGGCCAGCGGGCCGAGCAGCCGGTCGGTCAGCGCGGCGGCGAGGTCGGGGTTCGACGCCACCAGCGCCGCCGGCAGGTGCTCGGTCAGCCGGACCGCGCCGCCCGCTTCCGGGCACAGCCGCAGCGCCGTGTCCGCCAGCCGTCGTGCCTCCCCCACGGCGGCCAGGCCGTCGACCGTGCTGCTGACGCCCACCCGCACGCCGGGCGGCTGCTCGTCCGGGACGACGACCTCCACGTCCCCCTCGACGAGGACGATGCCGTGGTCGGCGTCCACGCCGGTGTGCCAGTGCACGCGCACACCCGGGGCGAGGACCGCCTGGGCGGCCGTACAACCCGGGGACCGCGTCCCCTCGACCGCGACGACGGCGTACCGGCCCTGCTCGGGCAGGTCCAGCGCCTCGGCCGTCTCGGGCAGGTCGGCGATCCGGCTCGTGCCGTCCAGCAGGGCCGCGGCCAGCAGTCGCACCCTGTTCTCCCTCCGCCACGCCATCTGCCGTTCCGTCTGCCGGTAGGCGTCGGCGACGATGGTGCTGTGCTCGTCGACGAAGTCCCACACGTCGGACGCGACGTGCACCAGCAGCCGTACGTCCTCCGGCGCCGCCCGGGACGTCTCGTCGACCAGGCCCTGCCACACCAGTGAGCCGCCCAGCCGGAAGGCGTGCAGCACCGCGTCCAGCGGCAGGCCCTGTTCGGCGCGGGTGGCGCCGATCTTCCAGGAGCAACGGCGCGCCCCGTCGCGGGCGCCCTGCGGGTCCAGCAGCGAGGAGATGCTGTGCCGCAGCGAGCGGTGCACCTCCTGCCAGGTGGCGACGGCGTCGCCCTCGACGGCGGTGCGATAGGCCGGCTCCTGCTCCTGGAGGACCGCGACCAGCCGGTCCGTCAGCTGCGGCAGGTCGTCCAGCAGCACGCGGGCGGCCCGGTGCAGCACGCGCAGCGCGTCGGCGTCGATCAGCGACCGCACGCGCGGGGACCGTGGCCGGGACGCGGGCACGGGTCCGGGGCGCAGCAGGGTACGTGGCCGTACGGCGTGAGGCATCGCGCATTCCCCCCAGGGTCTGGCTTCCCGGCGGTGGTCGTGCGGCGGCCCCGTACCGGCGCCCGGCAGGTACGGGGAGCCCACGGGCCGGCCGCCGTCGGACTCGTCCTGCCCCGAAGGATGGCATACCGTCCGGTCGGTCCCTAGAGTCGTGCACCGGTCTTTTCCTCCTGCTCGACCAGACGCACCAGCTCGACCCGGGAACGGAGGCCGAGCGTGGCGAACACGTTGCGCAGGTGGTAGTCGACGGTACGGGTGCTCACGGAGAGGCTGAGGGCCACCTCCCGGTTGGTGGCGCCCTCGGCGACGTACCGGGCGATCCGCAGCTGCTGCGGGGTGAGGCGGGCGAGTTCGCCGGCGCCGGAGGACGCCGCGGGGGTGGCGGGCGGGGCCGCTCCGCCGGCGCGCAGTTCGGCGGCGGCCTGCTGCGCCCAGAGGCGTGCGCCGCAGTGCTCGAAGCCCATGCGCGCCTCCTCCAGGCGGGTGCGGGCCTCGCGGAGCCGGCGCCGGCGGCGCAGCCACTTGCCGTAAAGGAGTCCGGTGCGGGCGCGTTCGAAGTCGTCGGCGGCGGCGTCGTGCTGGTCCAGGGCCCGCAGGTACAGCTCGTCCGCCGCGTCCGGTGCGGCCAGCAGGGCCCGGCAGCGCAGGAGTTGGGCGGGCGCCTGGGGGTCGGCGCCGCAGGCCGCCCACAGCGCGAAGTCCTCCACGACCGCCGCCGCGTACTGGGGACGTCCGGCGGACGCGGCGGCCTCCACGAAACAGGGGACGGCGAGCATCCACACCGCGAAGTGGCCGCGGCGGGCGCCGGGGCGGACCAGCGGGCCGAGCCGCTGCGCCGCCTCGCGGGGGCGGCCGCCGCCCAGATCGGCGCGGGCGGCGGCCCAGTGGGCGAGGGTCGACGCCTGCGCGAGCCCGTGCCGGCGGGCGGTGCGCAGGGCCGCCTCGGCGTGCTCGGCCACCAGGTCCGCCTCGCCCTCGATGGACGCGGCGAGGGCGAGGACGGCGTGGTGGTGGGCGGCGGTGTTGCGCTGTCCGGTGCGTTCGGCTGTGCGGAGGCCCTCCTCGGCGTGGGTGCGGGCGAGCTGGTGGCGGCCGGCGCGGAGTTCGGCGTACGCGAGGTACTCGAGGGCGCGGGGTTCCAGGGCGGCGGAGCCGGAGGTGCGGGCCGCGGCGAGGGCGCGGGCGCCCGCGCGGCGGGCGGACGGGACGTCGCCCAGCATGAGGGCCGCGGCGGCGGAGCGGAGGAGGGGATCGGGGTCGCTGCCGTGGAGGCCGTGTTCGACCACGCGCCGCAACGGGGCGGCGGCGAGGTCGAAGCGGGCGAGGAGGACGGCGCGCATGCCCTCGCGGTGGTCGCGGACGAGGTCACCGGCCGGCGGGGTGGCCGCGGCGGCGGTCCGCGCGGTGCGCGCCGCGTGGGGTGCCGCCGCGCCCGCCCGTGCCGCTGGGGCTTCCCCGACGCCTTCAGGGCTCTGGGCGAGGTACGACGGCCCGCGACGGAGTGCGGGGTCGTCGGCCGAGGCAGGTGTTCTCGGGACGCGGACACAGGCCGTCGCCAACGGGAGCGCGGGGGGTGTGTGGGCGGGGGCCAGGGCCGAGAGGCAGGAGGCGGGGTCGCCGGCGGACCAGGAGGCGTCTGCCGCGCCCAGGGTCGCGCGGGCCGCGGCGTGGGGGGAGGTGGGCGCCAGGAGGCCCGCCGCGAGGAGGAAGGACTCGCGGGCGTCCTCCACCGGGCCGTCGGCCAGGAGCACCGCGCCCCGCAGGAGTTCCGCGCCGCCGCGCACGGATGCGGGTACCGAGCGGCCGCGGGCCCGGTCCAGCAGGCACAGGGCGTCGGCGGCGTGGCCGGCCAGGAGCGCCTGCTCGGCGGCGGCGAGGTGGCGCCGGGCGCGTTCCGCCTCGTCCGGGGTGAGCTCGGCAGCGCGGACCAGGGCGCGGCGGCGGAGGGCGGGCGGCGCCGTGACGGCCGGGTCGGTCGCCGCCGACGTCAGGGCGGTGGCCAGGCCGGGGGCGGGGCCGGCGACGGCCCATGAGCGGTGGAGGAGGGGCAGGACGGCGTCGTGCGTCCCGGTCGCCGCCTCGGCCAGGACACGGTGCGCGGCGCGGCGGTGTCCGGGCGGCGCGGTGGCGTACACCGCTCTGGCCATCAGCGCGCTGCGGAAGCGCAGCCGGCCCTCGCCGCGGGCCAGCAGCTCCGGCAGCGGCCCGTCCGCCGTCTCGTCGCACGCGCGGAGGACGAGATCCGCGTCCGCGTCCTCCTCCCCCGTCGCCTGCGCGGCCGCCGCCACCGTCAGGAGCAGGCCGCCGGGGCCGGGCAGGCGGTCGCCGACGACACCGGTCAGCGCCTCGCCGTCGACCAGCGGGCGGGGCAGCGCCCGCCGTCCGCTCAGCTGGGCGGGCGACAACCGCCGGACCAGCGTCAGCAGCAGCGCGGGGCTGCCCTCGGCCGCCGTGATCAGTTCGTCCCGTACGCCGGGGTCGACGGCGCCGTCCGCGGCCTCCCGGATCAGGAGCGCCGCGTCCCCGGGGGTGAGCGGGCCGAGGTGCAGGACGGGCAGGTCCGCGAATTCGGGGTCCACGGGGCGGTGGCCGGCGACGGTCAGCAGGAGGCCCGCCCGTGAGCCCGTCCGGCGCACCCGCGCGGCGGCACGGGCGAGCGCGGCGCGGGACGGGGCGTCCCACAGGTGGGCGTCGTCCACGCAGACGAGGAGCGGCCCGGCCACGGCGGCCGTCCGCAGGGCGTCGTCCAGCTCGCGTACGCGGCCGGCGCGGACGTGCCGCACCGGGCCGGCGCGGAAGAGGCGGGCGGCGTGGTCGAGGAACGTGGTGCGGCCGCAACCGGGTTCACCGGTCACGACGCGGACGCCGCCGTCGGTGCGCAGCGCGTCCAGCAGCTCGGCGGTCAGCCGCTGCCGCGCGGTCGGGTATCCGGTCATTCCCGTGACCTTACTCACGCGTAAGGTCATGCGGAAGGTATACGTCCGTCGCCGGACGCACCATCAACGGCCGTGTCATCAGCGGGTTCTTCCACCGGGACGCACGGCGGGGACTGTGCCGCGGCCCAGTCCGGGCGGCTTTGTGCGGTGCCCCCGCACAACGGCGGTGGCGGCCCGCGTCGTCCGCGGACCGCCACCGAGGGGCGTCGTCAGGAGGTGTGCGGGCAGTTGCCCCGCGCCTCCTCGATCGTCAGGCTCCGCGCCGGCAGCGGGCACAGGAACCGCTCGTACCGGGTGTCGTTGTCGATGAAGCGCTTCAGCCACGAAATGCTGTACTTCGCGATCGTCGTGTTCGACGAGTTCGGGGTGAAGTGGGTGGCGTTGTTGAGCTCCAGGTAGGCCCGGTCCAGGGAGGAGGGCAGGCCGTTGTAGAGGGGCTCGGCGTGGGTGGTGACGGGCGCGACGCTGTCGCCGTCGGCGCCGAAGATCAGGGTGGGGGTCCGGACCTCGGGCCAGGTCTTGTCGAGGTTCCAGGGCGTCAGCGGGATCGCGGCCTGGAGGGAGGGCCGGTCCTTGGCGGCTTCGAGGGAACCGCCGCCGCCCATGGAGTGGCCCATGACGCCCAGCCGGCTGCTGTCGACGCGGTTGCGGACGGAGCTGCGCTGGGTGAGGTAGTCCAGCGCGGCCAGCAGCTGGTCGCCGCGGGAGGCCGGCTGGTCGAGGGTGCTGTTGGTGTCGATGGTGAACACCACGAAGCCCTGGGAGGCCAGGCGCGGGCCCAGCCAGGAGATGGAGGACTCGAGCGCGGTGAAGCCCGGCGAGATGGCGACGGCGCCGAAGGTTCCGTCGGCGGTGGTGCTCGGGTAGTAGATCGTGCCGCCGCCGAAGCCGGTCGCGGCGAGCCTGGAGACGGAGGTCTCCGAGACGGCGTACGGGCCGCGCAGGGCCTCGATGCTGCTTTCGGTGGGCGCCGGTCCGCGCTCGTAGGGGTTGTCGGCGGCGTGGGCGCCGGGGCCGGTGAGGGTGCTGAGAGCGACGACGGCGGCGAGCGCCGCGGTCAGTCCGGCCAGGCGGCCGGTCCTGCGCGTGCTGGTGGGGGGGTGCTGCTGCACGACGAGTGGTCCTCTCTGTCACGGCGGGCCGCCCGGCCGGCCGATGCACGGGATCACGGCGTGGGACGGGGAGCCGTGCCCCGGCCGGGGGCGTCGCCTTCTGACTGGCGGTGCCACTGTCGGAGAGGAGAGGGCGGTCGCGGACCGGCGAAATCACCGGTCTCGTGGGAGAGGCGCTTCGCGGGGCGGGCCGGCCCGGGCGTGGACCTGCGGGCCGGTGGGGCCCCGTTCCTGGGGGTCTCGCCGCCACTGTGCGCCGACACGCCCCTGGGGGGTGTCACGTCCCCCGGGGCAAGAGAACAGGCGGACTGCATGAGTGGGTCCGGCCGGGGTACCCGGACGGGCACGGTCACCGTCGGAGTCGGCGCCGACGGTGGCGGCGGCGCCCCGGTTCCCGGGGCGCCGCCGCTCTGTGCGGCGTCGTGCGCGTGGGCCCGGCCGCCGGCCCGCTTCACCCGGGCGTGACCGTCCGGGAGCCGTTCGGCCTCCGGCGGCCCGGCGCGGCGCGGGAACTCCACGGCGTCCCGGTCGGAGCAGGCGAGGCCGACGGTCCCTCCGCGCACGGTGACGCGTCGGCCGCCCGGGCCGGGCGGCGGGTGTACCCCGATCGGAGCCTTCGTCGTCCCTCCAGGACCCGTCCGCGCCGGCGCGTATGCGTGCCGGGACCCCGCGTCACCCGACTGGCCCGCCGGAGGAGCCGTACGGACGCCCCCCGTGCTGGTATGGAAGCGGCCTCCATGCCTACCCGGAGGGAGCTGGGAATGCACGAGATGTGGTGCGGTGCGGACACTTCGGGGGAGCCGGTCTGGCACGTTCTCACCCCGGACAAGACCTCGACGCTGTGCGGGGTGGAGAAGGAGAGGGAATCACCCCGGCGCGACACGACGGACCGGCACTGCTTCTCCTGCATGCAGTCGTTCCAGGCCGTCGTGGCGTCCCGCTGAGAACCACGGCCGCCCCCGTCGGCGCCGGCGGGCCCGGGCACCACCCGGGTCCGCCGGCGCCGCTTCAGTGACAGGCGTGCCGCCCCGCTCCCGGGGCGTGCTCCCCCGCCTCCGGGCCGTGCGTGTCGAGCCGGCAGAAGCAGGACGCCTGGACCGGCACGTCCGCCAGCGCCGCCGCCTGCCGCAGCTGACGGGCGACGATCACGGCCTCGCCGGTCCTGCCGTCGCGCAGCAGGCACTCGTGGAAGCCGTGCAGCGCCCACACGTTGTTCGGGTGCTGCAGCGGCCGGGGCAGGGTGTCGTCCAGCCCCAGGTCGGCCCGGTAGACGGCCTCCGCCTCGGCGACCCGGCCCTGCTCGAGCAGCAGCGCGCCGTAGGCGTGCCGGGCGGGCTGCATCCAGGCCCACGGCTCGTCGTACAGCAGGGTGTCGTCCCGTTCGACGGCCAGCTCCAGCGCGGCGAAGGCGGTGTCGTGATCGCCCCTGCGGTAGGCGAGTTCGCCGTCCAGCATCGCCGAGGCGATGGCGAGGATGTCGTGGCAGGTGTTGTTGAACAGCACCCTGCTCGCGGGCACGCGGTCCACGGCCGCGCGGAACTCCTCCCGCTCGGCGTCGGCCCGCCCGGTGTCGCCCTTCACGGCCAGGGCGATGCCCCGGGCGTAGTGCAGCATCGCGGTGGTGACGCAGTACAGCTCCGGGTCGTCCGGGAAGGGCAGTGCGAGGATGTCGTCCCAGCGGCCGAAGCGGACCAGCACGTGGAACCGCATCGCCAGGAAGGCTTCCAGCCAGTCGGCCATGGGCGGGCTCTCCACCCGGAGCAGCTTCTCGGGCACGGCGGCCTCGAGGCGTGCGGCCGCGTCGAGGGCCACCCCGGACTGTCCGGCGAGCATGGCGCCGTAGATCCGGAAGTGGTGGTTGTGGCAGCGGTAGAGCGTGTAGAAGTTCATCGCGCCGGCCCGCTGGAGGTACTTCTCGTCGGCGGCGACGGCGGCGGTGTTGTCCGAGACGACCCGGCGGTAGTCGCCGCACAGCACCTCGAGGTGCGAAGGCATGTGGAGCAGGTGACCGGCGTCGGGCGCGGCTCCGCGCAGCCGGTCGGCGACGGTGAGGGCCGCCTCCGGGGTCGGGGACATCTCCATCAGGTGGATGTAGAGGTGCACCACGCCGGGGTGGGTGGCGCCCGCCTCGGTGGCGAGGGCGCCGTCGAGCACGGCCTCGGCCTCCGCGGTGCGGGCGCCGTCGGCGGGGCGGCCGGTCCTCAGGTCCCACAGCTGCCAGGGCGTGAGGTTCATCAGGGCGTCGGCGCAGAGCGCGGCCACGTCCGGGTCGCCGGGGGCGCTCTCGTGCACGGCGAGCATGCGGTCCGCGTACGGTCCGTTCCACACCGAGCAGTCGCCTTCGGGGCGGGCCTGCGGGTAGCGGGCGCGCAGGGCCTCGACGAGGGCCCGCTCGACGGGGGTGGCGCGGACCGTGGCCGCCTCGTGGGCGCGTTCGACGGCCGCGTGGGTGCGCTCGACGGTGCGGGCGAGGTCCTCGGTGTCGAAGGCCTCCCAGGGTTTGTTGTAGTTGGGGCCGAGCGCGTAGGCGATGCCCCAGTGGGCCATCGCGCAGCCGGGGTCGGCGTCGGCGGCCTTCTGGTAACAGGCGACCGCTTCCTCGTGGTTGAAGGCGTAGGTCCACATCAGCCCGCGGTCGAACCAGAGTTGGGCCTCGGGGGAGGTCGTCGACACGGGCCGTCGGTAGGAGCCGAGGTCGTAGTAGCCGTCCATGGTGCCCGCCTCCCGGGGGTCCGGCCGGGCCGGCCGCCGCTCGTCAGGCGGCCGGCGTCCCATGGGGACGAAACCGACGATAGCGGGGCACGGACGGCCCCGCAGGCGCACCGCGGAACCGGTCCCGGGGCAGGTCGGACGCCGGCGTGGAGCTGCGGCGACAGCACCTTGATCATCGTGTTGGTCCAGCGCATCTGCCGCAGCGTCCCGGAGGGCGGTCGAGGGCCGGATCGAGCAGGGCCCGGTCGCGGGCGGCCCGCGCGGTCCGGGCGAGTATCTCCCGGCGGGGGGAGCCGCGGACGGCGGCCGGGTGCGGGGCGCACAGGTCCTCCGGGAGGAGCAGCCCGGTCTCCGGGCGCCGTCCGGGACCTGGGCGGCCTTCTCGCGAGGGCGGCGAGCGCGCCGGGCGCGGTGCGGCCGCGGGGGCCGGACAGCTCGACGCCGTGGTCCCGTCGGCGGCGCGTCCGGGGCGGCCGGTGGCCCCGCGGGCGTCCCGGCAGCCGTAGGGGAACGGCACGGGCACCACGCCGTCACGGACCGCCACGGTCCGCAGCCGGGCCCGGAGCGCCCCGCGCGGGGCGGTGACCTGGACCAGGTCACCGCCGGCCGGGTCCGGCACGGCGGCCTCCGCCGGGAGGATCTCCGCCCGGACGTCCGGCGCGGCGGCGTTCGGTCCGGGCACGTGAAGGGTGCGCACGCCCAGGGGTCGGTGAGCCGGTCCGGCGGGCTGTCCACGGTGGTGCGGCCTTCACGGCGCGGGGATGTCGCGGGGCGGGCGCCCGCCTCCCCCTCACCGGCCGGGCCCTCACTCCTCACACTCATCACGCGACTCGGAGTGACGACCTGACACACCTTCACCATTCCTTCGGGGTTATGTTCACCGACGGACTGGCAAGGGCCGTTCGGCCCTCCCTAGGATGTATTTCCTGTCCAGCCAGTCCAGTTGGGGCGGCACTCCACAGGGGGAACGATGCACGCCGGTAAGCAGTTGTCCACCGAGATCGACGCCACCGTGCCGACGGCCGCGCGCATGTACGACTACTACCTGGGCGGCAGGGACAACTACGCCGCGGACCGGGCCGCGGTCGAGGAACTCGACAAGGTGGTGCCGAGCACCCGCCGGCTGGCCCTGAACAACCGGCGTTTCCTGCAGCGCGTGGTCCGCACGCTCACCCAGGAGTACGGAATACGGCAGTACCTGGACCACGGCTCCGGCCTGCCCACGCAGGACAACGTCCACCAGGTGGCGCAGCGCGTCGACCCCACCACCCACGTCGTGTACGTCGACAACGACCCGATGGTGCTGGTGCACGGCCGGGCCCTGCTGGAGCAGGACGAGCGCACGGTGGTCATACAGGCGGACATGCGCGACACCGACAGGATCCTCGGCCATGCCGAGACCCAGCGGCTGATCGACTTCGACGAGCCGGTCTGCGTGCTGTTCAACTCGGTCTTCCACTGCATTCCGGACAGTGACACCGACGGTCCGCGGGCCGTCGCCGACCGGGTGCGGGAGCGGCTCGCGCCGGGCAGCTTCATGGTGATGTGCCAGCTGGTCAGCGAGGACGAGAAGGTCCGCGACTTCGTCACCCGCTTCATGGACCAGGCGACCCAGGGACGCTGGGGCCGGGTCCGCCAGGAGAAGGACGTCGAGGCGCTCTTCGAAGGGCTGGAGATTCTCGACCCGGGCCTGGTGGAGGTGTCCACCTGGCGTCCGGACACGGAGGTGGCGCCCGTTCAGCTCACGCGGGAGTGGGTCGAGTTCGGCGGCGTGGGCCGGATACCCGAGTAGCTCTCCCGGTCCCGCGCCGCCCTCCACCGGGTCTCGTGGGACCGGAAGGGACGTCGGTGCGTCCGGGCGCGACGCCTCGGGCACGACGCTCGTCAGGAGAGGGCGTAGCGCTCCTCGAGCGTGCGGCGCAGCATCTCCACGGACGCGCGGGGCGTGAGCGCCTCGTCGGCGAGACGGTCGAGCACGATCCGGTACTCCTCGGTTTCGTCGCGGTCCTCGAGGAAGTTGGCGCTTCCGATCTGCTCCAGGTAGACCACGTCGGGCAGGTCGAGGCCGCCGAAGCGCAGGTAGGTCACCGGGATGGCGGGCGCCGAGGCGTTGGTGACGTCCAGCGGGACGATCTGCAGGGTGACGTTCGGCCGCTCGGCCATCGCGGCGAGGTGGCCGAGCTGCTCGCGCATCACGGCGCGGTCGCCGAGGACACGCAGCAGGACCGACTCGTCGATGACGGCCCACAGCTGCGGGGCGTCCTCGCGGAGCAGCAGCCGGGCCCGGTGCATGCGCAGCTCGATCCGCCGCTGCACCTCGCTCGCCGGGGCGTTGGGCAGTCCGCGCTCGACGACCGCGCGGGTGTAGTCGGCGGTCTGCAGCAGTCCCGGGACGTACTGGATCTCGAACGTACGGATGGTGGCGGCGGCCTCCTGGAGTCCGACCAGGCGGTCGAACCACTCGGGCATCAGCCGCTTGTCGTACCGCTGCCACCAGCCCGGTTCGCCGGCCCGCCGGAGCAGCTTGAGGAGGACGGAGGCCGCGTAGGCGTCGGTGCCGTAGAGGTCGAGCAGCTTCCGTACGTCGGCCTCGGCCGGCGGGCGGCGGCCCTTGCCGGACTCGATGCGGGACAGCTTGGCACCACTGAAGCCGACGGAACGGGCCGCCTGGTCCTGGGACAGTCCGGCGTCCTCACGGAAACCGGCCAGCTGCACGCCCACCAGCATCTTGAGCAAGGTCGGCGCGGGCTCGGGCCTGTCCAGATAGGGTTCCAGACGGGAGATGCGATGCGACGCGGCGGACATCCTGACTCCCAGCAGACCGGCACAAGGGCGATTCACACTATCGCATCTGATGCCGGCTCACGGAATCAGAATGCGACATGCCGATCGGAATCAGGCAGTTGCATTCCGCCTCACCGGCGCCGCCCCCAAGGGCCCACGCCGGCCGCACGGCGGTCATCGGGCGCGGGGGCCCGTCATCGGACGAGATGGTCGAACTCGCCGTCCTTCGCCCCCGCCAGGAAGGCGGCCAGCTCGGCGGCGGTGTACACGAGGGCCGGGCCGTCGGGGTCGCGGGAGTTGCGCATCGCGACGTCGCCGCCGGACAGCGGCGCGACCTCGACGCAGTTGCCTTCCGCGTTGCTGTGCCGGCTCTTTATCCAGCGGGCGTCCAACTGGCTGGCCCGCACTCCGTTCCGCACTCCAGGCACCGCTGTCTCCTTGCTGCTGATCCCGTCCCGCCGCGCACGGCCGTCACCACGCTTGGCGAAAAACCTCGCGCAATTTCCCGTGCAATTGCACGGGAGCGCTGACAGCGTGGATAATAGCCGCGGCGTCAACCCCTGCGGGAGCGCCCCGTCCTGACGTCGCATCGAGGAGATGCCGTGTCATCACCTGCGCATTTGACGTTCCGGTCGGCGGCCTCGGCCGTCTTACCGGCCGGTGGCGCCGGTGCCGGGCCGTTCGGCCCGCTGCCGGCGGTGCCGCACGAGGACGGGCCCCCGCTGTCGACGGTGCCCGCCGCCGCCCCCCACGCGGCGGTGAGCATCGCCTGCAGCGGGGAGGGCCTCGCGCGAGCGCGGTCCTTCACCCGCGACACCCTCGGGGACTGGTCGCTGCGGCAGTGCAGCGACGACGCCACCCTGGTGATGACCGAGCTGGCCGCCAACGCCGTCACCCACGCGGCGTCGCGCTGCCCGGGTGAGCCGGCCGTCCGGCTGGGGTTCCGTCTGGAGCCCGCGCACCTGCTGCTCACCGTCTCCGACCCCGACGACCACCCGCCCGTGCGGCACTCCCCCGGCGGTGACGCCGTTCTGGAGGAGCACGGCCGGGGGCTCCGCATCGTCGACGCCCTGTCCGAGGCGTGGGGCTGGTTCCCCGCCGTCCCGGCGGGCAAGACGGTGTGGGCCCGGTTGTCCACCCGCCCGCCCATCTGACACGACTGCCGCGGAAAGGCACCCACGCCATGCGCAGCGCTTCTACGGAACAGCCGAGCAGCGAGCGCCCAGTGCGCCACACGTCCCCCACCAAAGTGGCACGGTCCACGCCCCTCACGGCCCTGTCCCGGGTGCCGTGGGCCGACATGCAGGACTCCACCGGATCGGCGGCCGCCATTCCCCTGCTGCTCAACGGCATCGCCTGGGGCGACGCCGACACGGCCCGGGCCGCCCTCGAGGATCTGCGGAAACGGATCTGCCAGTACGGCTTCGTCACGGAGCAGGCGACCGCCGCGACGGTCCCGTTCCTCTGGGAGCTGGCGCAGTTGCCGCACGTCACCGTCCGGGCGGGCATCATCCAGCTGCTGAGGGCCATCGCCGACGCCCGGCAGTGGGAGAGCACGGCCGCCGCGTACCCCAAGCTGCTGAACCGCCGTGAGAACCCGGTGGTGTGGGAGCGGGCCGCGCGCCAGGCGGTGCGCGCCCGGCGCGGTGAGCTGAACCGGCTGCTGGCCGAGCCGGACACGGAGATCGCGCGCGCCAGTACGGAACTGGCGCGGGCGCTGGCCGACTGAACCACCGGACCCGGCCGTTCCCGTACCGTCCCCGCGCCGGCAGGGCGTGTCGGCGCGGGCTCCGAGCCCGGCGCCATGGGCCCGTCCCACGGGCCCGCACACTCCGGGACGCCCCGCACGGGGCGGGCCCGGCCGAGAAGACGCGCGACTGTTCGGGGGACGGGTCGCGCGTCGGGGGGAGGGTCGCGCGCGGCCGAGGGGGAAGACCGCGCGCGACCCGCGTCCTTCCGCGGAGCACCCGTGCAGGTCATGACGCACTGCGCGCCCCGCACACTCCGCGGTGCGGCTGCGCGCCCTGCGCGCCTCCACGCCGATGCACACCTCGTGGTGCTCCCCGGTGCGCCGGGGCGGCTCCCCGCGGCTGCCGGAACGCGCCCATGAACCTCACACCCCGCGCACCCCGCGCCTCCGTGCGCGCCCCGGCGCGCACGGGAGCGCCGGGGTGTACTGGAGCGAACAGCGCGTTCACGTCGTCCGACGGACATACCGGCCCCTGCACCCGTCGACGCACGCGCCGTCCTCGGCCGCCCGGGGCACACGCCCCCGGCGGGAGAGGCCGGGCGGGCGCCCCGAGACGCGTCGGCCAGCCCCACAGGCGGGGAGCGGCGCCCCCTCCGAGCCCCGCGGCAGCGGCCTACCCTCGCCTCGATTCGCGCGGCAGTGTAGACATGGCACATGGTCCGACTCATGGGTCGATCCCGGACCCGGTCGCCCCAGCGGTCCGGTGCGGCGGCTTCGGTGCGGCGCCGGCGGCAGGAGAGCGGCCGCTCGGGGTGGCATCCGGTGGCGGGGCTGCGGTCGGTGGTGAGCGGGCGCAGCGTCGCCGGACAGGTGTTCGTACTGCACCT
The DNA here is from genome assembly GCF_044763335.1 of Streptomyces sp. NPDC096105. Taxonomy (NCBI): domain Bacteria; kingdom Bacillati; phylum Actinomycetota; class Actinomycetes; order Kitasatosporales; family Streptomycetaceae; genus Streptomyces; species Streptomyces sp. NPDC096105. The sequence continues at coordinate 138,629 of NZ_JBIWGC010000015.1, forward strand.
GGTGATGGTGCTGCTTCTGGTCGTCGCCGCCGTGGTGGCACTGGTGCTCCAGGTGCAGCGGGACAGCACGCAGGAGGCCCGCGGCCGCTCCCTCGCCGTCGCCGAGACCTTCGCCAACGCCCCCGGCACGATCGAGGCGCTGGAGTCCCCCGACCCCACGGCCGTGCTCCAGCCGCGCGCCGAGGCCGCCCGCGAGCGGTCGCACGTCGACTTCGTCGTCGTCATGAACACCGACGGCATCCGCTACACGCACCCCCGCCCGGACCGCATCGGGAAGCGGTTCGTCGGCACGACCGAGCCCGCTCTGGCCGGCGAGCCGGTCGTGGAGGAGATCGAGGGCACCATCGGACACCTCGTGCAGGCCGTGGTGCCGGTGGAGGACCCGGACGGCGAGGTGGTCGGCCTGGTGTCGGCCGGCATCACCACGGAGAACGTCGGCGGAGTGACGGAGGCGCAGCTTCCGCTGGTACTGGGCGCGGCGCTCGCCGCGCTGGCCCTGGCGACCGGTGGCGCGGCCCTGATCAGCAGACGTCTGCTGCGCCAGACCCACGGCCTGGGCCCGCACGAGATGACCCGGATGTACGAACACCACGACGCCGTGCTGCACGCGGTGCGCGAGGGCGTGATGATCCTCGACGACGACGGCACGCTGCTGCTCGCCAACGACGAGGCGCGCCGTCTGTTCAGCCTCCCCGAGGACGCCGAGGGCCGGCACGTCCGGGACCTGGGGCTGGATCCGGCCACGACGGAGCTGCTGTCCTCGGGCCGGGTCGCCACGGACGAGGTGCTTCCGGTGGGTGACCGGCTGCTCGCGGTCAACCAGCGTCCCACCGACCCGGCGGGCCGCCACCGCGGCAGCGTCACCACCGTCCGCGACTCCACCGAGCTGCGGGCGCTGTCCGGCCGGGCGGAGGAGTCCCGCGAGCGGCTGAACATGCTCTACGACGCGGGCGTGGGCATCGGCACGAGCCTGGACGTGGCGCGGACCGCGCAGGAGCTGTCGGACCTGGCCGTGCCCCGGTTCGCCGACTTCGTCACCGTGGACCTGTTCGAGTCGGTGCTGGGGGGCGGTCACCCCGACGCGGCCGCCGCGCTGCGCCGCACCGCCCGGACCGGTGTCGCCGACGACGCCCCGCTGTACCCGAGGGAACAGCAGATCCGCTTCGTCGGGTCGTCCCCGCAGGGCCGCAGCCTGACGACCGGCCGGGCGGTGCTGGAGCCGCGGCTCGACGAGGCGCCGGGCTGGCATGCCCAGGACGAGGAGCGCTCCGCGCAGGTGGTGGAGTACGGCATCCACTCGCTGATCACGGTGCCGCTGCGGGCCGGCTCCCTGGTCCTGGGCGTGGTCAGCTTCTGGCGTTCGCGCAAGCCGGAGCCGTTCGACGACGACGAGCTGGCGCTGGCGGAGGAGCTGGTCGCGCGGGCCGCGGTGTCCATCGACAACGCCCGCCGCTACACGCGCGAGCACAGCATGGCGGTGACGCTGCAGCGCAGTCTGCTGCCGCGCACGCTGCCCGAGCAGAACGCGCTCGAGATCGCCTACCGCTATCTGCCCGCGCAGGCCGGGGTGGGCGGCGACTGGTTCGACGTGCTGCCGCTGTCCGGCGCCCGGGTGGCGCTGGTGGTCGGCGATGTCGTCGGGCACGGGCTGCACGCGGCGGCCACCATGGGCCGGCTGCGCACGGCGGTGCACAACTTCTCCGCGCTCGACCTGCCGCCCGGCGAGCTGCTCGCGCTGCTGGACGAACTGGTCGGCCGGATCGACCAGGACGAGGCGCAGGACGAGCACGTCGCCCCGGTCATCGGCGCGACCTGCCTGTACGCCGTGTACGACCCGGTGACGCGGCGCTGCACCGTGGCACGCGCGGGCCATCCGCCGCCGGCGCTGGTCCGGCCGGACGGGCACGTGGAGTTCCCGGACGTGCCCGCCGGTCCCCCGCTGGGCCTGGGCGGCCTGCCGTTCGAGTCGGCCGAGCTGGACCTGCCGGAGGGCAGCAGGCTGGTGCTGTACACCGACGGACTGGTCGAGGACCGCGAGCACGACATCGACGTCGGTCTGGAGCGGCTGCGGGAGGCGCTGGCCGGCGCCGGGGACTCCCCGGAGGAGACGTGCCGGGCGGTGGTGGAGGCCCGACGTCCCGCGAAGGCGGCCGACGACATCGCGCTGATCGTGGCGCGGACCCGGGCGCTGCCCGCCGGGCGGATCGCTCAGTGGCCGGTGCCGTCGGACCCGGCGGCCGTGGGCGAGGTGCGGGCGGCGGTGACCCGGAAGCTGGCCGAGTGGGGGCTGGAGGAGCTGACGTTCGGCACGGAGCTGATCCTCAGCGAGCTGGTCACCAACGCGATGCGGCACGGCGCCGCGCCCATCCAGGTACGGATGCTGTACGAGCGTCACCTGATCTGCGAGGTCTACGACAGCAGCAGCACCGCCCCGCACCTGCGGTACGCGACCATGACGGACGAGGGCGGGCGCGGACTGTTCCTGGTCGCGCAGCTCGCCGAGCGCTGGGGCACGCGCTATCTGCCCGCCGGGAAGGTGATCTGGGCGGAGCAGAACCTGCCCTGAGGCTCCGTGAGGACCCTGGCGCCGCCCCATAAGATCACCTGGGGACAGGGCATAAGATCGGCTTATGAGCCCATAGACCGGACCCGCGTACCAGGTAAGGCAAGCCTCAGTTTAGGCTTTCCCGCGAGACGCTTGTCATCGCTCGAAGGGAACCTGACCATGCCCCGCCCCCTGCGGGTAGCCATCGTCGGATCCGGCCCCGCCGGGATCTACGCCGCCGACGCCCTGCTCAAGTCCGACGTGGCCGCCGATCCCGGTGTGTCCATCGACATCTTCGAGCGGATGCCGGCGCCGTTCGGACTGATCCGTTACGGCGTCGCCCCCGACCACCCGCGGATCAAGGGCATCATCACCGCCCTGCACCAGGTGCTCGACAAGCCGCAGATCCGCCTGTTCGGCAACGTGGACTACGGCACCGACGTCCACCTCGACGACCTCCGCGCCTTCTACGACGGTGTGATCTTCGCCACCGGCGCCATGGCCGACCGCGCGCTGCCGATCCCGGGCATCGACCTGGACGGGTCCTACGGCGCCGCGGACTTCGTGTCCTGGTACGACGGCCACCCGGACGTGCCCCGCACCTGGCCGCTGGAGGCGGAGAAGGTCGCGGTGCTCGGCGTCGGCAACGTCGCCCTGGACGTGGCGCGCATCCTCGCCAAGACGGCCGACGAGCTGCTGCCCACCGAGATCCCGCCGAACGTCTACGAGGGCCTGAAGGCCAACAGGGCGATGGAGATCCACGTCTTCGGCCGCCGCGGCCCGGCGCAGGCGAAATTCAGCCCGATGGAGCTGCGGGAGCTGGACCACTCCCCCAGCATCGAGGTGATCGTCGACCCCGAGGACATCGACTACGACGACGGCTCGATCGCCACCCGGCGCGGCAACAAGCAGGCCGACATGGTCGCCAAGACCCTGGAGAACTGGGCGATCCGCGACGTCGGCGACCGTCCGCACAAGCTGTACCTGCACTTCTTCGAGTCGCCCACCGAGATCCTCGGCGAGGACGGCAAGGTCGTGGGCCTGCGCACCGAGCGCACCGCCCTCGACGGCACCGGCAACGTCAAGGGCACCGGCGAGTTCAAGGACTGGGACGTCACCGCGGTGTACCGCGCGGTCGGCTACCTGTCCGACAAGCTGCCCAAGCTGCCCTGGGACATCGAGTCCGGCACCGTGCCCGACGAGGGCGGCCGGGTCATCCAGGAGACCGGCGAGCACCTGGCGTCGACGTACGTCACCGGCTGGATCCGGCGCGGTCCGGTGGGCCTGATCGGGCACACCAAGGGCGACGCCAACGAGACCGTGGCCAACCTGCTGGACGACTACGCCCACGGGCGGCTCGGCACGCCCGGCTCCCCGGACCCCGAGGCGGTGGACGCGTTCCTCGCCGAGCGCGGCGTCCGCTACACCACCTGGGACGGCTGGTACCGCCTGGACGCGGCGGAGAAGGCGCTGGGCGAGCCGCAGGGCCGTGAGCGCGTGAAGATCGTCGAGCGTGAGGACATGCTCCGCGAGAGCGGCGCCTGACACCCTCGGGCCCCGGGCCGGGGCCCGTCCGCCGGACGCCCGGCCGGTTCCGCGCCGGCCGGGCGTCCGGCGTCGTCATTCCGGCAGGGCCAGCCGGGCCGTCTCGCCCGGGTCCACGCGGACCGCGCGGTGTCCGGGCAGGTGCACCTCGATCGGGGAGTGGCCCGCGGCGGGCACGGTGATCTCCAGCAGCCTGCTCTCCAGCCGCAGCCGCACACCCCAGTGTCCGTGGTAGCGGACGGTGAAGCCGTAGGAGGACAGCTCCGGCAGGGGCACGGGGTCGAGCCACAGGGCTCCGCCGCGCGTCTCCAGGCCGGTCAGGCCGCGTTGCACCAGGTCGAGGGTGCCGGCCATGGCGCCGAGGTGGATGCCCTCGCCCGTGGTGCCGCCCTGGATGTCGGCGATGTCGGACTGAAGGGCCTCCTGGCAGAACTTCCAGGCGTCCGCGCGGCGCGCCCGGGCCAGGATCCAGCCGTGCACCAGGCCGCTGAGGGTGGAGCCGTGGCTGGTGCGGTGCAGGTAGTGGTCCACCGTGCGCCGCCAGGTCCGTTCGTCCAGGCTCAGTCCCAGCCGCCGGAAGACGCCCTGCAGTTCGGCGGGCGAGAACAGGTAGCCGAGCATGAGGACGTCCGCCTGCTTGGACGCCTGATAGCGGTTGACGGTGTCGCCCTCGGCCTCCAGGATCCGGTCCAGCCGCCGGATGTCGCCGTACCGGCGCCGGTAGCCCCGCCAGTCCAGCTCGGCGAGTTCGCCGTACCCCTCGAACTGGCTGATGACGCCGTCGTGGAAGGGGACGTGCAGGGTGCGCGAGACGTGGTCCCAGTGGTCGAGTTCGGCCTCGTCGAGGCCGGTGCGCTCGGCCAGCTCGCGGCGGCGCGGGGCGGGCAGGTGGCGCAGCACCTCCACGGTGCGGGCGAGCACCCAGGCGGCCGTGACGTTGGTGTACGCGTTGTCGTCGAGTCCGGGCTCGGGGGCGTCCGGGTAGCCTTCGTGGTACTCGTCGGGCCCCACCACGCCCTTGATGCGGAACCGGCCCAGCCGGTCGTCGAAGGCGGCGGAGCCGGCCCAGAAGCGGGAGATCTGCAGCAGCATCTCCGCGCCCTTGGTGTGCAGGAACTCCTCGTCGCCCGCGGCCTCGCAGTACTGCCACACGTTGTACGCGATCGCCGAGCCGACGTGGTGCTGCAGGTGCGAGTGGTCGGGCAGCCAGCGGCCCGAGCGCGGGTTGAGGTGCAGCTGCTGGGTCTCCTCACGGCCGTCGCTGCCGCTCTGCCACGGGTACATCGCGCCCCGCAGCCCGGCGTCGTGGGCGGCCGTGCGGGCGCGCTCGAGGCGCCGGTGGCGGTAGTGCAGCAGCGCCCGGGAGACCTCCGGGAAGTGCAGGTTCAGGTACGGCAGGACGAACAGCTCGTCCCAGAAGATGTGCCCCCGGTACGCCTCTCCGTGCAGGCCCCGGGCCGGGACCCCCACGTCCAGGTCGGCGGTGTGCGGGGAGAGGGTCTGCAGGACGTGGAAGAGGTGCAGCCGCAGGATGCGCCCCGCCTCGTCGGGCACGTCCGGTTCCGCCCGGCGCCAGAGCTGCTGCCAGGCCGTCAGATGGGGCGCCAGCAGCTCGTCGAAGCCGGCGGCCCGGTGCACCCGGTCGACGGCGGCGTGCAGCGGGTCGCTGATGGCGGGGTCGCGGGAGGTGTGCAGGGCGACGACCTTGTCGACGGTGAGGGTCCGGCCGGCCGCCAGCTCCAGCCGGGTCGCCTGCACCGCGCGCGGCCGGTCGTGCCGGACGATGACGGACGCGGGCGAGGTCAGCCGGGAGGCGAGGGCGACGCGGATGTCGGAGGTCCGGGTGCGGCAGCGCAGCCAGACGGTGTCGCCGCGCGAGCTGCCGGTGAGCACATGGGTGAGGTGGCGGCCGTCCAGGTCGGCGTAGCGTGCCACCCCGGCGTTGGTGACGCCCCCGTCGAGTGCCGCCTCGACCTCCAGCGGCCCGGAGAACCCCTCGGCGGTGAACTCGGTGCGCAGGCCCGCGAGGTGCGGGTCGGCCATGTGGACGAACCGCAGTTGCCGCACCAGGAGCGCGCCCTCGGATCCGAGCCCGTACCGGGTCCGGCGCTCCATCAGCCCGGAGGACAGGTGCAGCGTGACGGCGTGCTCCAGGACGGTCCCGGTGTCGGGGGTCAGCCAGTCGTCGCCGGGCAGCCGGAACCGCAGCGGCAGCCAGTCGGGCAGGTTGACGACGTCCTCGTTCTCCACCTGCCGGCCGCCGACCGCGGAGACGAGCCGGTTGTAGACGCCGGCCGCGTAGGTGCCCGGGTAGTGCACCCCGTCGGCGGTGCACTCCGCCAGCGCGCCACGGGTGGCGAAGTAGCCGTTGCCGAGGGTGCACAGTGATTCGCGCAGACGCTCGTCGGCGGGGTCGTAGCCTTCGTACTGCCAGGTCCAGCCCGTCACTTCGCCGCTCCTCCCGCCGACGACCGCCGCGCACACGGTCGTACGGTCCCGTACGAGGGCGCCGGGGTGCCGCGGCGGCCCGGCGCCGTCACCGGCGGCGAGTCCTCCCTGCCGGGGGCCGGGCGGTCCCGCCGCGACCGGAACGGCGCACCGAGTACCCCCGGCCGGAGCGCACCACACACCGCCGGGGAGGGAGGGCTACTGCTCGCCCACCGGCACCCGCCACACCAGGGTGGTGCCGCCGCCGGGGGTGTCCGAGACGTCGAAGGAGCCGCCGAGCTGCTCGGCGCGCTCGGCCATGTTGCGCAGCCCGCTGCGCCGGCCGCCGGGGGGCAGGCCCACGCCGTCGTCGGCGACCGTCAGCCGCACCTCGCGCCCGTCGGTCTCCAGGGCCACCTGGACGTGGCCGGCGCGGGCGTGCCGGGCGACGTTGGTGAGCGCCTCGGAGAGCACGGCCACCAGATGGTCGGCGGCCTCCTTGGAGACGTGGGTGTCGATCAGGCCCTCCATCCGTACGCTGGGCGCGAAGCCCAGCAGCGGGGCGGCCTCCCCGACCAGCCGTACGACGCGGGCGCGCAGGCCGGCCCCGGCGCCGCCCGCGGGCTCGCGCGAGCGCAGCCCGAAGATGGTCGACCGGATGATCTTGATGGTCTCGTCGAGGTCGTCGACGGCCCGCAGCACCCGCTCCGAGGCCCCCTCGTGCTCGATGAACCGGCCGGCGCTCTGCAGCGTCATGCCGGTGGCGAACAGCCGCTGGATGGCCAGGTCGTGCAGGTCGCGGGCGATGCGGTCGCGTTCCTCGAGCACGGCGATCTGTTCGGCGTCCTGGCGGCGCTCGGCCAGCTCCATCGCCACGGCGGCCTGGGCGGCGAAGCCCCGCAGCGGTTCGATCTCCTTGTCGGTGAAGACGGGGCGACCGGCCGCGCGGACCAGCAGGAGGATGCCGCGCACACCGTGCTCGCCGCCGATCGGCACCGCCACGGCCGGGCCCAGCCCGGTGAAGGTCTGCGGGCCCCGGAGGACGCGTTCGTCGTGGGCGATGTCGGCGGAGGTGACGGGGGCGGCGGCGGCGAACGCCCGCCCGAGCAGGCCGCCCTCGGCCGGTACGACGAGGCCGCGGTGGGGCTCGGCGTCCTGCCCGAGGGCGAGTTCCACGGTCAGCGAGTCGGTGCCGGGCATGGGCACCGCGACGACGGCGAGGGCGGCCCCGGTGATCTCGCGGGCGCGCTCGGCGACCAGCAGCAGGGCCTCGCCGCGCTCGCTGCCGGACATCAGCCCGTGGGTGATCTCGGCGTTGGCCTGGAGCCAGCGCTCCCGCAGCCGGGAGTCCTCGTAGAGGCGGGCGTTGTCGATGGCGACGCCCGCGGCGACCGCGAGGGTTGACAGGACCGACTCGTCCTCCTCGTCGAACTGCAGCCCGCCGCGCTTCTCGGTCAGGTACAGGTTGCCGAAGACCTGGTCGCGGACGCGGATCGGGACGCCGAGGAAGGTGTTCATCGGCGGGTGGTGCGGCGGGAAGCCGTAGGAGGCGGGGTGCTCGGACAGCTTGGCCGCCCGCAGCGGTTCCGGGCGGCGGATCAGCTCGCCGAGGATGCCGTGGCCCTCCGGGAAGTGCCCGATGCGGGCGATCTCCTCGTCGCTGACGCCGACGGTGTGGAAGGCGGACAGCCGCTTGCCGTCCGGGCCGATCACGCCGAGGGCGGCGTACTGGGCGTCCACCAGCGCGGCGGCGGCCTCCACGATGGAGTGCAGCGCCTGCTCCAGTTCCAGTTCCCGGCCGACGGAGAGGACCGCCTCGAGAAGGCTGTGCACCCGGTCGCGGGTGCCGCGGGCCGCGTCGATGCGCGCCTGCAGCTCCTCCAGGAGTTCGTCGAGCCTGAGCTGCGGCAGCCGTACGCGCGCGTCCTCGTCCCGTTCCGGGGGCGTGTCCCGCCCGGCGTCTGTCACCCGTGTGCCTCCTGTCCCCACGCTCCGGCACCGCCCGCCCGGCGTCTGCCGGGGCGGACCTCGGTCACGGTCCAGTGACCGTGACGGTACGGCATCGGACGGGACGCGCATCCGGCGGGGACCACCGAGCGGGAACCGTCCCGTGCCCGTCCGCGGCGTCCGCGGCCCCGCGCGCCGGAAGACGGTGGGCGGGGCCGCGGACGCGGCCCGGCGGGGGGTGTCAGACCTCCAGTTCGTTCTCGATGCGGCGCAGCTGGTGCCGCGCCATGGCCAGGTTGGCCCGGTTGGAGTCCAGCACCAGGTAGAGGAAGAGGCCGTTGCCGCCGCGCCCCTTGAGCAGGCGGATCAGGTGGTACTGGCTGTTGAGGGTGATCAGGATGTCCTCGATCTCCTCCTTCAGGCCCAGCAGCTCCATGGTGCGCAGCTTGGACCGCACCACGTCGGTGTTGCCGGCCGCGGCGACCTCCAGGTTGAGTTCCTTGCCGCCGCCCAGGGTGCCGAGGGCCATGCCGCTGGTGTAGTCGACGAGCGCGGCGGCCGTCGCGCCGTCGATGGAGCTGAGGCATTCCTTGAGCGACGTCTCGGTGTTGGCCATGAGTGGTGTCCTTTCCGGATCGTGAAGGGGGGTGCGGGCCGGCGCCGTCGGTGTCCGGGCGTCCGGCCGGGGGGTGAGGTGTCGGTCAGCCGCCGGTCTGGGGCCGGGGCCGGTGGGCGGGGCGCTGCGGGGTCCGTACGGGGAGGGTGCCGATGAGCCGGGACCGGTCGGCGGGGCCCGGGGCGCCGGCGCCCTCGTGGGCGGCGGGCCGGTCGGCGTGGCGTCCGCCGCCGGGGCCGATGCGGGCGTCCACCAGTTCCGCGATCCGGGCGCCGCTGCGGCGGCCCTCCAGGTGGAGCCGGCCGACGTTGACCCGGTCGTCGGCGAGGAGGGTGAGCACGGCGGTGCTGCCGGCCGCGTAGGTGGCGATGTAGCCGAGGCCGCCGCGGACCAGGAGTTCGCGGAAGTCCCCGCGGCCGGCCGCGTCCGTCATCCGGCGGGCGACGCCGAGCGCGGCGGCCGTGAGCGCGGCGAGCCCCTCGGGTTCGGTGCCGGGCACGTCGTGGGCGAGGACGAGTCCGTCGACGGTGGCCGCGAGGGAGCCCGCCAGTCGCGGGACGCGGGTGCGGAGCCGACGCAGTTCGTCCAGCACGTCGGTCTCGACGGCCATGAGCAGTCTCCTTTCGGCACGCTGCCGGCGCGTGCGGATCACAGTGCCTCCAAGGCGTCCAGGAGCCGTCTCAGCAGCGCTGTGTCGGGCTCGTCCCAGTCGGCGCGGCCCGCGCCGGGGACGGGGCGGACGGGCGGGGCGGGCGCGGGGGGCGCGGGGGCGACCAGACCGTCGGCGGCCAGCCGGCGCAGTTCGACGAGGGTGTGGAAGGTGCGGTGGGCGAGGGCGGACGCGATCTGCGCGGCGGTGCGTCCGCCGTCGACCAGGGCGAGGGCGCGGCCCCTGCGGGGCGGCAGCGCCCCCGGGTCGGCGTCGGGCGTCCGGGTCAGCGGCGCGGTGTCGACGGCCGGGTCGGGCCATATGCGGTCCAGCAGGGCGCGGCGGCGGTACGACTCGCGCAGCACCGTCGCGACCGGGACGGGGCGGACCGCGCCGAGCCAGTGCGCGACCCCGGGGCGGAAGCGCAGGGCGGTGCCGTCGTGGGCGAGCGCGAAGTACGCCGCGTCGAACAGCGCGCCCAGGTGGGCCAGTTCGAGCGCGCCGGCGGTGAGGCGCCCGCTGTCCACGAGCTGACGGCCGACCCGCTGCCGGGCCCCGGCCCGCTCGACCGCCTCCCACCAGCCGGCCGGGGCCAGGGCGCCGCTGCGGGTGAGCAGGTCGCCGAGGCCGGGGCTGTGGGCGGACTCGGCGTGGACCACGCGTCCGGCGGCGAGGTAGAAGATCCCGGAGCGTGTGGTGAGCGCTCCGGTGGCCCGGTCGGCGGCGAGCGTGTCCAGCAGTTCGGGGGCGGACCCGTCCGCGCGGGCGGCGGCAGCGGTCATCCGAGCACCATCCGGTCCGCCATCTCGGCCAGCCGGATACGGGCCAGGGCGAGGTTGCCGTCGGCGCGGTCCAGCCACAGGAACAGGAAGACCGTGCTGTCGAAGGTGGTGACGACGAACCGCAGCAGGTGGAAGGCATCCGCGGTGGTGAGGATCAGGTCCTCCACGGGCGGTTCCTCGCCCCGGCCGGCGTGCGCGGGGGCGAGGGCGCCGCTCTCCATCGCCAGGCGGGCCAGTTCGGCGGTCTCGGCGGCGGTCGCCTCGACGTCGCCGCCCGGCGCCTCCCCCACCGCGCCCAGGGCGAGCCCGCTGATCCAGTCGACCACCAGGGCGCCACGGGCCCCGGGCAGTCGCATGGCTTCCAACAGACTCTCGTCGATTCCGGGCACGCCGGATCCCCCTCCTCGAACGGCCGTACCGCGAACGTGACGCCGACGTTACGGTGTGTGCTCGGTCATGGTGAGGGCTTTGGCGATTTCCCGGGGAATATGCGACACGGACATCCGGGCGCTGATAGGGTCCGCGCTCCTCGCCTCCGGCCGGGGGCGGTACGCGCGGCCCACGCGGGCGTTTCCCGAGCAGGCGCCCGCGCGTGTGCGGGCGGAGCCGGCCCCGACGCGGACGGCGGGCCGGCCCCGCCCGCGCGGACATGGTGACGACCGGGGACCAGGTGGGACCACGGGTGAAGGGGCGTCACCGGATGCGCGCCGCGCACACCCCCCGCGCGTCACGCCGAACACGGCCGGGACGCCGGCCGTCCGGGCGGGCCGCCGCGGGCCGGACAGCCGTACGGCGCAACCCGGCGTCCCGTCGTCCGGCGCGGGCGACGATACTGAGGGCAGCACGTGCCCCCGCTGACGACTGGACCCATGCCGATCTCTGCCACAGCCCGCCCCACCGTCCCTCCCACCGTCCGGGCGACCCGCGGCCGCCACGTCGGAGAGCGGGCCGAGGAGACGCTCCGGCGCGGCCTCCTCGCCCTGAAGGACGCCGGGCGCATCGACGACTTCCTGGAACTCCCGGCGGACGACACCAAGCCCGACCTGGTGTTCGAGTCCCGGACGCGGGTCGGTGACGGGGTCACGGTCCGCGCCCGGCTCACCCTCGCCCCCGCCAAGGGGAAGGGGCGCGAGCGGGACTGGCTCCTGGTCGCGGAGGCGGAGCAGCCCTGGGACCGCTCCTGGCCGTCCCCGGTCACCCTGTTCTGGCCCTCCGAACCGGACGCCGCCTGGAACCACGACCCCGCGTCCGGACTGCGCCCCGGGGAGATCAACCCGCTCCCGGAGGACGACAAGGACGTACGGCGCCGGCTGCGGGACTGCGCACGCGACCCCTGGTACATCCACGTGGTGGTCCACGAGGCGATGACCCCGGACGAGCGCGGCCACGTGCCGCTCGCGCACTGGCTGCCGCCCGGGCTGCGGCACCGGGTCGTCGAGCACCGGGCCACCCCGCAGCAGGCGCGGGTGACGAACTGGGCGCTGCGGGAGTTCGACGTGGAGGTCCCCCGGGGCGGCGCGGCGGTGCTGCCCGGCCGCCCGGCCCCCGACGGGTACGAGCCGGACGCCTTCGCCGTGCGCGCGGTCTTCCTCGACGGCACGGAACCGGCGGACCTGGTCGACGCGGTGGTCCGCTACGACGCGCTGCCGAGGGAGCTGCCGGAGCAGGCCGCTCAGGCGCTGACCGCGCTGCGGGAGGACTGGCACCTGCTCACCCTCGCCGAGGAGCTCGAGCGGGAGCGGGCGCTGGTGGCGATGTACGCCGAGGCGCTGGACGCCATGACGAAGTCCCGCGACCTGTACCGCGAGGCCGCCGAACGCGCCCACGAGGCGCTGGCCGCGTACCGGGAGGCGGGCGTCGCCGCCCCGCCCCCGGCCCAGCCGCCCGGGCCCCGGACCCCCGCCCCGTTCCAGCAGCTGACCCGCACGCTGGAGCGCCTGAAGGCGGGCGGGTCCCGGCGTGTCCGCTCGGCCCAGGAGGGCACGGACGCGGCACCGGGGCCGACACCTTCGGACGACCGGTGAGCCGGCGGGCCGCGGTACGCGGTCGTCGTGACCGACCGTACGGGGACCGCCCGGGACGTGCCCGCCCGCGTCGGCCTCGGGACAGTGTCCGTCGGGCACGGTGACGCCCCGGCCGGGTGAAGGCACCGGTGCGCCTCGCCAGGGAGCGCGCCGGCCTCGACCGTGAAGGCGTGCCGTACCGGGCCGACGTGCACCCGGGCCGTGCCGGACGGGCCACGACGGCCGGTACGCCGGGAGGGCCGGCGAAGGCCTCGAAGCGGTGGCCGCCGCTGCGGGCCGCGGTGCCGGGCGGTGGACGGGGGCCGGGCCGGCGCTGCCCCGTCCACCGCCCGAGACGGCTCCGGGAGTCAGTCCGTGGCGTGGTGGGGTTCGGCAGGCGGCCACGGGGACCAGCGGGTGCCCGGGGCCGGGGCGGCCACACGGACCACCAGGGCCACCAACGTCAGCAGCGCCGCCGCGACGGCGGCCGACGTGGCGAGCCAGGCCGGCGCGAGGGCGAGGTCGACCGCCCTCGGCAGGGCCGCCTCGGAGAACGAGCCTCCGTAGGCATGGGCGGCGGCGAGCACGGATGCCGCCACGACCCCTGAGGCGAGCGCGGCCACCGCGGGGCGCACGACGAGGACCAGCGCCAGCACCGTGCACAGCACCGACAGGCCGACGGCCAGGACGTGCACGTCGAGTGACACACCGTCACGTTGCAGCGGGAAGTGGGTCACCGCGCAGACGGCGAGGGCCACGGCCGCCGGCCAGCTCGTCCAGATCACCGGCCGGGCGACGGGCCGGGACGCGCGGGCGGCGGTGCCGGGGCGGCGGGCCGGACGCGGCGTCCGGCGGGCGGCGGGGCGAGGGCGTCCGGCCCGCAGGACGCCCCCGCGGGGGGCCGTGGCGCGCTCGGCCTCGGGGCGGAGGCCCTGTTGCCGTTCCTCTCCCGGACCTTCCGTCCCCCGCGCGGGCCGCGCCTCGGCCGCGGCCGTGGCCGTGGCCGCCCGGACGAGGTGCTCGGGGGGCCGGTGGGCGGCCAGACGGTCGATCAGTTCGACCAGTTCGTCGACGGAACGGCCGGTGGCGGCGGCGCGCAGGGCCTCCTCGCGGCAGTGCGGCGCGAGGGGCTCGTTGTGCAGGAGCGCGACGAGGAGGGTGACGTCCTCCACCGGGCGGTGGGCGGCGGCCGCGCGGATCGTCTCGTCCGCGCTGGCGGCGTCGCGGGGAGGGCGGGTCAGCAGGGCGACCAGCCGGGTGACGTCCTCCACGGACCGGTCGACGCCGGCGGCGCGCAGGGCGTCGACGACGGCACGGGTGTGCTCGGGCGACCGTTCGAGCGCGGTGATGAGGTCGACGACCTCTTCGAGGGGACGGTCGGACACGGCGGCGTGCACCAGGTCGGTGACCGGATCGGCGTACGGCCGCCCGGTCGCGCCCGCCGCCGCACCCGGCGGGCCGGCGGGCGTCCGCGCGTCACGGGGGCCGCGCGCGTCATGCGTGTCGCGTGCGTCACGGGGATCGCGCGGCTCTCCCGGCTCCCTCGGGGCGCGGGTGTCCATGGGGTCCACCGGATCGGGCGTCGCCACCAGGTCCTCCGGCCTTTCCGCGTCGGCGGGTCCGTGGCGCCGTCCGACCGGATCGCGTGGGTGGTTGCCGTGTACGGGATCGCGGGAGTGGTGCGCGTCGGCCCGAGGGGCCGGGTGGTCCGCCCCGGACGGGTCACGCGGGCGTGCGGTGTCCGCCGTCGGGTCCGCCGCGTACCCCGTTCGGTCGACCGGAGCCGGGTGCTCCGCCGTCCGGGAGCGTGCCCGGGCCGGCTCGGTCCGGTGCGTGCCGGTCGCGGTGCCCGTCGTGCCGGCGGGCGGAACCGCGGGCGGGTCGACGGGTATGCCGGATCCGTTGGAGGAGGACGACGAGAAAGTGGTCATGATCGACTCCAGGGTGAAGACTGATGACCATTACTAGGCTCCCCCACCGCGTGCTGCCACTTGGCTGAGCCGCAGGGATGACCTGCGACGATTCCGTGTTTCGGGTGGTGTTCACGGGGCATCGGTCGCGTGCGCGGCATGGCCGGTCCACGCCGCCTTACCGGGGCCCGGAGCGGGAATCCGTTTTCTCGAGGACTGTGTCGCGGCGCGAGGCCGCGGCACGCGGCTCACCGGGAGGAGGGCAGTGAACTTGGACACGTCCACCGTGGTGTGGGGCGTCGCGGTCCTCGCGGCCGTGATGCTGGCCGGCGCCGTGGCCGTGCTGGTCCGTCTGGTCCGCACGCGGCGGGAGTTGCGGCGGGCGGGGCTGCCCACCGGGCCCCGCTGGGTGTTCTGGGGCGCGGTGCTCTATCTGGTGCTGCCGGCCGATCTGTTGCCCGATCCGGTGTACCTGGACGACATCGGCGTCCTTCTGCTCGCTCTGCGCACCATGCGTGGCTCCCTCGGCGCGGGGGTGCCCGGAGTACCCGGAAGGCGGCCGGGCCGGCAACCCGCCGATGATTACGCTCCGTGAGGAAACCAACCACCCGTTCGATTCGTATAAGTCTCTGGAAGCCAACGCTAGTCGGCGGACCAAGCGGCGGCGCACAGAAGGCCGTTGCCTGATCGGCGCAGCACCGACGAGGGAGAGACGATGCAACCGTTCGCGCTCAACTACGCCCGTCCGGCGGTGGAGTTGGCCGTTGCCACTCCGTATGCGTATGACTCCGGACTGCAGTTGAACGTCCTCGGTGACGGGCGGATCGCGGCCTGCGACCACGCGCTGTTGCGCGAGGTGGGGACGACGACGTCCACCGCGGGCTCCAAGACCCACTTCGACGACTGAACGCGGACCGTAGACCATGACCGTGCTGATCCTCACCTGCGAGGAGGATGTGACCGCCGACATGGTGGTGGTCCATCTGAACGGCGCAGGGGTGCCGGTGGTCCGCCTCGACCCCGCCGATCTCACCGGGGGCGTCTCACTGTCCGGCGAGTACGTCCACGGCCGGTTCCGCGGCCATCTGTCCGCCGGCGGACGGCTGGTGAGCATCGGCGGGCTGCGGTCGGTGTGGGTGCGCCGGCCCGGCACGCCGGCCGGGCGCGCGCCGCAGCCGTCCGCGTGGCTGACCGAGGAGGCGTCGCAGGCGCTCTACGGCATGCTGCGCGGCTGCGACGCGCGATGGATGAATCACCCGGACGCCGCGCGGCAGGCCCGCCACAAGCCGTGGCAGCTGCGCCTGGCCCAGCACTGCGGGCTGCCCGTGCCGGCGACGGTGATCACGACGTTCCCGCGCGCGGCGCGGGAGTTCGCGGAGCGCTTCCCGGACCTGGTGGTCAAACCGGTGTCGGGGGCGCACCCGCAGGACCCGCCGCGGGCCGTGCCGACCAGCAGGGTGCCGCCGGACGCGGACTTCTCGGCGGTGGCCTACGGGCCGACGCTGCTCCAGCGGCGGATCGCCAAGCGGGGCGACATCCGGCTCACCGTGGTGGGCGACGTGCTGCTGGCGGCGCGCAAGGCGGCGACGCCGGACGCCGACCCGGAGGTGGTGGACGTGCGGTTCGCCGCGCCCGGGCCGCCGTGGGAGCCCGCGGAGGTCCCGCCGCGCACCGCGGCCGCCGTGCTCGACTACATGCGCCGGGCGCACCTGGCGTACGGGGCCTTCGACTTCGCCGAGGACGCGGACGGGACCTGGTGGTTCCTCGAGTGCAACCAGTCGGGGCAGTTCGGGTTCGTCGAGGTGGAGACGGAACAGCCGATCGCGCGGACCATCGCGGAGTGGCTGTCCCGTCCCGTGCCCGAGGAGCCCGCGGAGCTGGACGGGACGATCACCACGGCGCGGTGAGCTTCCCGCCACCGCGCCGGGCGGGGGCGGAGCGGGCGCGGGTCAGTGCGGCCGGGGCCCGGGCAGCAGGGCGGCGCGGTGCCAGCCGTTGCCCTGGGCCGGCGGCCGGTCGAGGCCGGGGCCGTAGCCGGGCGACTGCAGGGGCCGCATGACCGACTCCAGTTCCCTGTGCACGCGTTCTGCCTCGCGGCGGACCTGTGCGGGCACGTCGCCGCACTCCGCGATGAGTCGGTCGTAGATGGGGGAATCTCGGAACACCCGACAACGTGCCTTTCTGCTCGGCGGTCCCGGTGCGGGACCGCGACTGCCGAGTGTAGGCGGCCACCGGGGGTGAAGTGGGCGTTCCGGGCGTCAGGCGCCCGTCGTGGAACCGGGCCGGACGATCATCAGGACGGTGACGGTCGCCCAGAGCAGGTTGAACACGCCGGTGAACATGGCGAGTTGTGCGGTGCTGCGCCGTTCCACGGGCCTGCGCTCGGTCACCTGCGCGACGAGTTCCTCCTGACGGGGGAGCACGAGGGCGATGAGCGTACCGGCGGCGACCGCGGTCAGGAGGACCGAGGCGACGAGCCAGGCGTCGCCCAGGACGCCCATCGCGAGGGCGGTGGCGAGGCCCAGCACCGGCACGAGCACGCCGAAGCCCGCGTAGACGCGGCAGATGCGGTGGAGCAGCCGCACGGCGCCGGCCGTCCCCGCGCCGGGATCGGACCCGTCCGCCGGGGCGGCGCGGCGCACGGCCGGCGGGAACATGCTGGCGGCGACGGTCACCGGACCGACGGCGACGATGGCGGCCAGGACATGGAGGGACAGGAGCAGCTTGGTCACCGGGACTCTTCCTCGACGTGGGCGGGATGCCGGGCTCACGCTAGGGGCCGTCGCGGCGGCCGGACAGCGGCTGGACCGACAGTTCCCCACGGGTTCCCGCCAACGCCTCCGGCCAGGTGCGCATCGTGTCGTCCCAGGCACGGACGCGTGGCGGGAACCTGTCTAGGGTGGCGTTCATGCACTCCGTGGCGATCCTCGTTCTGGACGGTGTGGTGCCGTTCGACATGGCGGCCCCCATGCAGGTGTTCGACTTCACACGGCTGCCCGACGGGCGGCATCCGTACCGCGTCCGGCTGTGCGCCGAGCGGCCGGAGGTGGCCGCGGACGGTGGCTTCGCGCTGCGCGTCGGCCGCGGGCTCGAGGCGCTGGCCGACGCCGACACGGTGATCGTCCCGGGGCGCGCCCCGGGTTCCCCGCCGCCCTCCCCCGAGGTGCTCGCGGCGCTGCGGGAGACGGCCGCGGCGGGCACCAGGATCGCGTCGGTGTGCGTGGGCGCCTTCGTGCTCGCGGAGGCGGGGCTGCTGGACGGGCTGCGCGCCACCACGCACTGGGTGGCCGCCGAGGAGTTCGCGCGGGCGTATCCGCGGGTGGAGGTGGAGCCGGGCGTGCTCTACGTGGACAACGGGCGGATCCTCACCTCGGCCGGAGCCGCCGCCGCGCTGGACATGTGCCTGCACATGATCCGCCGGGACTTCGGTTCCGCGGTGGCGGCGAACGCGGCGCGGATGTCGGTGATGCCGCTGGAACGGGAGGGCGGGCAGGCCCAGTTCATCGTGCACGAGCACCCGCCCGTGCCGCGCGGCTCGGACCTGGAGCCGCTGCTGGAGTGGATCGAGGACAACCTCGCGCGCGAGGTGACGCTCGCGGCGATGGCGGCGCGGGCCGGGATGAGCGAGCGCACCTTCAGCCGCCGCTTCCGCGAGCAGACCGGCACCACTCCGCTGCAGTGGCTGCTGCGGGCCCGGGTGCGGCGCGCCCAGTACCTGCTGGAGAACAGCGACCACACGGTCGACCGGATCGCCCAGCAGGCGGGATTCGGGTCCCCCACCGCGTTCCGCGAGCGGTTCCGCAAGGTGGTGGGCACGACCCCGTACGCCTATCGCAGGTCGTTCGTGGGCGGGCGCGCCGCCGGCGTCCCGGCGGACGGCCGTCCCCCGGGCTCAGACGGCCAGCGGCAGACCGCTCTCCCCGTCCGCCCGGGGTGACCGGCAAAGGTCGGTCCGGGCCCGGGCGAGCAGGTCGTCGGCGCGCGCGATGGCGTCGTGGACGCCGACCGTGCCCATCGTCGCGCAGAGCCTGCGGGTGACGTCCTCCAGCTCCCTGGTCACCGCCGGGTTCTGCCGTTCCGCCTGCGCGATCCGCAGCGTCGCATACCGCGTCAGCAGCCGCCTGACGGCCTTCGGATCCGGTACGAGCACGTAGCGCCCCTCTCATGTTTTTCGCTGCGTATGCCCGAAGACGACGAAAGCACGCACTTCCTCCGCTCTGCTGATCGAAATTGACCAAAAACATTCGCTCTGCGACCGGGTCACGGGGACGGGTGACCGTTCGAGCCACCTGACGGCGGTTCAGGCCACCTGACCGCCGTGCAGCGCCGTGTACGCGCCGCCGCGCCGCAGCAGCTCCTCGTGCGTGCCGACCTCCTGGATCGCCCCGTCGGACATCACCACGATCCGGTCGGCGCCGCGCACCGTGGACAGCCGGTGCGCCACCACGAACGTGGTCCGTCCGCGCAGCAGCCGGGCGAGCGCCTCCTGCACCAGCGCCTCCGAGCGGGTGTCCAGCGCCGAGGTCGCCTCGTCCAGCACCAGCACCTTGGGGTCCCGTATCAGGGCGCGGGCGATGGCCAGGCGCTGGCGCTGCCCGCCGGACAGCCGCGCCCCGCGCTCCCCGACGAGGGTGTCCAGGCCCTGCGGCAGCCGGTCGACGAACTCCAGCGCGTTGGCGTCGCGCAGCGCGGCCCGGACCGTCCCCTCGTCCGCGTCGTCCATCCCGTACGCGACGTTCTCCCGTACGGTGCCGTCGAACAGGACCGACTCCTGGGGCACCACGGACAGGAAGCGCCGGTAGGTGCGCAGGTCCAGGGTGTTCATGTCGGCGCCGTCGACCAGCAGCCGGCCCGAGGTGGGGCGGATGAACCCGATGACGAGGTTGAGCACCGTGGACTTGCCCGCGCCGGACGCGCCGACCAGGGCGATGGTCTCGCCGGGGGCGACGTCGAGGGTGAAGTCCCGCACGGCCGGACGCCCGTCGCCGTCGTAGGCGTGCCCGACGTGCTCGAAGGTGATCGCGCCGCGCAGCGCGGTGAGTTCGGCCTTGCCCTCGTTGTCCTCCAGCTCCGGCGCCTGCAGCACCTCGCCGACCGACCGCACGGACTCCAGCCCCTTGGTGACGACCGGCGCCAGACCCGCCAGCGTGGTGGTGGAGTTGGTGAGCGTGGTCAGGAAGGCGCTGAGCATCACGACGTCGCCGGCGGTGACGCCCCAGACGCCGTGGTACGACACGAGGGCGGCGCCGGCCAGCACCATCACGCCGACCACGTTGAGGACCACCCACGCCAGCGAGCCGAACCGCCCGTTGACCAGGTCGAGGCGCATCCCGGAGGTGAGCAGCCGGTCGAGGGTGCCGTGCATGCGGCGCAGTGCCTTGCCCTCCAGGCCGTGGGCGCGGGTGACGGGGATGAGCCGGGTCATCTCGGTCACGCGGGAGGACAGGGTCTCCACCTCGTGCCGGAAGTGCTCGTTGTGGGTGCGCAGCCGCGCCCTCAGCCGGGCGACGAGCAGGGCCGCGGCGGGCACGACGACGAGGAAGACGGGCAGGAACTCGGGGGTGCGCACGCCGATGATGACCAGACCGCCGGCCAGCACGGTGAGCGCGCCGAGCCCGGTCTCCGCGGTCTGCTGCACCATCTGCTCGACGGTCTCCACGTCCCGGACCACCTTGGCCTGGAGCACGCCCGCGCTGACCCGGGAGTGG
Organism: Streptomyces sp. NPDC096105; assembly: GCF_044763335.1. Lineage (NCBI taxonomy): Bacteria > Bacillati > Actinomycetota > Actinomycetes > Kitasatosporales > Streptomycetaceae > Streptomyces > Streptomyces sp. NPDC096105. Next base: position 158,761 of record NZ_JBIWGC010000015.1, read on the forward strand.
TAGCCGAGGGAGAGCTGCTGCATGCGGGTGCACAGCGCGGAGCGCAGGGCGGTGCCCATGCGGCGGACGCTGCCGTACAGCAGGCGGACGTACAGCACGTGCAGCGGGTAGTTGACCAGCAGGATGACCATGATGACGCCGGTGCTGGTCCACAGCCGGGAGACCGGCTGGTGCTGGACGACGGTGTCGATGATGGACGCGGTGATCAGCGGCAGCAGCCAGACGGGGCTGTGTTTGACGGTGAAGACGACGACGGCCGCGGCGAGCCGGCCGCGGTCCGCGCGGAGCAGGTAGCCGAGGGTGCGCACCGGATGCTCGCCCCGGTAGCGGTGGTCGAGCGGTCTCGTCTGCGGCGATGTCATGGGCGGTGGTCCTCCCCCTGGGAACCGGCGGGCCGGCGCGAAGCCGCCCCGGGACGGCCCGCGCCCCGCGCCCGTCGGGGGCGCCGGGCGCGGGAACGGCTGCTCAGGCCGCGTCGAGCTGCGCGATCTCCTCGGCGCTCAGCACGAGGTCGGCGGCGCGCACGGAGTCCCGGACCGACTCCGGACGGCTGGCGCCCGGGATCGGCACGACGACCGGCGACCTGGCGAGCATCCAGGCCAGGCACACCTGGTGGGCGCTCACCCCGTGCGCCTGCGCGACGCGCGCGAACGGCTCGTAGGTGGAGCCGAGTTCACCGGCCTTGGTGATGCCGCCGAAGGGGCTCCAGGGCAGGAAGGCGACACCGAGCGCGTCGCACAGTTCCAGCTCCGGCTCGCTGGAGCGGAAGGCGGGCGAGAACTGGTTCTGCACGGAGACGAGACGCCCGCCGAGGATCTCCTGGGCCTCCCGGATCTGCTCGGGGCCGGCGTTGGAGATGCCGGCCATGCGGATCTTCCCCTCGTCGAGCAGGTCGCGGAGGGCGCCCACGGACTCGGCGTACGGGACGCGGGGGTCGGGCCGGTGGAACTGGTAGAGGCCGATCGCCTCCACGCCCAGCCGGCGCAGGGACGCCTCGCAGGCCCGCTTGAGGTGCTCCGGGCTGCCGTCGAGGGTCCAGCTGCCGTCACCGGGGCGCAGGTGTCCGCCCTTGGTGGCGACCAGGACGTCGCCGCCTCGCTCGTGGGAGGCGAGCGCCTTGGCGATCAGGCTCTCGTTGTGCCCCACCTCCCCGGCGTCCCGGTGGTAGGCGTCCGCGGTGTCGATCAGGGTGACGCCCGCGTCCAGGGCGGCGTGCAGGGTGGCCAGGGAACGGGACTCGTCGGGTCGCCCCTCGATCGACATGGGCATCCCGCCCAGTCCGATCGCGGAGACCTCGACCTCACCGATACGACGCGTGTGCATGTGCGAGAAGCCCTTTCCGGCTGTCGTGCTGGCGGTCGTGGAAAGCGCGTACCAGCCTCGTCGCCACGCGCCCGGAAATCCAACGCGGAAATCCGAACGGATTCATCGGACCGGTCACTGAATCGACCGGCCCCTACGCTGCTCGGCCGTGCCCGGCACCACCGTCACCACGCGCTCCTCCGCCCCGGCGCCGCGCTGCCCCGTTCCGGGAGGCTCCGACGGCCCCGCTCCTCCCTCCGTACCTCGACGTCGACGGGAACGCCCGGCAGGCGACGGAGTGCCACGAGGGGGTTTCCGGCGGGGAGCCGAGCCCCACCCCTTCGGTGAGGCCGGCGGCGTCGGCAGGGGCGCGCCGACAAGATCACGCATGGCATGCCCACCACCACCGACGGCTTCGCGGTCAGGAGCTCGGACATGCCGTCGGGCCCGGCGGGTCGGCGGTTGACACGGCGTTCCGGCGGGGATCATCGTGCAGGTCTGGCGCGCGCCGGCGGGGCGCGGCGCGGAGATCGGCCCGGCGGCGGACGGCGCCCCCGGGGAGAGGCGGCGGCATGCGGATCGGACTGCTCGGCACCGGACCCTGGGCGCGGGCGGCGCACGCCCCCGCGCTGAGCGGCCACCCGGACCTCGACTTCGCCGGCGTGTGGGGCCGCAGGCCCGAGGCCGCCGGCGAGCTGGCCACGGTGTACGGCGTCCGGGCGTACGAGGACGTCGACGCGCTGCTCGCCGACGTGGACGCGGTCGCCGTGGCGCTGCCCCCGGCCGTGCAGGCGGAGCTGGCGGTGCGGGCCGCGCGGGCGGGACGCCATCTGCTGCTGGACAAGCCGCTCGCGCCGACGGTGGCGCAGGGGCGTGCGGTGGTGGAGGCCGTCGAGGCGGCGGGGGTGGCCTCCGTGGTCTTCTTCACCACCCGCTTCCAGCCGGAGCCGCAGGCGTGGATCGAGGAACAGGGGCGCGTCGGCGGCTGGTTCACCGGGCGGGCGCAGTGGCTCGGCGCGGTGTTCACCTCCGGGGACGACCCCTTCGCCGCCTCGCCCTGGCGGCGGGAGAAGGGCGCGCTGTGGGACGTCGGCCCGCACGCCCTGTCCGTCCTGCTGCCGGTGCTGGGCGAGCCGCGCCGGGTGACGGCGGCGGCGTACGGGCCCGGGGACACGGTGCATCTCGTCCTCGACCACGCGGGCGGCGCGTCGAGCAGCACGACCCTGAGTCTGACCGCTCCCCCGGCCGCCGCGGGCGCCATGGTGGAGCTGCGGGGCGAGTCCGGGGTGACCGTGCTGCCCGAGACCGGGCAGGACGCCGTACCGGCGCTCCGCCGGGCCGCCGACGCGCTGATCGCCGCGGCCGGCTCCGGTACGCCCCACCCGTGCGACGCGGCGTTCGCCTTCACCGTCACGCGGGTCCTCGCCACCGCGGAGACGCTGCTGCACAGCGGCACGCACTGAGCACCGGACGGTTCGGCGAGCGCGGAGCGGCCCCGCCGCCGGCACCGGGCGGAGTGCGGCCGGTGCGCTGCGTGTCCGGCCCGCCGGGACCCGCTTAAACGATCCTTAAGGACCGGTTAAGCGATCGTGCGCGCTGTGTCGCCCTTTCAAGAAGGCGCAGGTCAGCGGGTGTCAGGGACAAGTCGGACCCGTTGGCGGACCCGGCCCCGGTCCCTACCATCGGTGCCGCGTGCCGGTCCCGACGCACGGCCTGAGAGCGCTCTCACGCGCTTCCCGGGCCGGTCGGCCGGTGTGCCACCGCAACCCGCACGAGCACTCTGGAGATCCCCCACATGACTCCTCGGCACCAGCGCGCCCTCGGCCGGCGCAAGCTCCTCCTCACCCTCGGCGGGGCCGCCGTGGCCCTGCCCGCCGCCGCGGTGATCGCCCCCCACGCCCTCGCCGACCAGTCCGGTGGGCGCCCGTCCGGCACGAAGGCGGCCGCCTCGCTGCCGCTGACGATCGTCAACGACAGCGGCTCCTTCGACAACGCCTCGGTGCACCTGTACGTCGTGGGCAACGCCGACGGCCGCCAGGTCCGGCTCACCCCTGACGGGACCCTCGCCCCGATCGACCTCGCCGACAACGGCCCGGACGGCTTCACCGACTACGCCATCAGCCTGTCCGGCGCCGAGACGACGCTGTCACTGCCGCACATGTCCGGCCGCATCTACGTCGCGCTCGGCGAGAAGCTGAAGTTCAAGGCCGTCGCGGACGGCAACGGCGCGCCCGCGCTGCAGTACCCGGCCGGGTGGGTCTCCTCGGACCCCAACTACGGCGTGCTGCACGACTGCGCCGAGTTCACGTACAACTCCGCCGGGCTGTTCTGCAACACGACCATGGTCGACATGTTCAGCGTGCCGCTGAGCATCCGGCTCACCGGCGCCGAGGACCAGACCACCGGCACGGTCCGCCCCGGGGGCCGCGCGGCCGCGTTCGCCGCCGTCCGGGAGACGGAGGCGTTCTCGCGGCTGGTGGTGGACGACACCCGGATCATCGCGCCCGGTCACGGCCTGGACGCCGGGCTGTTCGCCGAGGACTACTTCGCCCCGTACATCGACGAGGTGTGGAGCGCCTACACCGGCCGGGACCTGAGGGTCACCACCAACGCCGGCACCTTCACCGGCCGGGTGCGCGGGGGCCGGTTCACCTTCGACGGGCCCGCCCAGGTCGCGTTCGACAAGCCGTCCACCCGCGACGTGCTGTTCTGCGACGGCGCCCTGGCCGCGCCGAACGACGGCACCACGGGCCCGGTCGCCGCGGTCCTGGGCGCGGGTTTCAACCGCTCGACGCTGCTCAGCCACCCCGAGCAGCCGACCACCGACCCCGCGGAGTTCTACCTGACCGAACTGACCAACCACTACTCCAAGGTCATGCACACGGTCACCGAGGACGGCCGGGCGTACGGGTTCGCCTTCGACGACGTGGCGGACTTCGCCTCGTACATCCAGGACACGGCCCCGGCCGCCCTGCGGCTGACGCTCACGCCCTTCGAGTGAGCGGGAGCAGGTTTCCCGGGGGCCCGGCACGGTACCCCGGCATGCACGGGGAGGCCCCGCGACCCAGGGGCCGCCGCAGGCGCTCCACGGCGGGCGTCACGGCGCTCCGGGTGCACGGCGGGCCTCCGCGGTGAAGGCTGGATACGGGACCCGGCGCCAGGCGCCGGGCCGTACCAGTGATCCGGACCCGAGGAGCCCGAAGATGTCGACGTCCCAGCCCGACGCGTCCCGGCAGAGCGAGGACCGCGTCACCCCGGACAGCCTGCTCCACACCCGCACCGGCGGCGAGGTGTCGCCGGAGGACCTGGTTCTCGCCAGCGGCAAGGACCTCACCCCGCAGAACCTCGAGTGGGCCAGGCGGAAGCTGGCCGAGGAGGGTCCCTCCGCGATGGAGAAGATCCTTCCGTAGTCACCCCGTCGCCTTCTCCCCGCTCCCTCGGCAGCGGGACGCCGTCGGGGCCCGGGGCCACCGCCGGGCCCCGGGGCCCCCCCGGGGGAGGCCCCCCCGCGCCCCCCCCCGGGGCCCCGGGCCCGCGGGGGCGGGGGCCTCCACCAGAGTAGGGGGCCCCCCACCCCCCCCC
>NZ_JBIWGC010000016.1:0-159958 GCF_044763335.1 Streptomyces sp. NPDC096105
GCTGTTGAGTTCTCAAGGAACGGACGCTTCCTTCGTACTCACCCTCTCGGGCTTTCCTCCGGGCGCTTCCCTTCGGTGTTTCCGACTCTATCAGACCCTTTCGGTTCCGATTCCCGGCCGGCGGGATGTCGTTGGACCTTGGGCTTTCGCCCTGTCGGCCTTTCGACATTCACTACGTTAACCGATCTCCCCACCCGATTCATAATCGGGCCCGGCGGCTTCGAATTCAGACATGCGGACACGTCGAATTCGACCCCGCTGAAGGGGTGGTTGTAGGTAGTGGGTTGGCCGCTTCCGGTGCGGACGACTGCCCTGCCCGGCTCAAGCGGCTCGGACTACACTACGCATCTTCGGCGGACGAGTCAACTTCGACGTCGGCGCGGCACGTGGGCCCGGTACGGGCTGACCGTGGGATCGTCCGCCACCCAGTACCGCCAGGGGTGCACGGCGCCCTCCCCGGAGACGCCGGTGCGCGGCCCGTTGCGCACCTGGCCCGGGGGGACGGGCGTGCCGTGGAGCACCCGTAGCGGGGTGTCGCCGGTGGCGCAGGCGTCCGTGCCGTTGAGGGCACGGTCGACGTCCAGGGCCGTGGCGAGGCGGGCCGGCCCCTTGGCCAGTTCCTTGTCGTTGCGGGCGGAGAGCCGGCGGGTGCGGGCGAGCTCCGCTCCCTCCACGATCTCCCCCGCGCGCAGCAGGACCGCGGAGGCCCGGCCCTCGGGACCGCAGACGAGGTTCATGCAGAACCACATGCCGTAGGTGAAGTAGACGTACACATGGCCGGGCGCACCGAACATCACGTCGTTGCGGGCGGTGCGGCCACGATAGGCGTGCGAGCCGGGGTCGTTCTGTCCGTCGTAGGCCTCGACCTCGGTCAGGCGGAGGGCGATCGGGCCGTCCGGGGTGTCGCGGACCAGGAGGCGGCCGAGCAGATCGGGGGCGACCTCGAGGACGGGGCGGTCGAAGAACTCCCTGGGCAAGGGCGTACGGTCGGGGCTCGCAATCATGCCGTCCGAGGGTACTGGAGGCGTGGCGGACCACGGACCGGCCGAGCGGTCGCCGGAGTTGCCGGGGCAGGGGCACACGGAACCGGCCGCGGCCGGATCGCGTTGTTAGGGGTCGGAGTCCGGCGCGCGAGGTGCTGCGGTCCGGTGGATCAGGTGTGGCCCGGCTGGGGTCGCCTGGAGAGGGAGAGACATGGCGTTCAAGAAGCTGCTGGCGAGTCTGGGGGCCGGCGGGGCCTCGGTCGAGACGGTGCTGCACGAGGTCAACGTCGTTCCTGGGGGGGTGGTCCAGGGCGAGGTGCGGATCCAGGGCGGGTCCGTGAACCAGCAGATCGAGGGGCTGTCGGTCGGCCTCCAGGCCAAGGTCGAGGTGGAGAGCGGCGACCAGGAGTACAAGCAGGACATCGAGTTCACGAAGCAGCAGCTGGGCGGCGCCTTCGAGCTGCAGGCGGGCGCGGTGCACGCCGTGCAGTTCGGGCTGGAGATCCCGTGGGAGACGCCGGTCACGATGATCGACGGACAGCCGCTGCGCGGGATGGACGTCGGTGTGACCACCGAGCTGGCGATCGCGCGGGCCGTCGACTCCGGTGACCTGGACCCGGTCAACGTGCACCCGCTGCCGGCGCAGAAGGCGATCCTGGACGCGTTCATCCAGCTCGGCTTCCGGTTCAAGAGCGCGGACCTGGAGCGCGGCCACATCCGGGGCACGCGGCAGAAGCTTCCGTTCTACCAGGAGATCGAGTTCTTCCCGCCGTCGCAGTACCGCGGCCTGCACCAGGTGGAGCTGAGCTTCGTCGCCGACGAGCAGGCGATGGACGTCGTGCTGGAGATGGACAAGAAGCCGGGCCTGTTCAGCGAGGGCAGCGACACCTTCCGCTCCTTCCAGGTGGGGCTGAACGACTACCAGGGGACCGACTGGGCGGCGTACCTGAACCAGTGGCTGTCGGAGGTCGGTTCCAAGCGCAACTGGTTCTAGGCTCGTTCGCGACTGAACGTCATCGATCAGGAGGTACCGAGGTGACCGAGCTCAAGCGGCGGCCGCTCCCCCATGACTTCCATCCGCCCGTGCCGTCGTTCACGGTGACGAGCGACGATGTGACGGAGGGGGCGACGCTCAAGGACGCTCAGGTCCACGCGGCGGGCAACACGTCGCCGCACCTGCGGTGGGAGGGTTTCCCGCCGGAGACCAAGAGCTTCGCCGTGACCTGCTACGACCCGGACGCCCCGACGGGCAGCGGGTTCTGGCACTGGGTGGTGTTCGACATCCCGGTCTCGGTGACCGAGCTGCCGGCCGGCGCCGGCAGCGGCTCGTTCGAGGGTCTTCCGGAGGGCGCCGTCCACGCGCGGAACGACTACGGCACCAAGGAGTTCGGCGGTGCCGCTCCGCCGCCCGGGGACGGTCCGCACCGGTACGTGTTCACGGTGTACGCCGTGGACCAGGAGAAGCTGGGTCCGGACGCGGACGCCTCTCCTGCCGTGGTCGGTTTCAACCTGCGGTTCCACACGATCGCGCGCGCACAGCTGATCGGTGAGTACGAGGTGCCCGCGGAGTCCTGAGTCCTCCGCGCGACGCCGGACGTGTCCGGGACGTTTGCCCGCCCCTGGTCTTGGAATTGATCAGGGGCGGGCATTTTTTTCCGCCGGGGTCCCCGGGGGTCGTCTCCCGTGGGAGCAGCGGATATTGCGTTGTCCATCTCGGTGTGCCCGGCCAGAGTTGTTCCAGCTCGCCGAGGGGCGGGCCGGTGCGCACGGGAGGTGGGCTGGTATGCGGGACACGCTGGTGCTGAACGCGAGCTTCGAGCCGTTGTCGACGGTGACGCTGAACCGAGCCGTCGTTCTGGTGCTCCAGGACAAGGCCGTCGTCGAGCAGGCCCACCCCGAACTGCGGATGCGGGGAGCCGCGGTCGACATACCGGCGCCCCGGGTGATCAGGCTCTGCCAGTACGTGCGGGTGCCGTTCCGAAGACGTGCGCCGTGGTCGAGGCGGGGTGTGCTGGTGAGGGACCGTCACCGGTGCGCGTACTGCGGGCGCAGGGCGACGACCGTGGACCACGTGGTGCCGCGGTCGCTCGGCGGGCAGGACACCTGGCTGAACACGGTGGCGTCGTGCGCGGAGGACAACCACCGCAAGGCCGACCGGACGCCGGAGCAGGCGGGGATGCCGCTGCTGCGTGAGCCGTACGAGCCGACGCCGGCGGACGCGATGCTGCTGGCGCTCGCCAGGGACGACTTCGAGGCGCTGCCGGACTGGCTGGCGCTGGAGGCTGCCTGAGGGCGGCCGACGTGAGCGGTCCCCGCGCCCCTGAGGGGTGCGGGGACCGTGTGCGTCCGGGGGCGGGTCTCAGTCGATGGTGGGCTTCTCGCGGCGCTCCTGGGCGGGGACGTTGGCGGTGGTGCCGTTGCCGCCGCCGGGGGCGCCGCCCATGGCCCCGAAGTTGCCGACCGCGCCGGAGAGGCCCTTGAGGGCGTCGCCGATCTCGCTGGGGACGATCCAGAGCTTGTTGGCGTCGCCCTCGGCGATCTTCGGGAGCATCTGGAGGTACTGGTAGGAGAGCAGTTTCTGGTCCGGGTCGCCGGCGTGGATGGCCTCGAAGACCGTACGGACGGCCTGGGCCTCGCCCTCGGCGCGCAGCGCGGCGGCCTTGGCCTCACCTTCGGCGCGCAGGATCTGGGACTGCTTCTCGCCCTCGGCGCGCAGGATCTCGGACTGCCGGACGCCCTCGGCCTGGAGGATGGCGGCGCGCTTGTCGCGGTCGGCGCGCATCTGCTTCTCCATCGAGTCCTGGATGGAGGTGGGAGGTTCGATGGCCTTGAGCTCGACGCGGTTGACGCGGATGCCCCACTTGCCGGTGGCCTCGTCGAGGACGCCGCGCAGGGCCGCGTTGATCTCCTCGCGGGAGGTGAGGGTCCGTTCCAGGTCCATGCCGCCGATGATGTTGCGCAGGGTGGTGACGGTGAGCTGCTCGATGGCCTGGATGTAGCTGGCGACCTCGTAGGTGGCGGCCCGGGCGTCGGTCACCTGGTAGTAGATGACGGTGTCGATGTTGACGACCAGGTTGTCCTGGGTGATCACCGGCTGCGGCGGGAAGGGGACGACCTGCTCGCGGAGGTCGATGCGGTTGCGGATGGTGTCGATGAACGGGACGACGATGTTGAGGCCCGCGTTGAGCGTCCGCGTGTAGCGGCCGAAGCGCTCGACGATGGCGGCGCTGGCCTGTGGGATGACTTGGATCGTCTTGATCAGGGCGATGAAGACCAACACCACCAGGATGATCAGGACGATGATGACCGGTTCCATCGTCGGTTGCCCGAACCCTTCTTAGCCTCGGCGCCTATGGCAGGTCGTTGTGCCTGTGCACGGTCGTGCGGTTGTAGATCTTGCTGGTCGAGTCTGTCAGACCGCGGGCCCAACCGGGGGCGTGTTCGCACCGGTTGTGTCGTACGGGAGGTGCGGGATCACATGATGATCGCGGTGGCCCCCTCGATGTCCACGACGTCGACCTCCTGGCCGGCCTCGTAGGAGCGGCCCGCGTCGAGCGCGCGGGCGGACCAGACCTCGCCCGCCAGTTTGATGCGGCCGCCGCTGCCGTCGACGCGTTCGAGGACGACGGCCTGTCTCCCCTTCAGGGCGTCGACGCCGGTGACGAGTTCGGGCCGCTGGGACCGGTGTCTGCGGGCGATGGGGCGGACGACGGCGATCAGCGCGGTCGAGACGACGGCGAAGACCGCGACCTGGGCGACGGCGCCGCCGCCGAAGATGCCGGAGACCAGTGCCGCGGCGACGGCGCCCACCGCGAGCATGCCGAGTTCGGGCATCGCGGTGATCACGAGCCCGATGCCGAGTGCCGCCGCGCCGATCAGCCACCACAGCCATGCGTCGATGTCCACGACGTCATGGTAGAACCGCGCACCCGGTCACGGACAGGGCACCGGTCGGCCGAACGGGCCGTGCCGTGCCGGGTGTTGTGCGCGGGGTGGTGGTGCGGTTCAGCTCATCGGGAGGCCCTGGGCGGTCCAGCGGTCGCCGACCTGCTCGACGACGAGCGGGAGGCCGAAGCACAGGGACAGGTTGCGGCTGGTGAGCTCGAGCTCGAGCGGACCGGCGGCGAGGACCTTGCCCTGACGGATCATCAGGACGTGGGTGAAGCCGGGGGCGATCTCCTCCACGTGGTGGGTGACCATGATCATGGAGGGGGCGATCGGGTCGCGTGCGAGGCGGCCGAGACGGCGCACCAGGTCCTCGCGGCCGCCGAGGTCGAGGCCGGCGGCGGGCTCGTCGAGGAGCAGCAGCTCGGGGTCGGTCATCAGGGCGCGCGCGATGAGGGTGCGCTTGCGCTCGCCCTCGGAGAGGGTGCCGAACTTGCGGTCCAGGTACTCGGACATGCCGAGGCGGTCGAGGAAGGCGCGGGCGCGCTGCTCGTCGATGTCCTCGTACTCCTCCTGCCAGCCGGCGGTCATGCCGTAGGCGGCGGTGAGCACGGTCTGCAGGACGGTCTGCTTCTTGGGCAGCTTGTCCGCGAGGGCGATGCCCGCCACGCCGATGCGGGGGCGCAGCTCGAAAACGTCGGTGCCGGGGCGGCCGAGCGTCTCGCCGAGGATGGTGGCGGTGCCCTTGCTCGGGTGGAGGTAGCTGGACGCGATGTTCAGCAGGGTGGTCTTGCCGGCGCCGTTGGGGCCGAGGATGACCCAGCGCTCCCCCTCCTTGACCGACCAGGAGACCTGCTCCACCAGAGCCCGGCCCTCGCGGACCACGGATACGTCCTGAAGTTCCAGAACATCGCTCATGAGCGCCTTGTCTCCCCTTGCAGTGTGGCCGGTCTCGGCTGTCGCGTACGCCTGGTGGGTCGGTCCGCCGCACCCGTGGGCGGGAGCCCCTCATGAAATCTACGCCACCGGTCGACCCGGACATTCCATCGGTCCGGTTTCCGGGTGCTGTCTAGGGTGTACGCATGCTCTCGGAACCACGCTCCGGTCGTCTCGCCGCTTGGGGCAACGCCCTTCTTGCCGGACTCGTCTCCCCGGACGAGGCGGTGCTCGCCGCCGTCGGGGAGGACGCGGTCCACCGGGTGGAGGGGGTGCCCGGGGAGTCGGCGCCGGTGGGGCTGACGCTGGCCCTGGGGCGGCTGCGGGGGCTCGGGGTGTCGGGGCTGCGGGTGGCGTTGCCGGCGCCGGGACATCCGCTGGGGCTGAGCGGCCCGCCGGAGTTCAACGCGCGGGCGCTGGAGGCCGGGGAGGCCGTGGTGTGCCAGGGGGCGGCGCTGGGGCTGGTCCCGGAGGTGACGGAGGCCGGGCCCGGGGGCGATGTGCATGTGGAGGTCCTGTGGCGCTGTCTGCCGGTGCGGGAGGCGCCGCCCGCCGACGTGCCGTCGCTGGGTGAGGCGGAGCGGGAGCTGGCGGAGGCGCTGCGGGAGGCGACGGAGGTGCTGACGCGGCTGGACGTGGCCGGGTCGGGTCCGGTCGCGGAGGCGGCGGTCGACGCGTACCGGGCGCGGGCCATGGCGTCGCGGGGGCGGGACGTGCTGGCGCCGGGGTATCCGCCGCGCGCGGTGCGGGTGCTGGAGCTGGCGCAGCGGGTGGGCGCGCTGGTGTCGCTGGCGACGGAGCACGGGCACGGCGGCGCGGTGAGCGCGTCGGAGATGTCGGCGCGGGCGCTGGCGCTGCGGCCGGTGGAGCGGACGGCCCGGCGGGCGCTGGTGGCCGCGTACAACGCGTTCGTGGAGGAGCGCGGGGGGCGCTGAGCCCGGACGCGGGCCCTGGGGGCCGGTCCTCGGCGCGGTCCCTGGACAGGGGCGAGCCCCGGCGCCGGGTGGGGGCGGGCGGCCGGGGCCGGCGGCGGGAGGCGTCAGTCGTTGACGGCGACGTTGCCGAAGGCCGGGTTCAGGACGCCGATGACGTTGATGCTGTTGCCCGACACGTTGACCGGGACGTCGACCGGGATCTGGACGAGGTTGCCGGAGACGACGCCCGGGGAGCCCACGGCCTTGCCGTCCGCGTGGCTGCCCTCGGTGGCGGAGGCCATGCCCGTGCCGGCGGCGAGCAGACCGCCGGCCACCATCGTCACGGCCGCTGCCTTCTTCAGGTTCTTCACTTTCCGAGCCCTCCTTGCGACGACCGCGGCAGGCGCCGCGGTCCGCACTGGGCAACGCGCGGCACCGGCAAGCGATACGGCCCTCCGCGGGGCATTCCCCCTACGGTATGAATCTCGCACCGGAGGGGAACCTTCCGGGTGATGGCGGACGTCGGTGATCACCCGCTGAGACCGTGCCGTACGGCCCACAGCGCGGCCTGGGTGCGGTCCGCCAGGTCGAGCTTCATCAGGATGTTCGACACATGCGTCTTCACCGTCTTCTCGGAGAGCACGAGGGCGCGGGCGATCTCCCGGTTGGCGCGGCCGTCCGCGATCAGCCCGAGCACCTCGCGCTCCCGCTCGGTGAGCGAACCCGCGCGTCCCGTACCGGGACCGCTCTCCTCCTGGGACAGCAGCGCGCCCGCCACCTCCGGCTGGAGCAGCACGTGCCCGGCGTGCACGGAGCGGATGGCGCCGGCCAGCGCGTCGGGGTCGATGTCCTTGTACACGTAGCCGGCGGCGCCCGCGCGCAGGGCGGGGACCACCGTGCGCTGCTCGGTGAAACTGGTGACGACCAGCACCCGGGCCCGGTGGTCGAGCTCACGCAGCCGGCGCAGCGCCTCCACGCCGTCCACGCCCGGCATCTTCACGTCCATGAGGATGACGTCGGGCTGGAGCTCCCCCGCCAGGGCGACCCCCTCCGCGCCGTCCGCGGCCTCGCCGACGACCTCGATGTCGTCCTGCACCTCGAGGAAGGTGCGCAGACCGCGCCGGACCACCTGGTGGTCGTCGACCAGCAGCACCTTGATCGCGTCAGCCACCGGGGACCTCCATCTCGATGACGGTGCCCTTGCCGGGCGCCGATTCCACGGTCAGCCTGCCGCCGACCCCGCTCGCCCGGTCCCGCATGGAGACCAGGCCCAGGTGGCGGCCCGCACGGCGGACGGCGTGCGGGTCGAAGCCGCTGCCGTCGTCGCCGACCCGCAGGACCGCCCCGTTGCCGCGCCGCTCCAGGGTCACGTCGACGTGCTTCCCGCCGGAGTGGCGCAGGGCGTTGTGCAGTGCCTCCTGGGCCACCCGCAGCATCGCCTCCTCCTGGGCCGCGGGCAGGGCGCGCACACCGTGTCCGGTGAAGGTGACGCGCGCGCTCTGGGCGCGGTCGAGCACCTGCACCTGGGTGCGCAGGGTGGCGGCCAGCCCGTCCTCGTCGAGGGCGGCGGGGCGCAGTTCGACGACCGCCGCGCGCAGTTCGTCGGCGGCCTCCGCGGCCAGTTCCGCCACCTGCTGCAGCTCGCCCTTGGCGCGGGCCGGGTCGCGGTCCACGAGACGGGCGGCGGCCTGGGCGGTGAGCCGCAGGGAGAACAGCTTCTGGCTCACGGCGTCGTGCAGCTCGTGGGCGAGCCGGGAGCGCTCCTCGGCGATGGTCAGCTCGCGGCTGCGCTCGTAGAGGCGGGCGTTGGTGAGGGCGATGGCGGCGTGCTGGGCGAGGATGCCGAGGAGTTCCTCGTCGTCCTCGGTGAAGCCGCAGGCGCCTTCCGGCTTGGGGCACCTCTTGTTGGCGAGGAACAGGGCGCCGAGCACCTCGTCGCCGTCCCGCACGGGCAGGCCGAGGAAGTCGACCAGGTCGGGGTGGGCGCTCGGCCAGCCCCCGAAGCGGGGGTCGCGGCGCACGTCGGCGAGGCGCTGCGGGGCGGCGTCGTCGAGCATCGCGGCGAGGATGCCGTGCCGGCGCGGCAGGGGGCCGATGGCCTTCCACTGCTCGTCGCTGACGCCGTCCACCACGAACTGGGCGAAGCCCCCGTGGTCGTCGGGCACGCCGAGCGCGGCGTACTGGGCGTCGAGGAGGTCGCGCGCCGAGACGACGATCGTCTTGAGGACGTCGCGCACCTCGAGGTGCCTGCTCATGGCCAGCAACGCGGAGCTCACCGCGGCGAGGCCGGACCGGGGGCCGTGGCTCATGTCCTCACGGTACCGGCGGCGCCCGGCCCGGCGGATCGGGCCGGTGTCCGCCCCTCTCCCCCGTCGCTGGTCCTAGGTCCCGGGGCCGGGGCCGGCCGCCGCGGCCCGGGACCCGGGGCGGGGGCGTGCCGTCGTAGGCCGAAGGGACCCGGGCGGCTGCGTCCCGCGGCCGAGGCGGCGCCCGGGCCCGGCTTCCTACGGTGATCGCACGCCGACACGGCGGGACGACACGACGGACGAGGGGACGGTTGTCATGCCGGTAGCGATCATCACGGGCGCCTCGAAGGGGCTCGGACGGGCGCTGGCCCTGGGACTGGCGGAGCGGGGCTGGGACCTGGCGCTCGACGCGCGGGGCGAGGACCGCCTGGCGGAGACGGTGGTGCTGGCCGCACGGCACGGCACGCGGGTGACGGCGGTGCCCGGCGACGTCACGGACCCCGCGCACCGGGCGGAGCTGGTGGCGGCGGCCTGGCGGCTGGGCGGGGTGGACCTGCTGGTGCACAACGCGAGCGCGCTGGGCGCCGAGCCGCTGGTGCGGCTGGCGGAGCTGCCGCTGGAGGGGCTGCGGCGGGCGCTGGAGGTGAACCTGGTGGCGGCGCTGGGCCTGGTGCAGGAGGCGCTGCCGCTGCTGCGGACGGCCCAGGCGGGCGCGGTGCTCATGGTGAGCTCGGACGCCGCCGCGGAGGCGTACCCGACGTGGGGCGGGTACGGGGCGTCCAAGGCGGGGCTGGACCGGCTGGCGGCGGTGCTGGCGGAGGAGGAGCCGGGGCTGCGGGTGTGGACGGTCGACCCCGGGGACATGGCGACGGACCTGTACGCGGCGGCCGTGCCGGACGACGACGGTCCGCGGCCGGAGCCGGACGCGGTGGTGCCGGGCTTCCTGCGGCTGCTGGACGAGCGGCCGGCCAGTGGCCGCTACGGCGCCCCGGCGCTGCTGGAGGGACGGCGGTGACGGTCACGTTCCGGGTGCCGGAGGAGCTGTCGGCGCGGGTGCCGGCGGAGCGTCGGGCACCCGGCCGGGACCGGGACGCGGTGCGGTTGCTGGTGTCGCGGGGCGCCGAGGTGTCGCACCACGCGTTCGCGGAGCTGCCGCTGCTGCTGCGCGCCGGCGACCTGCTGGTGGTGAACACCTCGCCCACGCTGGCGGCGGCCGTCGACGGCCGGACCGGCGACGCGCGCGTGGTGGTGCACTTCTCCACCCGGGGGGACGACGGACGCTGGGCGGTCGAGCTGCGGGACCCGGACGGGCGGGGCACCACGCGCGTGCGCGCGGGCACGCGTGCGGGTACGGAGGTGCGGCTCGCCGGGGACGCGCGGCTGTGGGTCGAGGAGCCGCTGAGCGCGGGGTCGCCGCGGCTGTGGTGGGCGCGGGTGTCGCGGGACGTGCCGGGGCTGCTGCGGGAGCACGGGCGGCCGATCCGGTACGCGTACACGGAGCGGGACCAGCCGCTGTCGGCGTACCAGACGGTGTTCGCGCTGCCGTCGCGGGACGGCTCGGGGAGCGCGGAGATGCCGAGCGCGGGGCGTCCGTTCACCGCGCGGACGGTGGCGGAGCTGGTGAGCCGCGGGGTGTGGTTCGCGCCGGTCCGGCTGGACACGGGGGTGGCGTCGGCGGAGGCGCACGAGCCGCCGTACCCGGAGCGGTTCGCGGTGCCGGAGGCGTCGGCGCGGCTGATCGGCGCGGTGCGGGCGGGCGGCGGCCGGGTGATCGCGGTGGGGACGACGGCGGTGCGGGCGCTGGAGTCGGCGGCCGGTCCCGACGGGGTGGTGCGGGCCCGCGCGGGGTGGACGGATCTGGTGGTCACCCCGGAGCGGGGGGTGCGGGTGGTGGACGGGCTGCTGACGGGGCTGCACGAGCCGGAGGCGTCGCACCTGTCGATGCTGGGGGCGGTCGCCGGGCGGGAGGCGGTCGGGCGGGCCTACGAGGAGGCGCTGCGCGGGCGTTACCTGTGGCACGAGTTCGGGGACGTGCACCTGTTGCTGCCGTCCTGAACGGGGGCCGTGGAGCACCTCACACAGCGCGTTGCGGCAGCAACACGCGGTGAGGGGGGAGGGGGGTGGATGTGAGGCCGCGCATAGGGTGCACATCACGTACGAAGTGGAGTAGGAGAGACATACCGCCCACACGAACGGGGCGAACAGCCCGATCTGCCCGGTTTCGCACCCCCCTGATCCACTACCCGGCTTCGTAGGTCACATCTTTGCCGAGCGTTTTTGCGGCCGCTAAGAATGGCTGCGTCGCTCAACGCCGTGGGTTCTCGCCCGCGGCGTTCGTGTGCCGAAGAAGCACCGTCCGCACCGGACATCGAGCGACCTCCGCGCTATTCGAAGAGGTCCGTTCCGCATGCCCCAGCACATCCTCACCCGTGGTCACAGTCGTGCCCTGACCCGCCACCACAAGATCGCCGCCGCGGGCGTCGCCGCCCTCGGCGCCGCCGCCATCGGCTTCTCCGCGGTCCCGAGCAGCGCGTCCACGACGACCACGGCCGAGGCCCCCGCCCGGACGGCGACGGTGACCTACAGCACCGAGCGGATCCAGGGCGTCAAGGCCGACATCACCGACCAGCTCGCCGGCGCCAGCGTGAAGGCCGAGCAGATCGCGGCGAAGAAGCAGGCCGCCGCCGAGGCCGCCGCGAAGAAGCAGGCCGCCGCCGAGGCCAAGGCCGCGAAGGCCCGCCAGGCGACGGAGGCGGCGAGCCGTTCGGCCGAGCGCGCCGAGGTGAAGAAGGCCGCTCCGAAGAAGTACGGGAACAACCTCGACGGCTGGATCCGCGAGGCCATGTCCGTCATGGAGAAGAACGGCATCCCCGGCTCCTACGAGGGCATCCACCGCAACATCATGCGGGAGTCCTCGGGCAACCCGATGGCGATCAACCTCTGGGACATCAACGCCCGGAACGGCATCCCCTCCAAGGGACTGCTGCAGGTGATCCCGCCGACCTTCGAGGCGTACCACGTCAAGGGCACCCCGAAGGACATCTACGACCCGGTCGCCAACATCGTCGCCGCCTGCAACTACGCGGCGGACAGGTACGGCACCATGGACAACGTCGACAGCGCGTACTGAGAGGTCGGCGCGGACCTCTCCTTGCGCCCACGGACGCCGAAGGGCGGCGCCCTCCTGACGGGGCGCCGCCCTTCGGGGCCGTACGGCAGGACTACTTGCGCATGACCTCGGGCTCGTGGCGGCGCAGGAAGCGCGCCACGAAGAAGCCGCAGATCACGCCGAGGGCGAGCAGCGCGCCCATGTCCATCGCCCAGGCGCCGGCCGTGTGCTCCCACAGCGGGTCGGTGTCGCCCGCGCTCTCCGGCGGGCTGATCCTGTTGAAGTCCAGTGTGGCGCCCGACGCGGCGACGGCCCAGCGCGACGGCATCAGGAACGAGAACTGGTTGACGCCGATCGAGCCGTGCAGGGTGAACAGGCAGCCGGTGAAGACGACCTGGATGATCGCGAACATCACCAGCAGCGGCATGGTCTTCTCGGCGGTCTTCACCAGCGAGGAGATGATCAGGCCGAACATCATCGAGGTGAAGCCGAGCGCCATGATCGGCAGCGACAGCTCCAGCAGCGTGAAGCCCCCGAGGATCAGACCCTCCTCCGGGATCTCCCGGCCGGCGAAGCCGATCACGCCGACCAGCAGCCCCTGGAGCACGGTGATCAGGCCGAGCACGAACACCTTGGACATCAGGTACGCCGAGCGGGACAGGCCCGTGGCGCGCTCCCGCTCGTAGATGACCCGTTCCTTGATCAGCTCGCGCACGGAGTTCGCGGCGCCCGCGAAACAGGCGCCGACCGCGAGGATCAGCAGCACCGTGGTGGCCGTGCCGTTCGGGGCGAGCCGCCCGGTCTGCGGGTGGGGCGGGTTGGGCAGCAGGCCCTTGTCCGGGTTGATGAGCAGGCTGACCGCGCCGAGGACGGCCGGCAGGATCACCATCAGGGCCAGGAAGCCCTTGTCGGAGACGATCACCGACACGTACCGGCGCACCAGGGTGGAGAACTGCGACAGCCAGCCCTGCGGCTTCGGCGGCTTCATCGCCTGCATCGGGGGGACCTGTACGGACTGCGGGGCGACCGCGTCGATGTCCGCCGCGTACATCTGGTAGTGCTGCGAGCCCTTCCAGCGGCCCGCCCAGTCGTAGTCGCGGTAGTTCTCGAAGGCGGAGAACACATCGGCCCAGGTGTCGTAGCCGAAGAAGTTCAGCGCCTCCTCGGGCGGGCCGAAGTAGGCCACCGAACCGCCCGGCGCCATCACCAGAAGCTTGTCGCACAGCGCCAGCTCGGCCACCGAGTGGGTCACCACCAGGACCGTGCGGCCGTCGTCGGCCAGTCCGCGCAGCAGCTGCATGACGTCACGGTCCATGCCCGGGTCGAGACCGGAGGTCGGCTCGTCCAGGAAGATCAGCGACGGCTTGGTGAGCAGCTCCAGTGCCACGGACACGCGCTTGCGCTGGCCGCCGGACAGGGACGTGACCCTCTTGTCCTTGTGGATGTCCAGCTTCAGCTCGCGCAGCACCTCGTCGATGCGGGCCTCGCGCTCGGCCGCCGTGGTGTCGGCGGGGAAGCGCAGCTTGGCCGCGTACTTCAGGGCGCGCTTGACGGTCAGCTCCTTGTGCAGGATGTCGTCCTGCGGGACCAGACCGATGCGCTGCCGCAGCTCGGCGAACTGCTTGTAGAGGTTCCGGTTGTCGTACAGCACCTCGCCCTCGTTGGCGGGCCGGTAGCCGGTGAGCGCCTTGAGCAGCGTCGACTTGCCGGAGCCGGACGGGCCGATGACCGCGATCAGCGACTTCTCCGGGACGCCGAAGGAGACGTCCTTGAGGATCTGCTTGCCGCCGTCGACCGTGACGGTCAGGTGGCGGGCGGAGAAGGACACCTCACCGGTGTCGACGAACTCCTCGAGCCGGTCGCCGACGATCCGGAACGTCGAGTGACCGACGCCCACGACGTCGGTGGGCCCGAGCAGTTGCGAGCCGCCCTTGGGGATCGGCTGGCCGTTGACGTAGGTGCCGTTGTGTGAGCCCAGGTCGCGGATCTCCATGCGCCCGTCGGGCGTCGAGTGGAACTCCGCGTGGCTGCGGGACACCTGGAGGTCGGAGACGACCAGGTCGTTCTCCAGGGCACGGCCGATGCGCATCACGCGGCCGAGCGAGAACTGGTGGAACGTCGTGGGACTGCGGTCGCCGTGGACCGGCGGCGCCCCCGCGCCACCACCGGGGCCCTGCTGCTGCGGGATGTGCGGCGCGGCCTGCTGCGGCCCGCCCTGCTGCTGCGGCTGCTGCCAGCCCTGCTGGGCCGGCGGCTGCTGCTGGACGGGCGGCTGCTGCGCCCAGCCGGCGCCCGCGCCCTGGGCGGCGTACGGCTGCTGCGGCTGAGCCTGCGGCACGGCACCGGCACCGGCACCGGCACCGGACAGCGTCACGCGCGGCCCGTCGGTCGCGTTGCCCAGGTGCAGCACCGTGTCGGCGCTGAACTCCAGATGGTGGATCCGCTGCCCCTGCACGAACGTGCCGTTGGTGCTGCCGTGGTCCTCGATCATCCAACTGCGGCCGTTGAAGCTGATCGTGGCGTGACGCCAGGACACCCTGGCGTCGTCCAGTACGACGTCGCCCTGTGGGTCACGTCCCAGGGTGTAGGACCTGGACGGATCGAGCGTCCAGGTGCGTCCGTTTGTTTCCAGTACGAGTTCCGGCACTCCACGCCCCACTGAGTTGTCCCCCGAATGCCCCCCCTCGCAGGGAGTCTGGGGATGTCGAACATCGGGGGAACTATTTCAGGCCCGGTCCTCCGACCGGAAGTCGGCCCTGTCACGACCCCGCGACAAGGCGTCGACGGTCCTGTCCGGACGAAGGGTGAAACCGGACCGGAGCGCGGTAAACCCCGCGAGGGGGACATGTGCGGCCCGCCGGGCCGCTCCGCGGCTCGGGGGATCCGCCATGGGTGCTGCCGGGGGCACCGCCGGGCCGGGGCGTGACGCCGGTGTGCCGTGGGCGGACGTGGTGATGTCCGCGGTCGCCGCGGTGAGCTGGGCGCTGATCGGGGTGGCGGGGACGGCGGCGCCGACGAGCGAGCCGGGACACGGCCCGGAGAGGACCGGTAAGGGTGTCCGGCTGGCGGACCTCGCGGGCGCGGGGCACTGCGTGCCGGATACGGTGGGAGCACCATGAGCGCATCGCAGAACTCCGACGTTCCCACCCTCCTGGTCAAGATCTTCGGCAAGGACAGGCCCGGCATCACGGCCGGCCTCTTCGACACCCTCGCCGCCTACTCCGTCGACGTGGTCGACATCGAGCAGGTCGTCACCCGCGGTCGCATCGTGCTCTGCGCGCTCGTGACCCAGCCCCCGGCGGGGATGGAGGGTGACCTGCGGGCGACCGTCCACAGCTGGGCGGAGTCGATGAGGATGCAGGCGGAGATCATCTCCGGCAAGGGCGACAACCGCCCCCGCGGTCTGGGCAGGTCCCTGGTGACCGTGCTGGGCCACCCCCTCACCTCGGAGGCGACGGCGACGATAGCCGCCCGGATCACCAAGGCCGGCGGCAACATCGACCGTATCTTCCGGCTCGCCAAGTATCCGGTGACCGCCGTGGAGTTCGCGGTGTCCGGTGTGGAGACGGAGGCGCTGCGCACCGCGCTGGTGACGGACTCGGCCCGGTTCCGGGTGGACATCGCGGTGGTCGCGGCGGGTCTGTACCGCAGGGCGCAGCGTCTGGTGGTCATGGACGTGGACTCCACGCTCATCCAGGACGAGGTGATCGAGCTCTTCGCCGCCCACGCCGGCTGCGAGGACCAGGTCGCCGAGGTGACGGCGGCGGCGATGCGCGGGGAGCTGGACTTCGAGCAGTCCCTGCACGCCCGGGTGGCGCTGCTGGAGGGGCTGGACGCCTCCGTGATCGACAAGGTGCGCAGCGAGGTCCGTCTGACGCCGGGCGCCCGCACCCTGATCCGTACGCTCAAGCGGCTCGGCTACCAGGTGGGGGTGGTGTCGGGCGGCTTCACCCAGGTCACCGACGACCTGAAGGAGCGCCTCGGTCTGGACTTCGCCCAGGCGAACACGCTGGAGATCGTCGACGGCAAGCTCACCGGCCGGGTGACCGGCGAGATCGTGGACCGGGCGGGCAAGGCCCGGCTGCTGCGCCGCTTCGCGGCCGAGGCGGGTGTGCCGCTGTCGCAGACGGTGGCGATCGGCGACGGCGCGAACGACCTGGACATGCTGAACGCGGCCGGTCTCGGTGTCGCCTTCAACGCCAAGCCGGTGGTGCGCGAGGCGGCCCACACGGCCGTGAACGTCCCCTTCCTCGACACCGTCCTGTACCTGCTGGGCATCACGCGCGAAGAGGTCGAGGCCGCGGACACGCTCGCGGGCGGCTGATCCGCGCGGGCCGGCCGTGACGACGGACGGGCCCGGCGCCGACGTGGTCGGTGCCGGGCCCCTGTCGTGCCGGGCGGGTCAGCCGGGGGTCACTCGGTGGGCGCCCAGTAGTCGACCAGCGTGGCGGTGCCGGGCTCCAGGGACTTCCAGGGGCCGGTGAAGGTGAGGACCGAGAAGGCGGCGGCCGGGTAGCCGCGGCGCGTCATGCGCTCGCGGGCGTCGCCCTCGGACGTGCCGGCCAGGATGTCGGCCAGCCCCTGCACGCCCGGGTTGTGGCCGATCAGCAGGACGTTCTGCGCGTCGTCGGGGGTCTCGTTGAGCAGGGCGATCAGCTCGCCGGGCGAGGCCTCGTAAATCCGCTCCTCGTAGACGGTCTTCGGCCGCTTCGGGAACTCGTGGACCGCGAGCTTCCAGGTCTCGCGGGTGCGGACCGCCGTGGAGCACAGGGCCAGGTCGAAGGCGACGCCGGTGTCGGCCAGCTTGCGGCCGGCGGCCGCGGCGTCCAGGCGGCCTCGCTCGGCGAGGGGGCGCTCGTGGTCGGCCACCGGAGGCCAGTCGGCTTTCGCATGCCGGAAAAGGACAATCCTGCGGGATTCTGCGACGCTCATGACACCCAGCTTCGCATGAAACAAGCCACAGGGCTCAGGGAGTTGACCGGCGCCTCGGCGCGTTCAGCGGGCCA
Organism: Streptomyces sp. NPDC096105; assembly: GCF_044763335.1. NCBI lineage: Bacteria > Bacillati > Actinomycetota > Actinomycetes > Kitasatosporales > Streptomycetaceae > Streptomyces > Streptomyces sp. NPDC096105. Next base: position 17,080 of record NZ_JBIWGC010000016.1, read on the forward strand.
TGAGCTGCTGCGCCCGCTCGACGAGGAGGGTGAGCGCGGGCTCACCGGCGGTCGCGTGCGCGTCGGCGGGGTCGAGGACGAGGGCGAGCAGGGCCACGAAGGCCAGGGCGGGGAGGGCCAGGGCCCACCACGGCAGCCGGGTGGCGGCACCTGCCCGGGGGGCCTGGGCGGGCCGGGAGTGCGTACGCGCCGACATGGGGGCCTCCGCTCTTCGAGTGGTCCGTGGCGCGCCGGTCGCGGCCACATCTCGAAGGTACGGATCAGCGGGGCGTCACCCCATCCGGTGATCCACCCACTTGACCCTGAGCCTGGCCCCCTAGGGGACGGGGGTGCCAGCACCACCATGGGGCGCGGAAACAGTCGCCGCGCCCTGGGCACGAGGAATGCCTTCCCGCCCAGGGCGTGGGGAGGACCGCCGCGCTCAGGGCGCGAGCACCGTCGCGACGACGCCGATGACGATGAAGATCGCGAAGAACAGGCCGAAGACGAGCAGCATCTTCTTCTGGCCGTTCTGCGGGTTGGGGTCGAGGACTGGCATGGGGCAAGTGTCGCACCCTGCCCGCCCGGCACCGGCCACGGGGTACCCCGGCGGACGTGGCGGTCCGGCCCGGCGGACGGGCAGGTAGGCGGGCGGCCTGGCGGGCGTGGCGGTCCGGCCCGGCGGACCGGCAGGCAGGCGGCCCGGCGGACGGGCAGGCAGGCAGGCAGGGGCCGGGCACCCCGGCGGGGCGAGGACGAGGCGGCGCCTCAGGCCGCCGCCTCGTCCTCCACCGTGCGGTCCCGCCCGGCCAGCACCCCGACGATCATCTGCGGGACCATCAGCCCCGCCATGAGCGCGATCGGCAGTCCCCAGCCGCCGCTGTGCTGATACAGCACGCCCACCAGCAGCGGCCCGGGGATGGAGATCAGGTAGCCGGTGCTCTGCGCGAAGGCCGACAGCTGGGCCACGCCCGCGCCCGTCCGCGCCCGCATGCCGACCATGGTGAGCGCGAGCGGGAAGGCGCAGTTGGCGACGCCCAGCAGCACCGCCCAGGCCCAGGCTCCCGCGGCCGGGGCGAAGTAGAGGCCCGCGTAGCCGATCAGGCCGCTGACGCCCAGCGCGAGCACGATCGGGCCCTGTCGGGGCAGCCGGGCGGCGAGGCGCGGTATGACGAACGCCAGGGGCACGCCCATCACCATGGTGACCGCGAGCAGCAGACCGGCCCGGCCGGCGGGGACGCCCGCGTCACGGAAGATCTGCGCCATCCACCCCATGGTGATGTAGGCGGCGGTGGCCTGGAGCCCGAAGAACACGGCCAGTGCCCAGGCGGTACGGCTGCGGGTGATGCGCAGCGCCGGCGCCCGCCCGGCGGGCCGCCCCTCCGGCCGCCCGTCCCGCTGCGGCGGCTCCGTCGCCTCCTCCCCCGGTGCCCCGCCCCGTCCCCGTACGAACGGGAGCCAGGGCAGCACGGCGGCCGCCGCGAGGGCCGCCCAGACGGCGAGCCCCGCCCGCCAGCTGCCGCCGAGCGCGTCGGTCACCGGGACGGTCACGGCCGCCGCGGTGGCGGTCCCCAGGGCGAGGGCCATCGAGTACAGGCCGGTCATGGAACCGACCCGGTCGGGGAACCAGCGTTTGACGATGACCGGCATCAGCACGTTGCTCACCGCTATGCCGGCGAGCGCGAGGCCGCTGGCGAGCAGGAAGGCGACCGTGTCGCCGGTGGAGGGCCGGACCAGCAGGCCGGTGGCGATGGCGGCCATGCCGGCGCACACCACCGCGCCGGGGCCGAAGCGCCGGGCCAGGCGGGGCGCGGTGACGCCGAACACGGCGAAGCACAGCGCGGGCAGGGAGGTGAGCAGCCCGGCCACGCTGCCGCTCATGCCGAGCCCGTCGCGCACCTCTTCGAGCAGCGCGCCGAAGCTGGTGATGGCGGGGCGCAGGTTCAGGGCGGCCAGCACGATGCCGACGACGAGCAGCCGTGTCCGCCACGCGCGCGTGGTGTCGCCGGGGCGTCGGTCCGGGGACGGGGCGGGCGTACGGACGGCGGCGGGCGCGGTGGTCCGGGTCTCGTCACCAGGCATACGAGTCATGCGACTCATCATAGAATCATAGGATGATTGGTTGTCCATGTCGTGGGCGCCGCCCGATGCCACTGCCGTGCGAAGGTGAGTCATGCCTCTGAGCCATCCGCGCCGTTCCGCGCTGTCCGAACAGGTCATCGCCGCCCTGCGGGCTCAGATCACCTCCGGCGAGTGGCCGGTCGGCTCGCGCATCCCCACCGAGCCGGAGCTGGTGGAGCAACTGGGGGTGGCCCGCAACACCGTCCGGGAGGCGGTGCGCGCGCTGGCGCACAACGGACTGCTCGACATCCGCCAGGGCTCGGGCACCTACGTGGTCGCCACCAGTGAGCTGGCCGGCGTGATGCACCGCCGTTTCGCCGACGCCGATCCCCGGCACATCGCCGAGCTGCGCTCCACGCTGGAGTCCTCGGCGGCGCGGCTGGCCGCTCAGCGGCGCACGGAGAAGGACCTCAAGCAGCTCGACACGCTGCTGCTGCGCCGCGAGGAGGCCTGGGAGTCGGGCGACGCGGAGGCGTTCGTGACGGCGGACGCGACCTTCCACATGGCCGTCGTGGCGGCCTCGCACAACGCCGTGATGACCGCGCTGTACGCGGACCTGGTCGAGGTGCTGCGGGACTGGCTGCGCGACGACGTGGGCGGCGGCATGACGCCGGAGACGCACATGGAGCACGGCCGGCTGGTGGACGCGATCCGCGCGGGCGACGCGGCGACGGCGGCCGAGGAGGCCGCCGCCTATCCGCTGGCGTGCAAGCCGGGGCGGTTCACGGCCCCCGCGGGCGACTGAGCCGTTCGACCACGTCCTCGGCGACGTTCGAGCACACGCTCGGCGACACGCGCGAGGGCCCGCTCCCCCGGGCAGGGGACGCGGGCCCTCGCGTGCGGGCGTCCGGTCAGGCGCCGACGGCGTGCAGACCGCCGTCCACGTGGACGATCTCGCCCGTGGTCTTCGGGAACCAGTCGCTCAGCAGGGCGACGACACCGCGGCCGGCCGGCTCGGGGTCCTTCAGGTCCCACTCCAGCGGGGCGCGGGTGTCCCAGACGGAGGCCAGCTCGGCGAAGCCGGGGATGGACTTGGCGGCCATCGAGCCGATGGGACCGGCCGAGATGAGGTTGCAGCGGATGTTCTGCTTGCCCAGGTCCCGCGCCATGTAGCGGTTGGTCGCCTCCAGGGCGGCCTTCGCCGGGCCCATCCAGTCGTACTGCGGCCAGGCGTACTGCGCGTCGAAGGTGAGGCCGACGACGGAGCCGCCGTTCTGCATCAGCGGCAGGCAGGCCATGGTGAGCGACTTCAGGGAGAACGCCGAGACGTGCATGGCCGTGGAGACCGACTCGAACGGCGTGTTGAGGAAGTTGCCGCCGAGGGCGTCCTGCGGCGCGAAGCCGATGGAGTGCACGACACCGTCCAGGCCGCCGAGCTCCTCGCCGACGACGTCGGCCAGGCGGCCCAGGTGCTCGTCGTTGGTGACGTCGAGCTCGATGACCTTGGTGGGCTTGGGCAGCTTCCTGGCGATGCGCTCGGTCAGGGTGGGCCGCGGGAACGCGGTCAGGATGATCTCGGCACCCTGCTCCTGGGCCAGCTTCGCGGTGTGGAAGGCGATGGACGACTCCATCAGCACACCGGTGATCAGGACGCGCTTGCCCTCGAGAATTCCGCTCATGTGTGTCAGTGACCCATTCCCAGTCCGCCGTCAACGGGAATGACGGCTCCAGTGATGTACGAGGCGTCGTCCGAGGCGAGGAAGCGCACCGCGGCGGCGATCTCCTCGGTCTTCGCGTACCGGGCGAGCGGCACCTGGGCGAGGATCTTCGCCTGCTGCTCCTCGGTGAGCTCCCGGGTCATGTCGGTGTCGACGAAGCCGGGCGCGACGACGTTGAAGGTGATGTTGCGCGAGCCCAGCTCCCGGGCGAGGGAGCGCGCGAAGCCCACCAGGCCCGCCTTGGAGGCGGCGTAGTTGGCCTGTCCCGCGGAGCCGAGCAGCCCGACGACCGAGGAGATCAGCACGACGCGGCCCTTGCGGGCGCGCAGCATGCCGCGGTTGGCGCGCTTGACGACCCGGAAGGTGCCGGTGAGGTTGGTGTCGAGGACGGAGGTGAAGTCCTCCTCGGACATGCGCATCAGGAGCTGGTCCCGGTTGATCCCGGCGTTGGCGACGAGCACCTCCACGGTGCCGTGCGCCTCCTCGATCTCCTTGTAGGCCTGCTCCACCTGCTCGGGGTCGGTGATGTCGCACCGGACGGCGAGGAAACCGGCCGGCGGCTCCCCCGAGCGGTACGTGATGGCGACCTTGTCGCCGGCGTCGGCGAACGCGCGGGCGATGGCGAGGCCGATGCCCCGGTTGCCTCCGGTGACGAGAACCGAGCGGCTCAACGGATCACCCCTTCGATAGCGGTCTGGTCCACCCGCCCGGACACCGTGACGACAGGCGGCTGCACCGAAAACCTATCGGTCCCGGTCCGGCTCGGGACATCGGGGCACCGACAGTGGCAGGGGGGCCGCTCTGTCGGGTCCCTACAGAATGAACCCGGCCGGGCGACGGCGGTCACCGGCCCGCTGACCCGAATGCGGCACGCCCCGCCGCAAAGGTGTGGTCCCGGTCCGGGCCGGCGCGACATGATGCGCCGCAGCGACAACTGACCGCAGGACGACCCGAACGATTTGAACCCGACAGGAAGAGACGTAGGTGTCTCACAGCATTGACGAAGCCTTCACATCCCTGCCGCTGCGCGCCCTCGCCGACGCCGCGCTCGCCCGCGCCCGGGCGCTCGGGGCGGAGCACGCGGACTTCCGTCTGGAGCGGGTGCGCAGTGCCTCCTGGCGGCTGAGGGACGCCAGGCCCGCCGGTTCGTCGGACACCACCGACCTCGGGTACGCGGTGCGTGTGGTGCACGGCGGCACCTGGGGTTTCGCGTCCGGGGTGGACCTCACCCTCGACGCCGCCGCGAAGGTCGCCTCCCAGGCGGTGGCGATGGCGAAACTGTCCGCGCAGGTGATCAAGGCGGCCGGCAGCGAGGAGCGCGTGGAGCTGGCCGACGAGCCGGTGCACGCCGAGAAGACCTGGGTGTCGTCGTACGAGATCGACCCGTTCACCGTGCCCGACGAGGAGAAGGCGGGGCTGCTGGCCGAGTGGAGCGGGCGGCTGCTCGCGGCGAGCGGCGTCGACCACGTGGACGCCTCGCTGCTCACCGTGCACGAGAACAAGTTCTACGCGGACACCGCCGGGACCGTGACCACGCAGCAGCGCGTCCGGCTGCACCCGGTGCTGACGGCGGTGTCCGTCGACGCGTCGAGCGGCGAGTTCGACTCGATGCGCACGCTCGCCCCGCCGGCCGGGCGCGGCTGGGAGTACCTGACGGGCACCGGCTGGGACTGGGACGACGAACTGGCGCGGATCCCCGAGCTGCTGGCCGAGAAGATGCGCGCGCCGAGCGTCGAGCCGGGCCTGTACGACCTGGTGGTGGACCCGTCCAACCTGTGGCTGACCATCCACGAGTCCATCGGGCACGCCACCGAGCTGGACCGCGCGCTCGGCTACGAGGCCGCCTACGCGGGCACCTCGTTCGCCACCTTCGACCAGCTGGGCACGTTGAAGTACGGCTCCGAGCTGATGAACGTCACCGGTGACCGCACCGTCGAGCACGGCCTCGCCACCGTCGGCTACGACGACGAAGGCGTCGAGGCGCAGTCCTGGGACCTGGTGAGGGACGGCACGCTGGTCGGCTACCAGCTGGACCGGCGGATCGCGAAGCTCACCGGGTTCGAGCGGTCCAACGGATGCGCCTTCGCCGACTCCCCCGGGCATGTGCCGGTGCAGCGCATGGCCAACGTGTCGCTGCAGCCGGACCCGGCGGGGATGTCGACCGAGGACCTGATCGGAGGCGTGGACCGGGGCATCTACGTGGTCGGCGACCGCTCCTGGTCGATCGACATGCAGCGCTACAACTTCCAGTTCACCGGGCAGCGGTTCCACCGGATCGAGAACGGGCGGCTGGCCGGGCAGCTCCGGGACGTCGCCTACCAGGCCACGACCACCGACTTCTGGGGCTCCATGGCCGCCGTCGGCGGTCCGCAGACGTACGTCCTGGGCGGCGCCTTCAACTGCGGCAAGGCCCAGCCGGGCCAGGTCGCGGCGGTCTCCCACGGCTGCCCGTCCGCCCTCTTCAAGGGAGTCAACATTCTCAACACCACGCAGGAGGCCGGGCGATGAGCGTCAGCACCAGGATCGGCCGGGGGTCCGGGGGTTGTCCCCCGGGAAAGCACAGCCTCAACACCACGCAGGAGGCCGGGCGATGAGCGCGCGCACCACCAAGCCGCACGAGATCGTCGAGCGGGCGCTGGAGCTGTCCCGGTCCGACGGCTGTGTCGTGATCGCCGACGAGCACTCGTCCGCCAACCTCCGCTGGGCGGGCAACGCGCTCACCACGAACGGGGTCACCCGCGGGCGCACCCTCACCGTGATCGCCACGGTGGACGGGGCCCAGGGCACGGCCTCCGGCGTGGTCTCCCGGTCCGCGGTGACCGTGGACGAGCTGGAGCCGCTGGTGCGGGCCGCCGAGGCCGCCGCGCGCGGCGCCGGTCCCGCCGAGGACGCCCAGCCGCTGGTCACCGGGGTGGACCCGTCCCCCGAGTTCACCGAGGCGCCCGCCGAGACGACCTCCGCGGTGTTCGCCGACTTCGCCCCGGCGCTGGGCGAGGCGTTCGCCCGGGCGCGGGCCGGCGGCCGGGAGCTGTACGGCTTCGCCAACCACGAGATGGTCTCCACCTACCTCGGCACGTCGACGGGGCTGCGGCTGCGGCACGACCAGCCGAACGGCACGCTGGAGCTGAACGCCAAGTCCCCGGACCGCACCCGGTCGGCGTGGGCGGGCCGCGCCACCCGCGACTTCAAGGACGTCGACCCGGCGGCCATGGACGCCGAGCTGGCCGTACGGCTGGGCTGGGCGGAGCGGCGGCACGAGCTGCCGGCGGGCCGGTACGAGACGTTGCTGCCGCCGAGCGCGGTGGCGGACCTGCTGGTCTACCAGTTCTGGTCGGGGTCGGGCCGGGACGCGGCGGAGGGCCGCACGGTGTTCTCCAGGCCTGGCGGCGGCACCCGCGTCGGCGAGCGGCTGACCGGGCTGCCGCTGACGCTGCGCAGCGACCCGAACGAGCCGGGGCTCGAGTCGGCGCCGTTCGTGATCGCGCACTCCTCCGGCGGCGACCAGTCGGTGTTCGACAACGGGCTGCCGCTGTCGGCGACGGACTGGGTGCGCGAGGGCGCGCTGCACCGGCTGACCACGAGCCGGCACAGCGCGGGCCTGACCGGCCTGCCGACCGCGCCCGCCGTCGACAATCTGATCCTGGACGGCGGTGAGGACCGCTCGCTGGAGGAGATGGTCGCGGCCACCGAGCGGGGGCTGCTGCTGACCTGCCTGTGGTACATCCGCGAGGTGGACCCGGCGACGCTGCTGCTCACCGGGCTGACCAGGGACGGCGTCTATCTGGTGGAGAACGGCGAGGTCACCGGTGAGGTGAACAACTTCCGGTTCAACGAGTCGCCGGTGGACCTGCTGGGCCGGGCGGCCGAGGCCGGCCGTACGGAGAAGACGCTGCCCCGGGAGTGGAGCGACTGGTTCACCCGGGCCGCGATGCCCGCGCTGCGCGTCCCCGATTTCCATATGAGCTCGGTCAGCCGGGGCGTATAACCTCGTAGGCGTTCGCAGCAGGCCGTCGCCCGTACGGCCGCAGATCACCGAGGAGACACGAGAACCGTGACGGACATCGTCGACGAGCTGAAGTGGCGCGGGCTGTTCGCCCAGTCCACTGACGAGGACGCTTTGCGCAAGGCGCTCGCGGACGGTCCCGTCACGTTCTATTGCGGCTTCGACCCGACCGCGCCGTCGCTGCACGTGGGGCACCTGGTGCAGGTGCTCACCGTGCGCCGGCTCCAGCAGGCCGGTCACCGGCCGCTGGCGCTGGTGGGCGGCGCGACCGGGCAGATCGGCGACCCGCGGCCGACGGCCGAGCGCACGCTGAACTCGCCGGAGACCGTCGCGGGCTGGGTGGAACGGCTGCGCGGCCAGATCGAGCCGTTCCTGTCCTTCGAGGGCGAGAACGCGGCCGTGATGGTCAACAACCTCGACTGGACGGCGAACCTGTCCGCGATCGAGTTCCTGCGGGACATCGGCAAGCACTTCCGCGTCAACAAGATGCTGACGAAGGACTCGGTCGCCCGGCGGCTGGAGTCCTCCGAGGGCATCAGCTACACGGAGTTCAGCTACCAGCTGCTCCAGGCGATGGACTTCCTCCAGCTGTACCGCCGCTACGGCTGCACCCTGCAGCAGGGGGGCAGCGACCAGTGGGGCAACCTCACGGCCGGGCTCGACCTGCTGCACCGGCTGGAGCCGGACGCCACGGTCCACGCCTACGCGACGCCGCTGATGACCAAGGCGGACGGCACCAAGTTCGGGAAGACCGAGGGCGGCGCCGTCTGGCTGGACCCGGAGATGACCACGCCGTACGCGTTCTACCAGTTCTGGCTGAACGTGGACGACCGGGACATCTCGGGCTACATGCGGATCCTGTCCTTCAAGTCCCGCGAGGAGCTGGAGGAGCTGGAGCGGCAGACGGAGGAGCGTCCGCAGGCGCGTGCCGCGCAGCGCGCGCTGGCGGAGGAGCTGACGACGCTGGTGCACGGCGCCGACCAGACGGCCGCCGTGATCGCCGCGTCGAAGGCCCTGTTCGGCCAGGGCGAGCTGGGTGAGCTGGACGAGCGCACGCTGGCTGCGGCGCTCTCCGAGGTGCCGCACGTGAAGGTGGCCGACCTGGGCCCGGTGGTGGACCTGTTCGCCGAGGTCGGCCTGGTGCCCAGCAAGTCCGCCGCGCGCCGCACGGTGAAGGAGGGCGGCGCCTACGTGAACAACGCCAAGGTCACCGCCGAGGACGCGGTCCCCGCGCAGGAGGACCTGCTGCACGGGCGCTGGCTGGTGCTGCGCCGCGGCAAGAAGAACCTCGCGGCCGTGGAGGTCGCGGCCGGCTGAGCCGGTGGCGTGCGTGAGGGGCGGGTCCCTTCCGGGGCCCGCCCCCGCCCCGTGTCCGGAGGGCCGGTCAGGCCCGTTGCCGCCCGTGCTTCCTGCGCTGCATGGCGTTGTAGACCATCTCCGCGAGCAGCACGACGACGATCGCCGCGCCGAGCTGGAAGATGTGCCGCCCCCAGTCGATGCCGCGGGTCTCCTCGATGCCGAAACCGCGCGCGATCGCGTTGCCGACGACCGCGCCGATCATGCCGCAGATGGTGGCCAGCCAGAGCGGAATGTGCTGCTTGCCGGGGATCACCGCCTTGGCCAGCAGACCGAGCACGAATCCCACGATGATCGCCCACAACCAGCCCATGACTGCCTCCTCGTACGACTTGACGCGAGCATTACGGCAAGTGTCGGCCCAGTCGTGGTACGCCGCATGTCGGACATGCCGTACGCGGTACGGCGCAGCCGGGGCGGCGCGGGACCGGGCGACCCGCTCTCGTGATCGGGTGGGGTGCGGCGTACCGTTGACTCTGTCCGGACCAGACGTCACAGACCGGGACGCCGGACAGCCAGGTACGCACAAGGGTCCGATACGGGCGGATGGTGGAATGTGATGCGGAAGCAGCGTGGCGACGACGCTCAGGTGTTCCGGATCACGGGCGCCCGGGCGGGTCTGCAGGAGGACGTGCGGGGGCGGCAGCGCCGGTACGTGATCTCGATGACCGTTCGCACGATCTCGGTCATCCTGGCGGCCACCCTGTGGAACGTGGAGCGGCATGTCGCGATCGTGGCGCTGGTGCTCGGGGTGGTCCTGCCGTACGTCGCGGTGGTGATCGCCAACGCGGGGCGGGAGAACACGCCGTCCCTGCCGTCGACCTTCGTCACGACGCCGATGAGGCAGATGATCGCACCGCCGCGGACGAACGACGGCCCGGCGGAACCCGATGCGGAAGAAGTGCCGTCACCGACGGCGCCGGGCGCACGATCCGAGGATCCGGGACGCTCCTGAGCGGCGGCGTGTGAGCGCGGGCCACGGCGAGCGGAAGTCACTTCCCGGCCAAGCTCAAAGAAACCTCAGATCAATCATGTTCTTCCGGTGCCGGGGGCGGGGGGACCCGTGACATACTTCGTACGCGCTCCGCATCCCCCGTCGGAGCGACGGACCGACGCCGGGCAGCTCCCCCCGTGGCTGCTCGGCGTCGCCTTTTCCCGGGCGGATTCCTCTGCGGCGAACGGGTTAGGGTCGGACGGTGATCACCCCTGACCCCGAAACGCCCATCTGCTCCGCCAAGGACTGCCGCGCCCCCGCCGTGTGGGTGCTGGCCTGGAACAACCCGAAGGTCCACACGCCGGAGCGGCGCAAGACGTGGCTGGCCTGCGAGGAGCACCGGGAGCACCTGGCGCAGTTCCTCGGGGTGCGCGGCTTCCTGAAGGACGTCGTGCGGTTCGAGGAGTGGGAGGCCCCGGAGGGGGCCTGACCCGGCAGCGGGGGCGTCCGGCGGCCGCTCAGCCGCCGATGGCGGACATCGGACGGTCCGGCTGGACGAAGGACGGGTCGTCCAGGCCCGCGCCCGCCTTCTTGCCCCACATGGCGAGCTTCCAGAGGCGGGCGATCTCCTCGTCGCCGGCGCCCGAGCGCAGGGCCGCGCGCAGGTCGGTCTCCTCGGTGGCGAACAGGCAGGTGCGGACCTGCCCGTCGGCGGTGAGACGGGTGCGGTCGCAGGCGGCGCAGAAGGGCCGGGTGACGGAGGCGATGACGCCCACCCGGTGCGGGCCGCCGTCGACCAGCCAGCGCTCCGCCGGGGCGGAGCCGCGCGCCTCGTCGCCCTCGGGGGTGAGGTCGAAGCGGGTGCGCAGGGAGGCGAGGACGTCCCCGGCGGTGATCATGCCGTCGCGCTTCCAGCCGTGCTGGGCGTCCAGCGGCATCTGCTCGATGAAGCGCAGCTCGTAGTCGTGCTCCACGGCCCAGGCGAGCAGGTCGGGGGCTTCGTCGTCGTTGAGCCCCGGCATCAGGACCGCGTTCACCTTCACGGGCGTCAGACCGGCCTCACGGGCCGCGTGCAGGCCGTCCAGGACGTCCCGGTGGCGGTCGCGGCGGGTGAGGGTCTTGAAGACGTCGGGCCGGAGCGTGTCGAGGGAGACGTTGACCCGGTCCAGGCCGGCCGCCTTGAGCGCGCCGGCGGTGCGGCGCAGCCCGATGCCGTTGGTGGTGAGGGACATCTGCGGGCGGGGGGCGAGGGCGGCGACCCGCTCGACGATGCCGGTCAGGCCGGGACGGAGCAGGGGCTCGCCGCCGGTGAAGCGCACCTCCTCGACGCCCAGGGAGGTGACCGCGATGCCGATGAGCCGGACGATCTCGTCGTCGGTGAGCAGATCGGGCTTGGCGAGCCACTGCAGCCCTTCCTCGGGCATGCAGTACGTGCAGCGCAGGTTGCACCGGTCGGTCAGCGAGACCCGCAGGTCGGTGGCCACCCGGCCGTAGGTGTCGATGAGCACGTGGGCCCCTCCCTCGACGCCGATCACTCATGTCCGGTATCTGCGAGCGTACGTGACGCCGCCGACATCACCCAGCGACGGGAGGCGCCGACAGGCCGACGGCCGCGTCGCGGGGACCTGTAGGGGTCCCCGCGACGCGGCCGTCGCGCGCGGTGTTCCGTCAGTGGGCGCCGGTGCCGGTGAGCGACCGGACCTCCAGCTCCGCGTACTTCTTGGCGTCGGGCTCCTCCTTGGACAGGACGGTGCCCAGCCAGCCCATCAGGAAGCCGAACGGGATGGAGATGATGCCCGGGTTCTTCAGCGGGAACCACGCGAAGTCGACGTCCGGGAACATCGCCTTCGGGTCGCCGGAGACGACCGGCGAGAACAGCACCAGGCCGACGGCGACGATCAGACCGCCGTAGATCGACCACAGCGCGCCCTGGGTGGTGAACCGCTTCCAGAACAGGCTGTAGAGGATGGTCGGCAGGTTGGCGGACGCGGCGACCGCGAAGGCCAGGGCGACCAGGCCGGCGACGTTCAGGTCGCGGGCGAGGGCGCCGAGCGCGATGGAGACGACACCGATGAGGACGGTCGACCAGCGGGCCGCCCTCATCTCCTCCTTCTCGGTGGCCTTCCCCTTGCGGATGACGTTGGCGTAGATGTCGTGCGCGAAGGAGGAGGACGAGGCCAGGGTGAGTCCGGCGACCACGGCGAGGATGGTCGCGAACGCCACCGCCGAGATGGTGGCGAGCAGGATCGCGCCCCAGGCCGAGTCGACGCCGCCGATGTGCAGGGCGAGCAGCGGGGCCGCCGTGTTGCCGGACGGGTTGGACTCGATGATCTCGTCCTGCGAGATGAGCGCCGCCGCGCCGAAGCCCAGCGCGATGGTCATCAGGTAGAAGCCGCCGATGATGCCGATGGCCCAGTTCACGGACTTACGGGCGGCCTTGGCGTTCGGCACCGTGTAGAAGCGGATCAGGATGTGCGGCAGGCCGGCGGTGCCGAGCACCAGGGCGATGCCCAGGGAGAGGAAGTCCAGCTTGGTCAGGTTGTCGGCGCCGTACTGGAGGCCGGGCTCCAGGAAGGCGTCGCCCTTGCCGCTGTTCTCGGCGGCCTTGCCCAGCAGGTCGGAGATGTTGAAGTTGAACTTCAGCAGCACCAGGAAGGTGATGAGGAGCGTGCCGCCGATGAGCAGCACGGCCTTGACCATCTGGACCCAGGTGGTGCCCTTCATGCCGCCGATGGAGACGTACACGATCATCAGGACGCCGACGAGGGCGACGATGAGGATCTTGCCGGCGTCGGAGGTGATGCCGAGCAGCAGCGACACCAGGACGCCCGCGCCGGCCATCTGGGCCAGCAGGTAGAAGATCGAGACGACGATCGTGGAGGTGCCGGCCGCGGTGCGGACCGGGCGCTGGCGCATGCGGTAGGCGAGGACGTCGCCCATCGTGTAGCGGCCGGAGTTGCGCAGCGGCTCCGCGACGAGCAGCAGGGCGACGAGCCAGGCGACCAGGAAGCCGATGGAGTAGAGGAAACCGTCGTAGCCGAAGAGGGCGATGGCGCCGGCGATGCCGAGGAAGGACGCGGCGGACATGTAGTCGCCGGAGACGGCGAGTCCGTTCTGGAAGGCGCTGAACTGCCGCCCGCCCGCGTAGAAGTCGGCGGCGTCCTTGGTCTGCCGGCCGGCCCAGACGGTGATGCCGAGGGTGGCGACCACGAACAGCGCGAACAGGGTGATGATCAGGGGGCGGTGCTCGCTGGCCTCGTTCGCGGCGAGGGTGACATGGGTGATCGCGGGGCTCATGCGCCGCCCTCCATACGGGTCTTGATGGCCTCGGCCTTGGGGTCGAGCTTGGTGGCGGCGTGCCTGGAGTACCACCAGGCGATGAGGAAGGTGCTGACGAACTGCAGCACGCCGAAGACGAAGGCGACGTTGATGTGGCCGACCAGCTTGGCTCCCATGAAGCCGCCCGCGTAGTTGGAGAGCAGCACGTACAGCAGGTACCAGGCGATGAAGGCGATGGTCAGCGGGAAGGCGAACGAACGGTGGGAGCGGCGCAGTTCACCGAACTCAGCGCTCTCCTGAACCTCGGTGAACTCCTCCGGCGTGGGGAGTTTGGACTGCTCTGTCGAGGGGGGCGGTGCTTCGGCGGCCACGGAGTCTCCTCGCGTTGCGGGTCGGTTCTTGCGTCGGCGAAAGGCGAGTGTCCTCGCGCTCCCTGTCCAAGGGCACGGCGCCACGCGAGGACCGGTTCAACTCGGCACGGTTCTTTTCCGTGAACGTTTTCCGAAGACGTTGCACGCAAATCATTGCTGGCCAGCGACGGGCGGGATAGCTTCACCCTGCACCACCCGTCATGTACCTGCCCGGGCAGCCACACCTGTCTCGGGCCGGTTTCGTTTCCGGATGATGTGGAGACCCCATGGCTCATCTGCGTTCCAGGCGCCGGCTCGCCCTCGCCGTTCCCGTCGTGCTGTCGCTGACCGCCTCGCTCGGCTTCCTGCCCGCGGCGGCCTCGGCCGCCCCGGCGACGGTGCCGGCGGAGCAGGCGGCGGACGCGCCCGCCTTGGCGTACGTCGTCAACACCAGGGCGGACCACCGCACGGTCGCCGCGGTGAAGCGGGCGATCGCCGCGGCGGACGGCGAGGTCGTCATCGCGTACGAGAAGATCGGCGTGATCGTCGCGCGCTCCTCGAACGCCGGCTTCGCGCAGGCCCTCCGCGAGGTGCCGGGCGTGCAGTCGGCCGGCGCCACCCGCACCGCGCCGCTGGCCCCGGCCGGGACCACGGACGCCGGCTCCGCCGAGTACCTCACGGCCGCCGACGCCGCGCAGCTGAGGGCCGCCTCCGCGAAGACCCCGGGCAGCGAGCCGCTCGAGGCCGACCAGTGGGACCTGCGCGCCATCGGGGCCGACAAGGCGGCGAAGATCAACCCGGGCAGCAGGAACGTCACGGTCGCCGTCATCGACACCGGCGTCGACGACACCCACCCGGACATCGCGCCGAACTTCTCGGCGTCCCAGTCCGCCAACTGTTTCGGCGGCGCCCCGGACACCTCCCCGGGCGCCTGGCGGCCGTACACCGCGGGCGACTACCACGGCACCCACGTGGCCGGTGAGATCGCCGCCGCCCGCAACGGCATCGGCGTCGCCGGCGTCGCGCCCGGCGTGAAGGTCTCGTCGATCAACGTCACCGACCCCGACAACGGGCTGTTCTACGCGGAGGCCGTCGTCTGCGCGTTCGTGTTCGCCGCCGACCACGGCGTGGAGATCACGAACAACAGCTACTACGTCGACCCGTGGATGTACAACTGCATGGACGACCCGGACCAGCGGGCGATCGTCGACGCGGTCAACCGGGCCCAGCTGTACGCCCAGCGCAAGGGCACCCTGCACCTCGCCTCGGCCGGCAACTCCAACCACGACCTGGCCTCGGACGCGATCGACGACACGTCCAGCCCCAACGACACCACGCCGGTGCCGCGCACCATCGACCCGAGCGAGTGCCTGGACCTGCCCACGCAGCTCCCGGGCGTCGTCACGGTCAGCGCGACCGGCTCCGAGAACCTCAAGTCGTACTACTCCTCGTACGGCAAGGGCGTCGTCGACGTGGCCGCGCCGGGCGGGGACGGCCGCTACCAGCTGCCGGACACCCCGTCGAGGAACGGCCGCATCCTGTCCACCATGCCGAACGGCGAGTACGCCTGGCTGCAGGGCACCTCGATGGCCTCGCCGCACGCGGCCGGCGTGGCGGCGCTGCTGAAGTCCAAGCACCCGTGGGCGCCCCCGGCGGCGCTGCAGGCCCTCCTCAAGGCGCAGGCGAACAACCCGGGCTGCCCCGCGTCGTACGACCAGAACGGTGACGGAACGCAGGACGCGACGTGCGAGGGCGGCCGGCTGGCCAACGGCTTCTACGGTCACGGCATCGTCGACGCGCTGCGCGCCGTCAAGTGAGCCACGGACCCGCACACCCGCCCCACCCCGCACCTCGAAGTGAGCGAACTGGAGACTTCATGACAGCGTCCCACCCGCGTCACCGCCGGGCGCTGGTCGTCCCGGCCGGCATGGCCCTGGCGACCGCGCTCGCGTTCCTGCCGAACACGGCGGCCACGGCCGCCCCCGCCCACCAGGGGGCCGCCTCCGCGGACACCGCCTCGCTGAGCTACGTGGTCAACGTGCGGGGCGGGCACGGCGCTCCGGCGCACGTGAAGAAGGCGATCGCCGAGGCCGGCGGGACGATCGTGACGTCGTACGAGAAGATCGGCGTGATCGTCGTCCACTCCTCGAACGCCGACTTCGCGAAGACGATCCGCACGGTGCCGGGGGTGCAGTCGGCCGGCGCCACCCGCAACGCGCCGCTGCCGTCGGCGGCCACCACGGACACGGGCTCCCCGAAGGTGCTCAGCGCCGCCGAGGTCGCCGAGGCGACGGAGCAGGCCGCCGCGGACCAGGATCCGCTGCAGAACCTCCAGTGGGACCTGCCCGCCATCAAGGCGGACAAGGCGCACGAGAAGTCGCTGGGCAGCCCGAAGGTCACCGTCGCCGTCATCGACACGGGCGTCGACGACACCCACCCCGACATCGCGCCCAACTTCGACCGGGCCGCGTCGGTGAACTGCGTGGCGGGCAAGCCCGACACCAGCGAGGGCGCCTGGCGTCCGGGCGCGGCCGAGAGCCCGCACGGCACGCACGTGGCCGGTGAGATCGCCGCCGCCAAGAACGGCGTCGGCATGACCGGTGTCGCCCCCGGGGTGAAGGTCTCCGGCATCAAGGTGTCCAACCCGGACGGCTACTTCTACGCCGAAGCCGTCGTCTGCGGCTTCATGTGGGCCGCCGAGCACGGGGTCGACGTCACCAACAACAGCTATTACACCGACCCCTGGTACTTCAACTGCACGAACGACCCGGACCAGAAGGCGCTCGTCGAGGCCGTCGGCCGGGCCACGCGGTACGCGGAGCGCAAGGGCGCGGTCAACGTCGCCGCGGCGGGCAACGAGAACTACGACCTCGCGGCCGACGAGATCACCGACCCGTCCTCGCCGAACGACGGCACCCCGTCGGACCGGGTGATCGACCCGTCGGAGTGCCTGGACATCCCCACGCAGCTGCCGGGCGTGGTGACGGTCGCGTCGACCGGCGCGAAGGGTCTGAAGTCGTCGTTCTCCAACTACGGCCGGGGCGTCATCGACATCGCCGCGCCCGGCGGTGACTCGACGGCCCTGCAGACCCCCGAGCCGCCCGCCACCAGCGGCCTGATCCTCGGCCCGCTGCCCGGCGGCCGCTGGGGTTACATGGCCGGTACGTCGATGGCGTCCCCGCACGTGGCGGGCGTCGCCGCGCTGATCAAGTCGAAGCACCCGTACGCGCCGCCGGCGCTGGTGAAGGCCCTGCTGTACGCGCAGGCCGACGCCACCGCCTGCACCAAGCCGTACGACATCGACAACGACGGCAAGGCCGACGCGGTGTGCGAGGGCCCGAAGAACCGCAACGGCTTCTACGGCTGGGGCATGGCCGACGCGCTGGACGCGGTGACGCGGTAGTCGCCGCCGGGGCGCGGGGAGGGGCCGGGCGGGTGCGCCCGGCCCCTTTCCGTCATCCGGGCAGGCACCCTCCCCGGCCTGGCGGTGCTGCACAGTGAGGGCATGAACCGTCTCGTGTCCTTCTGGTCCGGTCTGGGCGGGGATCCCGCTCTCCTCTCACGGGTGTCCGCCGTCGGCCGGCCGGGTGTCCTGCCCTCACGGCTGCCGGTGCGGGAGTTCGCGGGGGCGTGCGTCGGCGTGTGCGCGCTGGCCGCCGCCGAGCTCGCGGCACGGCGCGCGGGCGGCGAGGTCCCGGCGGTGCGGGTGGACGACGGGGCGGTCGCCACCGCGTTCGTGAGCGAGCGTCACCTGCGGATCGACGGGCGGGCCCCGGAGAACTTCGCCCCGCTGTCGCGCTTCTGGCGCACGGCGGACGGATGGGCGCGCACGCACGCCAACTATCCGCACCACCGGTCGCGGTTGCTCGCCGCGCTCGGCGTGCCCAAGGACCCTGACGCGGTGGCCGCGGTGCTCGCGCGGAGGTCCGCGCGGGAGGTCGAGGAGACGGTCACCGCGGCCGGCGGACTGGCCGTCGCCCTGCGCACGCCCGGGGAGTGGGCGGCGCACGCGCAGGCGTCGGCGGTCGCGCGGCTGCCGCTGGTGCAGCGGGTACGGCTGGACTCCGCGCCCGCGCGGGAGTTCGCGGCGGCCGGTGGGGACCTCCTGCTGCCCGCCGCCGGACTGCGGGTGCTGGACCTCACCCGGGTCATCGCCGGTCCGGTCGCCACCCGCACGCTCGCCCTGCTCGGCGCGGACGTCCTGCGGCTGGACCCGCCGGGGCTGCCCGAACTGCCCGACCAGCACGCCGACACCGGCTTCGGGAAGCGGTCGGCGCGGGTGGATCTGGCCTGCGGCCGGGAGGTCTTCGAGGAGCTGCTGGCACGGGCGGACGTGGTGGTCACGGGGTACCGGCCGGGCGCCCTGGACCGCTTCGGAGCGAGCGCGGAGGCCCTGGCCGAGCGGCGGCCGGGGGTGGTCGTGGCCCAGTTGTCGGCGTGGGGCGCCACGGGGCCGTGGGCGGGCCGGCGCGGCTTCGACAGCCTGGTCCAGGCGGCCACGGGCATCGCCCACGTCGAGGGCGGGAGGGACCACCCGGGCGCGCTGCCCGCGCAGGCGCTGGACCATGGCACGGGGTACCTGCTGGCGGCGGGCGTGCTGCGGTCCCTGTCGGAGCAGGCGGAGGAGGGCGGCAGCAGGCTGGTGCGGGTGGCTCTGGCCCGCACGGCGGGCGAACTCCTGGCGGGGGCGTCCGGTTCCGGGGCCGAGGAGGGCGAGGGCGAGTTCTCCGCCACGCCGTGGCTGACGGAACGGGACAGCCCGCTGGGGCGGTTGCGGTACGCCTTGCCGCCGGTCGCGTTCGCGGGCGGACCGCGCGACTGGGGGCGGGCGCCGGGGGTGTGGGGGGCGGATGCGGCGCGGTGGCGGTGAGCGTGGGCGCGGCAGCGGCGCCCACGGGGCACGCCCCGCGCATCGGCGGTGAACACAGAGCCTCGTGTGAAGGGCTCCGCCCGTCGTCCGGCGCGCGGCCGGGCGCCGGACGACGGGTGCGGACCGGGGTCGCCGGCAGCACAGGCCCAGGACCCCGCGGACGCACACGGACAGGCGCTGACGGGGGTTCGGCCACGGGTGACTTCGGACGGCGGACGGTTCCCCGCACGCCGGAGGGCGGAGAGCAGGCCTGCTGTGGATGAACGCCGGGCGCGCAGGACGCGTGACCGGCGCTCACCAGCGGTCCACCCGCGCCGGAACGGGCGGACGAAGTCCGCATATCGCCCCGCGCTTGCCCCGCTCTGTGTGATCTTGTGAAGATCCTGAGGTGACTCTGACGAAATCCAGGTCCCGGACGACCGGTGCGCACAGTGGTCCGCGGCGGCCCGGAGCCGGGCGGGCCGCGGCCGTGCTCGTCCTGGTGACGCTCGGCGCGCTGATACCCCTGCTCGGTCCGTCGCCCGCGCTGCACGGCACCGGGGAGGCGGACGCTCCCGGCACCGGCGGCATAGCCCTGCTGCGCACGGTGCTGTTCGCCGCGCTGGCCGTCCCCGTGGGCGAGCTGTTCGCCGTCCGGCTGGCGCGTGCGACGCCCGGCGCGCCTCCCGCCCTGCCCCGCAGCTGGTCCACCGTCGCCAACAGCGTCGGCTTCGTGGCCGCCCTCGGACTCGCCTCCGTGGTGGCGACCGGCAATCTCGTCCCCAGCGGTCCCGCCGACATCGACGTGGGCGGCCTCTACGAGACCCGGGACGGCAAGCTCGCCCTGCTGGAGGTCAACGGCTTCCTCGCGGCGGCCCTGTGCTCCGCCTCCCGCCGCCGCGCCGCCCAGGCGCTGCCGCTGGCCGCGGTGATCGTCGCGGAGGCGCTGCGCGCCCACCCGACGACGGAGTACAGCCCGCTCATCGGCTCCGCCCTGACGCTGGTGCACCTGACGTGCGCCTCCCTGTGGGTGGGCGGCCTGCCGCACGTGCTGCGCACGTTGCGGCTGTGGGGGCGTACGGAGGCGGGCGTGGCGCTGCTGGGCCGCTACGCGCGCGTGGCGCTCGTCCTGCTCGTCGCCATCACCGCGACGGGGGTGTGCAGCTCGCTGCGCCGGATGCCGCCCGGGACCGTCCTGGAGCAGCTGACGGACACCGCGTACGGGCGGGTGCTGCTCGCCAAGCTGATCCTCATGGCCGGTGTCGCCGCGCTCGCCCTGTGGGCGCGCGTGCGGCTGGCCCGCGCGGCCGACCCGCTGACCGCGAGTTCACCCGCGCGGACGGAGGTGTACGTGCTCGCCCTGGTGGTCGCGGTGTCGGGACTGCTGACCGCGCTGCCGGTGCCCATCCGCTGGTGACCGCCGCGCCCGGGCGTCACACGCGAGCCGCGACGGACGCGCCGCGCGGGGCGCCTGTCGGACAGGCCTGTCAGTAGCGGCCCGTATCCTCATGAACCATGCTCGAAGACCTCACCGCCGCAGCCTCCTCCCCCGCCGCGTGGCCGGCCGCGTACCCGCAGGGATACGCGGTCGTCGACGTGGAGACGACGGGGCTGGCCCGGGACGACCGCATCATCTCCGCGGCCGTCTACCGGCTGGACGCGCGCGGCGAGGTCGAGGACCACTGGTACACGGTGGTCAACCCGGAGCGCGACCCGGGCCCGGTGTGGATACACGGGCTGACGAGCGAGATGCTCGAAGGGGCGCCCCTCTTCCAGGACGTCGCGGCGGAGTTCGCGGCGCGCCTGGAGGGCCGCGTGCTGGTGGCGCACAACGCGGTGTTCGACTGGCAGATGATCGCCCGCGAGTACGCCCGCGCGCGCAGCGAGGCCCCGGTGAGACAGCGGCTGTGCACCATCGCCCTGTCCAAGGAGCTGAGGCTGCCGCTGCCCAACCACAAGCTGGAGTCCCTGGCCGCGCACTTCGGCGTGGTGCAGCGGCGGGCGCACCACGCCCTCGACGACGCGCGCGTGCTGGCGGAGGCGTTCCGGCCCAGCCTGTGGGCCGCGGCGGCGGGCGGCGTACGGCTGCCGCTGCACGAGTGCCGGCCGCTCACCGAGTGGTCGGACCGTCCCCGCACCGGACAGCAGGCGGGCTACGGCGGACGGCAGCCCGCCAGTTGGCGTCCCTCCCGCAAGAGGCCCGCATGCCCCTATCCCAACCCGGGCCGGTACGAACCGGGCAAGCGTCTGAAGCAGGGCATGCGGGTGGCGTTCTCCGGAGACACCTCCGTCGAGCGGGACCTGCTGGAGGACCGGGCGACCGAGGCCGGGCTGCATGTGGCGTCGAGCCTGTCCCGGCTCACCAGCCTCCTGGTCACCAACGACCCCGACTCGGGCACGTCGAAGACGGTCAAGGCCCGCCAGTACGGCACCCCGGTGGTCGACGAGGCCGCCTTCGGCCAGCTCCTCGCCGACGTCGAGCCGGCCTCGGAGACCTGACCGCCCTCCCGGGCGCGGGGGGCGCGAAGGCACATACCCGGCTCAACGCACCCCGCGCCCGGGTTGTACGGTCGTGGGGTGTACCGCTTCCTGCTGTCCCGGCAATGGGTGACCCTCACACTGGCCGCCCTGCTCCTCGTCCCCACGATGATCGTGCTGGGCGTATGGCAGATGAACCGCTACGAGGAGCGGGCCGCCCGTAACCAGCTGGTGACCGACGCGCTGGCCGCCGACCCGGTGCCGGTGGAGGAGCTGGCGGCCCCGGGCCGCGCGGTGACCCGCGCCGAGCGCTACCGCACGGTGACCGCCACGGGCCGCTTCGACACGGACTCCGAGGTCGTGGTGCGCCGCCGCACCAACGCCGACGAGGAGATCGGCTTCCACGTCCTGACCCCGTTCGTCCTGGACGGCGGCGCGGTGCTGCTGGTCAACCGCGGCTGGATCCCCGCCGACGGCCCCAGCCAGACCGAGTTCCCGAAGGTGCCCGCGCCGCCGCGCGGCGAGACCACCATCACCGGCCGGCTGATGCCGGACGAGACAACCGAGGCGAGCGGCATCAAGGAGCTCGAGGGCCTGCCGGACCGGCAGATCATGCTGATCGACAGCGAACGGGAGGCGGAGCGGCTGGACGCCGAGGTGCTCGGCGGCTACGTGGCGCAGACCGCGCCCGAGCCCCGGGGCGGCCTCCCCCAGCAGCTCGGCGACCCCGGCAAGGAGAACGCGGCGCTGAACTACGCGTACGCGGTCCAGTGGTGGCTGTTCGCCGCCGCCGTCCCGGTCGGCTGGGTCGTGCTGGCCCGCCGCGAGGCGCGCGAGCGGGCGGCGAAGACGGGCGGGGAGACGGACGCCGGGCCGTCCGGCGCCGCCCGCACCGAGTCCGCGGCCGTCTGACCGCACTCCCCGTTCTCTCCTCTCCTCGCTCTCTCCGCTCTCCCCGTTCGCCGGGTTCTGCGGCGGGAGGCACTGGTGCTGGGCCGCCGGCTCGGGCCGAGGGAGCCCGAGACCGCCGCTGCGACGGGCGTCTCCCGCGGCTCCGCCAAGACGTACGCCTCGCGCGGCATCGCCGAGCCGGCCCAGGCCGTGGAGGCCCGGCGGCGAACGGCACCGGCCAGGACCGCACCGGCCACAAGCGGTCCGAGCCGCTCCGGCCGTTCCGCTGATTGCCGCACCCGGCGGCCGGGAACCCGCACCCCGTGCACCGCATCGAGGACTACGCGCTCATCGGCGACGAGCAGACCGCTGCCCTGGTGGGTACCGACGGCTCGATCGACTGGCTCTGCCTGCCCCGCTTCGACTCGGCGGCCTGCTTCGCACGGCTGCTCGGCGACGAGGACAACGGGTACTGGCGCATCGCCCCACGGGGCCAGGAGCGGTGCGCGCGCCGCGCCTACCGGGACGATTCGCTGGTCCTGGACACCGTGTGGGAGACACCCGACGGCGCGGTGCAGGTCACCGACCTGATGCCGCAGCGCCACCAGGCGCCGGACGTGGTGCGGATCGTGCAGGGGCTCAGCGGTGAGGTGACCGTGCGCAGCACCCTGCGGCTGCGGTTCGACTACGGCTCGGTCGTGCCCTGGGTGCGCGAGGACGACGGGCACCGGGTCGCGGTGGCCGGGCCCGACTCGGCGTGGCTGCGCAGCGAGCCGGAGGTGCGCACCTGGGGCGAAGACCTGGGCACCCACTCGGAGTTCACGGTGAGGGAGGGCGAGCGGGTCGCCTTCGTGCTCACCTGGCACCCCTCGCACGAGCCACGGCCCGCGCTGGTCGACCCGTACGCCTCGCTGCGGCACAGCCTGAAGGACTGGCAGGCCTGGGCGTCCCGGTGCCGCTACCGGGGGCCGCACCGGGACATGGTGGTGCGGTCCCTGATCACGCTGAAGGCGCTCACCTACCGTCCCACCGGCGGCATCGTCGCGGCCGCCACCACCTCCCTGCCGGAGGATCCGGGCGGCGTACGGAACTGGGACTACCGCTTCTGCTGGCTGCGCGACTCCACGCTCACCCTGAGCGCGCTGCTCTCCGCCGGCTACCAGGAGGAGGCCGAGGCCTGGCGCGACTGGCTGCTGCGCGCGGTCGCCGGGGAACCGGCGGACCTGCAGATCATGTACGGGCTGGCGGGCGAGCGGCGGCTGCCGGAGTTCGAACTGCCGTGGCTGTCCGGCTTCAACGGCGCCACCCCCGTACGGACCGGCAACGACGCCGTGAACCAGCTCCAGCTCGACGTGTACGGCGAGGTGGTGGACTCGCTGGCGCTGGCCCGGCGTTCGGGGCTGCCCGGGAGGCCGGACGTGTGGGCGCTGCAGTCGGTGATGCTGGACTTCCTGCGCACGGCCTGGCGGCAGCCCGACGAAGGGCTGTGGGAGGTGCGCGGCGGCCGGCGCCATTTCGTGCACTCCAAGGTGATGGTGTGGGTGGCCGCGGACCGCGCGGTGCGCGCGATGGAGGATCACCCGGAGCTGGAGGGCGACCTGGACGGGTGGCGCGCGCTGCGCGACGAGGTGCACCGGGAGGTGTGCGAGAAGGGCTACGACCCGGTGCGCAACACGTTCACCCAGTCCTACGGGTCGCGCGAGCTGGACGCGGCGCTGCTGCTGATCCCCCGGGCCGGTTTCCTGCCCCCGGACGACCCGCGCGTGCTCGGCACCATCGACGCGATCCGGGCCGAGCTGGGCCAGGACGGTCTCGTGCGCCGCTACACCCCGGACGCCACCGGCGTGGACGGGCTGCCCGGGCAGGAGGGCGCGTTCCTGGCGTGTGCGTTCTGGCTCGTGGACGCCCTGCACATGACCGGCAGGACCGAGGAGGCCCGCGCGCTGTTCGAACGGCTGCTGGGGCTGGCCAACGACGTGGGGCTGCTGGCGGAGGAGTACGACACGGTGAACGGGCAGCTGCTGGGCAACTTCCCGCAGGCGTTCAGCCACATCGGCCTGGTGAACAGCGCCCTCGCCCTGTTCGGCGACGAGGGGGCAGGATAGGGCCATGGATCTTGGACTGAAGGACCGGGTGTACGTCGTCACCGGGGCCACCCGCGGACTGGGCCACGCCTCCGCGCGGGCGCTCGTCGCCGAGGGCGCGAAGGTGGTCGTCACGGGGCGGAAGGAGGACGCGGTCGCCGAGGCCGTGTCCGCGCTGGGGCCGGACGCGGCCGGCATGGCCGTGGACAACGCCGACCCCGTGGCCGCCGAGCGGCTGATCGCCACCGCGCGGGAGCGGTTCGGCCGCTTCGACGGCGTCCTCGTCAGCGTGGGCGGGCCGCCGCCGGGGTTCGTCGCCGACACCACCGACGAGCAGTGGCAGGCGGCGTTCGAGTCGGTGTTCCTCGGCGCGGTGCGGCTCGCCCGCGCGGCCGCCGCGGAGCTGGGCGAGGGGGGTGTCGTCGGCTTCGTGCTGTCCGGCTCGGTGCACGAGCCGATCCCCGGGCTGACCATCTCCAACGGGCTGCGCCCGGGCCTGGCCGGCTTCGCCAAGTCCCTCGCCGACGAGCTGGGCCCGCGCGGCATCCGCGTCGTGGGCCTGCTGCCCGGGCGCATCGACACCGACCGGGTACGCGAGCTGGACTCCCTGTCCGCCGACCCGGAGGCCACCCGCCAGGCCTCGGAGTCCCGCATCCCGCTCCGCCGCTACGGCACCCCGGAGGAGTTCGGCCGCACGGCGGCGTTCCTCCTCTCGCCGGCGGCGTCGTACATCACCGGTGTGATGCTCCCGGTGGACGGCGGGTCACGGCACGGGTTCTGAACCCGGACGCACCAGGTCTCCGGCGGCCCTGGCCCGCTACGGGCTCCGCCGTGCCGTGCCGGGACGGGCGGGAGCCGCCCGTCCCGGCACGGGGGCAGTGGCCCCCGCCGCCCGGAACCGGGGGCAGCGGCCCCGGTCCGGCAAGGGCGGACCAGGAAGGGCGTTCTTCCCCTCCTGCTCGATCGCCCGCTCGCACGGTGCGCGGTGGGTCCGGTGACGCGTGCCGGGGCGGCCCCGGCGTCAGGTGACCCGCTCCGGGCGGTGTTTCACCGCCCGGAGCCGCACCTCCGCCGGGAGGGCGGGCAGACCCGTGGCCTCGCGGGCGTGGGTGAGGGGGCCGGCGGTGAGGGTGTCGAGGGCCGTGCCGGGGTCCACGTGGGGTTCCAGGAGCAGGACGACGCGGGCCCGTGGCGTGCCGCGGCGGCCGGTGAGGCGGACGCGGGCACGGGCCACGCCGTCCTGCCGGTTCGCCTCCTCGGCGAGCGCGTGCTCCAGGGCACGCCCCCGCAGCGCCGCCCCCTCCCCGTCGCCGGAGTCGACGAAGACCTCGGACATCCGTCGCCGGCGGAGCACCGAGACCAGCCACCACAGGCAGAGCAGGACCACCACGGCGAGCGCGGCGATCACCACCGGCCACCACCAGCCCTCGTCCCGCCACCGGGTCCGCTCGGAGTCGTCGAGCAGCACGTCGTGCCGGCCGTCGTGCAGCCACCAGGAGGGCGCGGGCGCGCCGAGACCGATCGCCAGCACCGACCCGCCGAGCGCGCACAGCACCAGTCCCGCCAGCGCGAGCAGCACACGGTTGACGGTCTTGTTCACGGCTGCCGCCCCTTCCGGCCGGGCCGCCGCACGTGCAGCGACAACGTGGACGGCCGGGCCAGGCCCAGCCCCCGGAGCGCCCCGTCCAGCACCGCGGTCAGGTCGTCCCGTACGTCGTCCAGGTCACGGAAGTGCGACACCGCCCGCACGTTCGTCCTCCTCCGCCGCACGGCGACCCGGACCGACTGCACACCGGCCACCTCCATCGCCCGGTCCCGCAACACCGTCGCGGCGGCGTCCCGGTCGAGGCCCGCGCGAACGTCGGGACGGACCCGGCGCATCGTCAGCAGCGAGCGCAGTCCCGGCGTGAGGGCCAGCACCAGCAGCCACAGACCGAGCGCGGCGGCGACGGCCGCGCCGGTCAGCACCCACACGTCGTCCAGCGGACGCTCCGCCAGTTGCCGGGCGAGGTCGCGGCGCCAGCTCATCCCGGGCCGGCCGGCCCGTACCGCGGCGATGTCGTACAGGAACACGCCCACGATCACCAGGACCGCCAGTGCCAGCAGAGCCGCCGGGACGCGGCGGGCGGACCAGAAGCGCCGGCGCCCGCCGCTCGCGCCGCCGGTGACGACGCCGCTCCCCGTGGGCGGCGGCGCCGGGTCGGCCGTCGTGCCCGGGGGCCCGCTCATGGCGTCCTCCCGACCGTGTCGGGCCGGGCGGCCAGGTGGAGCCGCTCCACCTGCACGACGACCTCCGGCACGGCCATGCCCGCGAGATCGCGCACCCGGTCGACGATCCGCCGCCGCACCCGCGCGCAGCGGCCGCCGATGTCGCCGGGGTAGTCGAGCTCGACGTGCACCCGCACGCGGGCGCTGCCGTGCCGGACGACGACGCTCGCGTGCGGCGGCCCGGCGTCCGGCGGCAGCGCGCCGACGGCCTCACGCGCCGCCTGGGAGGCGATCTTCGCGACCACCCGGTCGGCGATCGTGGTCTGCCCGCGTTCGCCCGGAGGGACGGTTCGCGGGTCTCCGGTGAGCTCCACGGCCCCCGCGCCCACCCCCGTCACCGCCGCCGTTCGTCACGGGGACGGAAGAAGTCGCCGAGCTCCAGGTCGCCCTCGAGCAGCCGGCCGACCACGAAACCCACCGCGCCCAGGGCCGCCACCAGCAGGAAAGCCCCGAATCCGCCGAAGTATCCGGCGAAGCCCAACGCCATGCCGGCGATCATGCCGACGACGGCCATCCTCATGCCTCGCTCCTCCGCTCAGCCCGTCTCACTGCAGTCGGGACTCGGGCTCGTCGTCCTCCTCGTCGGGCAGCTTCACGTCGCTCACCGCGATGTTGACCTCGACCACCTCGAGGCCGGTCATCCGTTCGACGGCCGCGATGACGTTCTCCCGCACGTCCTTGGCGACGTCGGCGATGGACACGCCGTAGTCGACGACGATCTCCAGGTCCAGCGCGGTCTGCACCTCGCCGACCTCGGCCTTCACGCCGCGTGTCACCGACTTCGCCCCGCCCGGCACCCGGTCGCGCACGGCGCCGAAGGTCCGCGAGATCCCGCTGCCCATGGCGTGCACGCCCGGGACGTCACGGGCGGCCAGCCCGGCGATCTTCTCCACCACGCCGTCGGCGATGGTGGTCCGGCCCCGGTCCGCGGGGTCGCCGCCGCCGCGCCGTGTGCCCTGTCCCCGGCGCGTGCCGGAGTCGCCCAGCGTCTTGTCGGTCTCAGGAGCCCGCACCGAGCCGCCTTCGGTCATGTCGGTCATCGCCATACATCCCTTCGGTCGTCCTCCTTCCACCACCGTATGCGCGGTTGCCCCGATTCGCGCCAGGAATACGGCAGGCTGGAGGAATGACGGCGGACCGGTGGACGCGGATGGTGCGGCAGCAGGTGGGGCTCGGCAGGTTCCTCCCGCTGGGAGGACCGCGCGACGGAGCGTGGATCGCGGAACGGGCGGCCGGCACGGCCCTGCGCCGCGCGGCGGAACGGGACGTGCCGGAGGTACGGCTGGACGGGGTCCGGCTCGGGCTCGCCGACCCGGACGCGGCGTCCGACCCGGCCGTCCCGGCCCCGCCGAGCGCTCTGCCGCCGGGCCCGCTGCGGCTCACCGCGGAGTTCGCGGCCGCGGCGGCCTGGCCCCTCCCGGAGACGGCGTCCCGCCTGCGCACGGCCTTGGCGGCCGCCGCGACGGAACGGATCGGCCTGGAGCTGACGGAGGTGGACCTGCGGGTCACGGAACTGCTGGACACGGAGCCGGCCTCGGACGGACCGGCGCCGGGAGCGGGGGAGGCGTCCGCGGCGGCGCGGACGACCGGGGGCACGGAGGTCTCCGGGGCCGCCACGGCGTCTCAGCCCGAGGAAGCGTCCGGGAGGGCGGAGGCTTTCGGCGCGGCGACGCCTGCTCCCGCGGCGGGTGTCGCCGGCGGGGGCGGCGACCCGGAGGCCGAACGGGTCGCGGATGTGGTGCTCGGGGTGGCGGGGGTGAGCCGGCTGACCGGCGCGTGGGGGCGCGGGGTGCGGCTCGGTGCGGAGCAGCCGGCCACCGGGGCCGCCCTGCCCCGCCGCCATGCGCGCGTGGATCTCGCCGTCGCGGCGGGGTTCCGGCCGCTGGAGGTGGCGCGGGCCGTGCGGACGGCCGTGGCGGCCGCGTTGCCGGACCGGCCGACGGTGGCCGTCCTGGTCACCGACCTGGACTGACCCGCCGCCGTCGGCCGGTCACGGCCGTCCGCTCACTCGCCGAGGCCGGCCAGGTCGCGCAGGCGACGGGCCTGCGCGGCGCGCTCGGCGCCGCGCTGCTCGTCGTAGGTGCGGTCCTGCGCACCGCGCAGCAGCGCCTTCGTCTCGATCACGGCGTCGCGCGGCGCGGCCAGCAGCGCCGCGGCGAGGTCCTGGACCGCCGCGTCGAGCTCGGCGGCGGGCACGGCGAGGTTGGCCAGGCCGGTGTTCACCGACTCCTCGGCCGTGACGAAACGGCCCGTCGCGCAGATCTCCAGCGCGCGGGCGTAGCCGACGAGGCCGACGAGGGGGTGCGTGCCGGTCAGGTCGGGCACCAGGCCGAGGCTGGTCTCGCGCATGGCGAACTGCACGTCGTCCGCGACGACGCGCAGGTCACAGGCGAGGGCCAGCTGGAACCCGGCCCCGATGGCGTGTCCCTGCACGGCGGCGATGGACACGATGTCGTTGCGCCGCCACCAGGTGAACGCGTCCTGGTAGCCGGCGATGGCGGCGTCCAGCGCGGCGTCGTCACTGCGCGCGAGGTCGACGAACGACGGCTCGCCCGGGATCCCCTCGGGTGTGAACATCTGCCGGTCGAGCCCGGCGGAGAACGACTTGCCCTCCCCGCGCAGCACCACGACCCGGACGGAACCGGGCAGCAGCTGACCGGCCTCGGTCAGCGCGCGCCACAGAGCGGGGCTCTGCGCGTTGCGCTTGGCCGGGTTGGTCAGGGTCACCGTGGCGATCGCGTCGTCGACGGTGAGCCGTACGCCGTCCTTGTCGAGTACCGGACCGAGGTCCTGGGGGAACGAAGCCATGGGGCGCCTCCGATGGGTGCGGTCGTCTAAGTGACTGCACAGTAACCACCCGGCCGGTCGCACGGCCGGCCGGGTGGCCACCCATCGGGTCCGCGGGGCCGCCGGGTCAGGGCGTCGGAGACTTCTTGCCCCGTGTCGCCCCGCCACGCCCTCGGAGCGTGACGCCCGACTCGCTCAGCATGCGGTGCACGAATCCGTACGAGCGGCCGGTCTCCTCGGCCAACGCCCGGATGCTCGCACCGGCGTCGTACTTCTTCTTCAGGTCTGCCGCGAGCTTGTCGCGCGCGGCGCCGGTCACCCGGCTGCCCTTCTTCAGAGTCTCGGCCACCCGTGCCTCCTCATGGGAAGTGCGCTCTGGTCTCCTCATGATCACCCCTCCCGGGCCCGATGGCCACCCATTCGGCAAGGTCGATGAGACAACCTCGTGACGACGGGAGCGTGTCCCCACATCCGGAAGGAGAGATTCCAGGCGGTGTGCGCGCGACCGCCGAACGGGTTCCTCCGGGAAACCGCAGGTCAGAAAGGTGCGACGGCCGGACCCCGGTTCTTGGAGGGTCCGGCCGCGAAATCCGTGTAGGACACACCTCAGGATGAGGAGATCTCACACGATTGATGGATCACCGATGGACCGAATGATCCATACTCAGTGGATCACGTATTCGATCACACGCGGGTGACCGCGATCGGGGACCGTGCCGTCGGGCCGCGGTCAGGCGAGCGCGACCAGATCCGCGTAGTCGGAGCCCCACAGGTCCTCGACGCCGTCCGGCAGCAGGATGATCCGCTCCGGCTGGAGCGCCTCGACGGCGCCCTCGTCGTGGGTGACGAGGACGACCGCGCCCTTGTAGGTGCGCAGCGCGCCGAGGATCTCCTCGCGGCTGGCCGGGTCGAGGTTGTTGGTGGGCTCGTCGAGCAGCAGGACGTTCGCCGAGGAGACGACGAGGGTCGCCAGGGCGAGACGGGTCTTCTCACCGCCGGAGAGGACCCCGGCCGGCTTGTCGACGTCGTCGCCGGAGAACAGGAACGAACCGAGCACCTTGCGGACCTCCACGAGGTCCATGTCGGGCGCGGCGGAGCGCATGTTCTCCAGGACCGTGCGGTCCGGGTCGAGGGTCTCGTGCTCCTGCGCGTAGTAGCCGAGCTTGAGGCCGTGCCCGGGGACGACGGCGCCCGTGTCGGGCTGCTCGACGCCCGCGAGGAGCCGCAGCAGGGTGGTCTTGCCGGCGCCGTTCAGCCCGAGGATGACGACCCGGGAGCCTTTGTCGATGGCCAGGTCGACGTCGGTGAAGATCTCCAGCGAGCCGTACGACTTCGACAGGCCCTCGGCCATCAGCGGGGTCTTGCCGCAGGGCGCGGGCTCGGGGAAGCGCAGCTTGGCGACCTTGTCGGACTGGCGCACCTCCTCCAGACCGGCCAGCAGCCTCTCCGCGCGGCGGGCCATGTTCTGCGCGGCGACCGTCTTCGTGGCCTTGGCGCGCATCTTGTCGGCCTGGGCGTTGAGCGCGGCGGCCTTCTTCTCGGCGTTCTGCCGCTCGCGGCGGCGGCGCTTCTCGTCGGCCTCGCGCTGCTGCTGGTAGAGCTTCCAGCCCATGTTGTAGATGTCGATCGTGGCGCGGTTGGCGTCCAGGTAGAACACCTTGTTGACGACCGTCTCGACCAGGTCCACGTCGTGGGAGATGACGATGAAGCCGCCGCGGTAGGTCTTGAGGTAGTCGCGCAGCCAGACGATCGAGTCGGCGTCGAGGTGGTTGGTCGGCTCGTCGAGGAGCAGGGTGTCCGCGTCGGAGAACAGGATGCGGGCGAGCTCCACGCGGCGGCGCTGACCGCCGGAGAGGGTGTGCAGCGGCTGGCCGAGCACCCGGTCGGGGAGGTTCAGCGCGGCGGCGATGGTGGCGGCCTCGGCCTCGGCGGCGTACCCGCCCTTGGTGAGGAACTCGGTCTCCTGGCGCTCGTACTGCTTCAGCGCCTTCTCGCGCGTGGCGCCCTGGCCGTTGGCGATGCGCTGCTCGTTCTCCCGCATCTTGCGGATCAGCACGTCGAGGCCGCGGGCGGAGAGGATGCGGTCGCGGGCGAGGACGTCGAGGTCGCCGGTGCGGGGGTCCTGGGGCAGGTAGCCGACGTCGCCGGAGCGGGTGACCGTGCCGGCGGCGGGCAGGCCCTGGCCGGCGAGGACCTTGGTGAGGGTGGTCTTCCCCGCGCCGTTGCGGCCGACCAGGCCGATGCGGTCGCCCTTGGCGACGCGGAAGGTGGCGCTCTCGATGAGGACGCGGGCACCGGCGCGCAGCTCGATGCCGGAGGCGGAGATCACGGACAGACTCCAGGGCAGTCGGGGGGTCCCCCGCTCGGGCGGAGCCGAGGGTGGGGAGGGGTGGCGGTGGGCGGCTGAGGACGTTCCCGCCGTCTAATGCGCGAGGAGAATGGCCATGCGAGCCATTCTAACGGGGCGGTGCAACCGCTTTTTCCCGTGCGGTTTCCTCCCGGCGGCTGTCGGTGGCCGGTGCCACACTGGGCCGTGACGAGACATCCCGGCGCACTCCGGACACGAGGAAGTGATCACCATGGCAGGCGCGGGCAGCTCGCGTCCGAGCGTCGTCCCGACGTTGTTGTACGGGGACGCGAAGGCTGCGGTCCGGCAGCTCACGGAGGCCCTCGGCTTCACGGAGGTGTCGGTGTACGAGGGCGAGGACGGCACGGTCATGCATGCGGAACTGGCCCAGGGCAACGGGGTGGTGATGCTGGGCTCCAAGGGGCGTGGGGGCGTGTTCGACACGGCGATGAAGGACGCGGGGCCGGCAGGGGTGTACGTCGTCGTGGACGACGTGGACGCGCATCACCGGCGGGCGGTGGAGCAGGGCGTGGAGATCCTCATGCCGCCGGCCGACCAGGACTACGGGTCGCGGGACTACATGGCCCGCGATCTGGAGGGCAACGTCTGGGGCTTCGGGACGTACGCGCCGGACGCGGGCGCCTGATCCGGCGGGGCGGCCCCGTCGTCCCGGCCCCGTCCGCCGCTGCCCGCGCGCCGGTACCGGCGCGGTACGAGGGCCGGCGCCGTTGCGCGGGCGCCGCGCCACGAGGGTGCCGCGTCGCGCGAGTGCCCGTTGCGCCCACCCGTGCCGCCGGGGTCCCCCAGGCCGTTCAGGCACGGAGGGAAGCACGACTGCCCGCGACGGCCGGGGGCGTCATGTGCCCGGCCTCTGGCTCGCCGCCCGCATGTCCGGCTCCCGCCCATGAGGCGCCCGCGCGAGTACCCGGGCGCCCGTGCCCACGGCCCCTGGTCCCGCCGCCGCGGCTCGCGGGCCTCTGCGGCGCACCGCCCGCGCGGACGGGATCAGTCAGCCGTGAAACCCGGTGCGGGGGCCGGGACGCCGGGCTGCGCGGCCCCCAGGAACGCACCCCGCGCAGGCCGAGTCGGGCGGCCGTGAAACCCCGCGCAAGGGGCCGGGGCGCCACCTCGCGCCCCCGAGAGCCCGCTCCGCGCAGGCGCCGTCAGCCTCCCTTGTGGACCTGGAAGGCCGCTCTTCGGACCGCCTTGGCGAAGGCGGGGTCCGGGTGGGCGGCTGCCAGGGCGACCAGGACCTGGACGGTGCGGGGGTGGCCGACCGCGCGGACCTCGTCGAGGAGGGCCGGCACCGTCGGCTGGACCGCGGTCTCCAGGTGGCGGACCAGCAGCGGCGCCTCTCCGTGGTCGGCGACCGCGGCGGCCGTGTCCACCCACAGCCAGGTCGCCTCCTCGCGGGTGAGGACCTCGTGCGCGTCCTCGGGGTCCATCCCGTCGTGCTCGGCCAGCCACAGCAGGGCGTACGGCCGCAGCGCGGGCTCCTCCAGGGCGGCGCGCACCTCGGGCTCGGCGGGGGCGCCGACCACCCGCAGCGCCTCGAAGGCGAGGCCGCGCAGCAGGGCGTCCTCGCCGCGGGCGGCGGCGATCAGCTCGGTGACGGCGCTGCCGACCGGCCGGGCGGCGAGCCAGGCGCGGTACTCGGCGCGGGCCGCGGCCGGACGGAGCCGCGCGCACCCGCGCAGCATGTCCTCGGCGCCCTGCTCGATGTTGCCCGCAGGGCTCTGCGCGGCGACGCAGATCTGCTCCAGCTTGACCCACACCGCCCAGCTGCCGAGCGGGGTGAGGGTGGCCTGTCCGTCGCCGTAGGTCAGCGCGCCGACGGAGGCGAGGGCGCGCAGCGCCCAGTCGAGGAGCGGTTCCAGCGGGGCGTCCGCGGCGGGCGGCCCGGCGGGCGCGGGGCGGGGCTCGGGGGTGACGGCGGGCGTGCCGGGCCCCGCCCCGTAGTCCACCTCGCAGCGCTCGGTGCGCAGTTCGGTGACCCGCTGCTCCAGCAGGTCGAGCAGCTGGGGCACGGGCACCGGCCCGGCGGACAGCTGGAGAAAGGACAGCACCTGCGGCATCGCCGTCACGACCTCGGCGACGGCGGCCGGCTCGTAGGTCTCGGGTTCGGGGCAGGCGAGCGACCAGGCGTCGCAGAGGGCGACCCAGCCGCGCAGCACGGCGCCGTCGTCGCGGTCCCAGGCGCGCAGCCGCCAGCCGGGGCGGGCGCTGTCACCGTGCACCTCGATGAGGCCGGCCAGCCGGGCGGTGTCCCAGTCGGCACGGACCTGATCGGCGGTCAGGCCGAGGGCTTCGGCGGCCCGGCGGGCGGTCGCGTCGGACAGGGTGGCCTTGCCGTCGGCGGTGGCGCTGTCCCCGCCGGGGCCGAGGGCGCGGTCGGCCCAGCGGGCCACACGGGCGGCGGCGGCCAGGACGGAGCGTGCCATTCCGGCCAGCTCGGCCGGTGCGGGCGTGCCCTCCGGAGGGCGTGGCGCGGGGCGGCGCACACGCCGCTGCTCGATCGCGGCGGGGGCGGCGGCCAGGGGGCGCGGGCGGACGAGTCGAAGCCTGGAGTCGCGCGGGATACGGGACGTCACGGGTGCAGTCTTCCGGTTGACGGTCAGAAATCCCAAACGGAATGCCGGGGGACGCCTCGGCGGCCGTCGTCCTGCGGGCTCGGACGGTGCCGTGGGGGCCTGATCAGGCCACTGGTGCGGCGCTAAACGGAACCCCTCGCACCGCCTGCCGCGACACCCCCCGCAGGGACCCGCGCGGGTGGCCGACGCGCCGGCTCACATCAGCGGCACCAGGAACCTCCGCAGCGACTCCTCGTACGCTTCCGGGTCGGCGTTCCACATCGCGGCGTGCGGGGCGCCCCTGACGGTCTGCAGGGTGACCGTGCCGGGGTGGGCGGCGGCGAGGCGGCGGGAGAACCGCCAGGGGGCCACCGTGTCGTCGGGGCCGTGGAAGATCTGCGTCGGAACGTCGATGCCGTCCAGGCGGACCGCGCCGGGCCGGTGGTCGCCGTACAGGCCGGTGCGGCCCTGGGCGGCGCGGACGGCGAGCGGCAGCAGCACGCCGGGGGTGCGGCGGGCGCAGGCGAGGGCGCGCAGGGTGGACTCCCAGTCGAGCACCGGGGAGTCCAGCAGCAGCCCGGCGACGCGCTCGCGCAGTTCCGAGCGGGCGGCGGCGCGCAGCGCCATGGTCGCGCCGGTGGAGAAGCCGTAGAGCACCACCTTGCGGGCGCCGGAGTCCACCGCGTGCTGCAGCACGGCGTCGAGATCGCGCCACTCGGTCTCGCCGAGGTGGCTGAGCCCGTCCGGGGAGCGGGGCGCGTCCGGGTCGCCCCGGTAGGCGGGGACGAGTACCGGGAACTGGTTGCGGCGCAGGGCCGGGAGGACGTTGAGAACGTGTTCCCGGGTGGCGCCGAGGCCGTGCACGGCGATCACCCAGGTGTCCCGGACGCCGGGCACGAACCACACGGGCAGCGGCCCGAGTTCGCCCGGCACGTCGAGGACGGTGTGGTCGACGTCGAGCGCGGTGCCCGGGTCGCCGACGTGCACGTTGGGGGTGAAGCGGACCCGGTCGCCGGGTTCCGGCGCGCCGTAGGTGACGCGTTCGAGGCGGCGCACGACGCTGTCGGCGGAGTTCGGGGCGCCGGGCAGCACGGGTCCCACCACCGCGTGGAAGCCGTCGCCGACGAGGCCGTGACGGCCGGGCCGCAGGGCGGCGAGGTCGCGGGTGAGGGTGACCTGGCCGGCGGCGGTGGCGTGGACGGTGAGCACGGGCTCGGTGGGCAGGGGCCGGCCCGAGGGGATCCTCAGGGCGGCATCGCTGGCGAACCGGCCGGCGGCCACCGCGGCGGCGCCGGCCCCTATCACGGCGGTAACGGCTGTGGCCGTCGCTGTCACAGTGCGCACGCCTCCCAGTGTCGGGTCAGGACGCGGACCCGGCCAGTGGGCGCGTCGCCCGGGAGCCCGCCCGGACACGGGCCGGCCTCCGGCCGCGTCCTCGGTTCCGCCGGGCGCGTCATCCGGCTTCCGGACACGTTCCCCGTGGGCCGGGCGCCACACCCGCAGACCGGACTCGGCGGTCGCCGGCCGCACGCGTCCCCGGCCGGCGGACGTCCGCCCCCGAAACCCCCGCACGCGTGCGGCGTCCGGGGCTTCCCGGCGTCATGCCGACTTGCCGGTCTCGCGTCCGGGCGGCTCGGGGGCCGCCCGTCCGCCGGCCGGGGACTGCCCGTACCCCCTCAGCCGCTCGCCCGCCTCCGCGAGCTGTTCGGGACCGAGCAGGCTGGGGGTCATGCCCGGCACGGAGGAGGCGGTGAGCCACACCCGGCACATCCACTCGAGCTGGGCGGTGCGGTCGTACGCCTGGTCGAGGGTGGCGCCGTGGGTCAGGGTGCCGTGGTTCCGCATCAGGCAGCCGGTGCGGCCGTCGAGGGCACGCAGGGTGTTCTCGGCCAGTTCCGGGGTGCCGTAGGTGGCGTAGCGGGCCACGCGGACGGGGCCGCCGAGGGCGGCGGTCATGTAGTGGATCGCCGGCAGTTCGTCGACGAGGGTGGAGACGGCGGTCGCGTGCACGGCGTGGGTGTGCACGACGGCGCGCGCGTCGGTCGCGCGGTGGACGGCCAGATGCAGGGGCAGCTCGCTGGTGGGGACCAGCGTGCCGAGCACCTGCCGGCCCGTGAGGTCCACCCCGGTGACGTCGGCCGGGGTGAGCCGGTCGTACGGGATCCCCGAGGGCGTGACGAGGACGGTGTCGCCGACCCGTACCGAGACGTTGCCCGAGGTGCCGACGACGAGCCCGTCGGCCACGGTCCGGCGGGCGGTCCCGACGAGCTCCGCCCAGGCGTGCGCCACCTCCTCGACCCCGCCCCCGGAGCCCTTGCCGCGCGTGTCCGGGGCGCCACGCACAGCGCCTTCCGCTTTCTGTCCGGTCCGGTGCTCTTCGGCCATGGGGGGATCCTGCCAGGAGCCCGGGAACCCAGGCGGCCTGGGCTGTACGGCGGAGTGCCCACCCCTCTTGCGGTCACCACGATGCCCATTCCAGTTCATCTTCCGTTCACCCTGGTTACCTACATTCGACCAGCCAATGACCTCGAACGATTGCCTGGGTAAATGGAAAGCTTCTCGCTGATCCTCGCGATTGTGGTGGTAACCGCACTCGCGTTCGATTTCACGAACGGTTTCCACGACACCGCGAACGCGATGGCAACGACCATTTCGACCGGTGCGATGAGGCCCAAGGCGGCAGTGGCCATGTCCGCCGTCCTCAACCTTGTGGGTGCTTTTCTCTCGGTGGAGGTCGCCAACACGATCTCCAAGGGCCTCGTCGACGAGGCCGGCATCCGTCCCGAGGTCATCTTCGCCGCACTGGTCGGCGCGATCCTCTGGAATCTCCTCACCTGGCTGGTGGGTCTGCCGTCCAGCTCCTCCCACGCCCTCATGGGCGGTCTGATCGGCGCCACGGTCGCCTCCGCCGGCTTCGGCGCGGTGCACGGCGACGTGCTGGTCACCAAGGTCCTGATCCCCGCGATCGCCGCCCCGCTGGTGGCCGGCGTCGCCGCGATGCTCGCGACCCGGCTCACCTACCGCATGGGCCGCAACGCCGACGACAAGGCCTCCGCGAAGGGCTACCGCGCCGGCCAGATCGCCTCCGCCGGCCTCGTCTCCCTGGCCCACGGCACCAACGACGCCCAGAAGACGATGGGCATCATCACCCTCGCCCTGGTGGCCGGCGGCACCCTCGCCCCCGACTCCGACCCGCCCATGTGGGTCATCCTCTCGGCGGGCATCGCCATCGCCCTCGGCACCTACCTCGGCGGCTGGCGGATCATCCGCACCATGGGCAAGGGCCTGACCGACCTCCAGCCGCAGCAGGGCTTCGCCGCCCAGACCAGCGCCGCGACGGTCATCCTGGCCTCCTCGCACCTCGGCTTCTCCCTGTCCACGACGCACTCCGTCTCCGGCGCCGTCATGGGCGCCGGCCTGGGCCGCAAGGGCGGCGTGGTCCGCTGGTCCACGGCCACCCGGATGTTCGTCGCCTGGGGCCTGACCCTGCCGGCCGCCGCCCTGGTCGCGGCGCTCGCCGAGTGGGTCTGCGGCTTCGGCGACTGGGGCACCGCCGTGGTGGCCGTCTTCCTGGTCGCCTCCAGCGCGGCCATCTGGAAGATCTCCCGGCGCGAGATCGTCGACCACACCAACGTCAACGACCACGACGGCGCCGGTGAGGAGCCGTCCGGCGTGGTGACCCAGGCGATGGCCGCCGTGACCCCGCCCCCGGCCGGCACCGTGGCCGAGGACCTCACGGCCTCCATCCCGGCGCCGACGGCCGGCGACCCGGCGGGCCCGCCGGCCAAGACGTCCGTCTGACCGCGACCCGGCACGAAGGAAGAAGAGCACCATGAAGATCGACTGGGCGGCCCTCGGTTCCGTCTTCGGCGTCAGCCTCGTGGTCACCGTGGCCCTGGTGGCCCTGTTCACCCTCGGCATCTCCGGCATGTCCCGCCGCGAGCGGGCCGCCGCGGAGGGCCGGTCCACGGCTCTCGCGGTCACCGGCGCCTACGCCTGCTTCGCCGCGTGCGCGGCGGCGGTGGGCTACGGTATCCACCTGATCATGGCCTGACGGCAGGCCGCACGCGTGCGCGGGCGGGACGGGAGCGGCCGCTCCCGTCCCGCCCGCCGCCGTGTCCGCGCCCCCGCGGGCCGGTCACGCCGGTCACGCCGGTCACGCCGTTCACCCACGTGAGTCCCTCTGTGGGCCTCGGCACACTTCAGCCCCGCAGGTCAACGGCAAGTTGACGGCCCTTCCGGGAGCATGGTGGACTGCCTCCGCCAACACGGCGGCAGGAGAGGAAGCCGGTGCGAATCCGGCGCGGTCCCGCCACTGTCACCGGGGTGACCACCCCGGGAGCCAGGAACTTTCACCGCCGGTCTCGTCGAACCAGGGCGTGGACACCCTGAGTGAGGACATATCGCCATGCGCGGCTGCCTGCCGAGGTCGATCAGCGACACCCCACCCGCCTCCGGGGCCGTTCCCTCCGGATCCGTCACCGGCTGACCCCATGGGTGCCGATCGCGTGTTCGCGTACGGCGCCGCCGCCGGCCTCCTCGGCGACCTGCTGCTCGGCGATCCCCGCCGTGGACACCCGGTCGCCGCTTTCGGGCGGGCCGCGGCTGCCGTGGAGCGGGTGCTGTGGCAGGACGACCGGGGCCGCGGGGCCGTGCACACCGCCGTGTGCGTCGGCGGCGCCGTCGCGCTCGGCGGCCTGGCCGCCCGCGCCGTACGCCGTTCCCCCACCGCTTCCGTCACCCTGACCGGCGTCGCCACCTGGGCCGTCGTCGGCGGCACCTCGCTGGCCCGGGAGGCGCGTGCCGTCGGGCGGGCCCTGGAGTCCGGTGACGTCGAGGCCGCCCGGGAGCGGCTGCCGCACCTGTGCGGCCGGGACCCGCAGGCCCTGGACGCCGACGGGATCGCCCGCGCCGTGGTGGAGTCCGTGGCCGAGAACACCTCCGACGCCGTGGTGGGCGCCCTGGTGTGGGGCGCGGTCGCCGGAGTCCCGGGCCTGGTGGGCTTCCGGGCCGTCAACACCCTGGACGCGATGGTGGGGCACAAGTCGCCCCGTTACCGCCGCTACGGCTGGGCCTCCGCCCGCCTCGACGACGTCGCCGGCTGGCCGGGGGCGCGCCTGACGGCCGTGCTCGCCGCACTGAGCGGGCCGGACCCGCGCGGGGCGGTACGGGCCTGGCGTGCGGACGCGGCGCGGCACCCCAGCCCCAACGCCGGTCCCGTCGAGGCGTCCTTCGCGGGCGCGCTCGGCGTACGGCTCGGCGGAACCCTGTCCTACGGCGGCCGGGTCGAGCACCGGCCCGTCCTCAACAGCGGCGGGCGCCCCGTCGCCGTGGCCGACATCGAGCGGGCGGTACGCCTGTCGCGGCGGGTCGGCTGGCTCGCGCTCGCGGCCGGAGCGGCCGCGCGGCGCGTACTGAAGGGACGTGCGACGTGAGCGGTGGCGGACTGCTGGTCGCCGGGACGACCTCGGACGCCGGCAAGAGCGTGGTCACCGCCGGGATCTGCCGGTGGCTGGCGCGCCGGGGCGTGAAGGTCGCGCCGTTCAAGGCGCAGAACATGTCGCTGAACTCGTTCGTCACGCGCGAGGGCGCCGAGATCGGGCGGGCCCAGGCCATGCAGGCCCAGGCGTGCCGGGTGGAGCCGACGGCGCTGATGAACCCGGTGCTGCTGAAGCCGGGCGGCGAGCGGTCCAGCCAGGTGGTGCTGATGGGCCGCCCGGTCGGCGAGATGAGCGCACGCGGTTACCACGGCGGCCGTCAGGAGAGCCTCCTCGGCACGGTCCTGGACTGCCTGGACCGGCTGCGGAGCGAGTACGACGCGGTGATCTGCGAGGGCGCCGGAAGCCCCGCGGAGATCAACCTGCGCCGCACCGACATCGTCAACATGGGCCTCGCCCGCAACGCCGGTCTGCCGGTCCTCGTCGTCGGGGACATCGACCGGGGCGGCGTCTTCGCCTCCTTCTTCGGCACGGTCGCCCTGCTCTCCCCCGAGGACCAGGAGCTGGTCGCCGGGTTCCTGGTGAACAAGTTCCGCGGGGACGTCTCGCTGCTGGAGCCGGGCCTTCGGATGCTGCACGGCCTGACCGGGCGGCGCACCTATGGCGTGCTGCCGTTCCGGCACGGGCTCGGCATCGACGAGGAGGACGGCCTCAGGGTGTCGCTCAGGGGCGCGGTGCGGGAGTCCGCGGTGACCGCGCCGGTCGGCGAGGAGGTGCTGCGGGTCGCGGTGTGCGCGGTGCCGCTGATGTCCAACTTCACCGACGTGGACGCGCTCGCCGCCGAACCGGGCGTCGTGGTGCGGTTCGTGGACCGGCCGGACGAACTCGCCGACGCGGACCTCGTGGTCGTGCCGGGCACCCGCGGGACCGTGCGGGCGCTGCGCTGGCTGCGCGAGCGCGGGCTGGCGGACGCCCTGGTGCGGCGGGCCGCCGAGGGCCGGCCGCTGCTGGGCGTCTGCGGCGGCTTCCAGCTCCTCGGCGAGCGCATCGAGGACGACGTGGAGAGCCGTGCGGGCCGCGTGGACGGGCTCGGCGTGCTGCCCGTACGGGTGCGGTTCGCCCGCGAGAAGACCCTGGCCCGCCCGGTCGGCGAGGCCCTCGGCGAGCGCGCCGAGGGGTACGAGATCCATCACGGGGTCGCCGACGTACGGGGCGGCGAAGCCTTCCTGGACGGCTGCCGGGTGGGCGGCACGTGGGGCACGCACTGGCACGGCGCGCTGGAGTCGGACGGGTTCCGGCGGGCGTTCCTGCGCGCGGTGGCCGACCGCGCGGGACGCCGTTTCGTGCCGGCCCCCGACACCTCCTTCGCCGCGCTGCGCGAGGAGCAGCTCGACCGGCTCGGCGACCTGATCGAACAGCACGCGGACACGGACGCGCTGTGGCGGCTCATCGAGTCCGGCGCGCCACGAGGACTGCCCTTCATCCCACCAGGAGCGCCCGCATGAGCACTGTGTTGTTGTTGTCGACCGCCGACACGGACCTGCTGGCGGCCCGGGCCTCCGGCGCCGGCTACCGCATCGGCAACCCCACCCGCGTGGACGTCGTGGAGGAGCTGCCCGCGCTGCTCGACGGCGCCGACCTCGCCGTGGTGCGGCTGCTGGGCGGCAAGCGCGCCTGGGAGGACGGCCTGGCCGCGCTCAGGGCGTCCGGGATCCCCACGGTGCTGCTCGGCGGGGAGACCGTGCCGGACGCGGAGCTGATGGCCGAGTCGAGCGTCCCGGCGGGCGTGGTGGCCGAGGCGCTGCGGTACCTCGTGGAGGGCGGCCCGGAGAATCTGGCCGAGCTGGCGCGCTTCCTGTCGGACACGGTGCTGCTGACCGGCGAGGGCTTCGAGCAGCCGCGCAGGATGCCGGAGTTCGGGGTGCACGGCGAGCGTCCCGTCGTGCCGGGCCGTCCGACGGTCGGCGTGCTCTTCTACCGCGCCCACGAACTCAGCGGCAACACCGCGTTCGTGGACACCCTGTGCGACGCGATCGAGGCGCGCGGCGCCAACGCGCTGCCCGTGTACTGCGGTTCGCTGCGCGGCGCCGACGCGGAGCTGTACGAGCTGCTGGGGCGGGCGGACGCGCTGGTCGCCACCGTGCTCGCGGCCGGCGGCAGCCACGCCTCGCAGGCGTCGGCGGGCGGCGAGGAGGAGGCCTGGGACGTCGGCGCGCTCGCCGATCTGAACGTCCCGGTGCTGCAGGGGCTGTGTCTGACGTCCTCGCGGGCGGCCTGGGAGGAGTCCGACGCCGCCCTCTCCCCCATGGACGCGGCCATGCAGGTCGCCATCCCCGAGTTCGACGGCCGGCTGATCACGGTCCCGTTCTCCTTCAAGGAGCAGGGCCCGGACGAGGTGCCGGTGTACGTCGCCGACCCCGAGCGGGCGGCGCGGGTCGCCGGGATCGCCGTGCGGCACGCGGCCCTTCGGCACAAGCCGAACGCGCAGAAGAAGGTGGCGCTGGTCTTCACCGCGTACCCGACGAAGCACTCGCGCGTCGGCAACGCGGTGGGGCTGGACACGCCCGCGTCGGCGGTGCGCGTGCTGGACGCGCTGCGGGACGCCGGGTACGCGGTCGAGGGGCACCCGGCCGAGGGCGACGAGCTGATCCACCGGCTGATCGAGGCGGGCGGGCACGACGTCGAGTGGCTGACGGAGGACCAGCTGGCCGCCGCGCCCGCGCGGGTGCCGCTGGCCGACTACCGGGAGTGGTTCGGGACGCTCGACCCGGGGCTGCGGGAGGCGATGACCGAGGCGTGGGGCGAGCCGCCGGGCTCGCTGTACGTCGACGGGGACGACATCGTGCTGGCGTCCCTGCGGTTCGGGAACGT
The DNA here is from genome assembly GCF_044763335.1 of Streptomyces sp. NPDC096105. Taxonomy (NCBI): domain Bacteria; kingdom Bacillati; phylum Actinomycetota; class Actinomycetes; order Kitasatosporales; family Streptomycetaceae; genus Streptomyces; species Streptomyces sp. NPDC096105. The sequence continues at coordinate 59,343 of NZ_JBIWGC010000016.1, forward strand.
CGTGGTGATGATCCAGCCGCCGCGCGGCTTCGGGGAGAACCCGATCGCGATCTACCACGACCCGGACATGCCGCCGTCCCACCACTACCTGGCCGCCTACCGCTGGCTGGAGAACGGTTTCGGCGCCGACGCGATCGTCCACATGGGCAAGCACGGCACGATGGAGTGGCTGCCCGGCAAGGGCCTCGGACTGAGCGCCGGGTGCGCGCCGGACGCGGTGCTGGGCGACCTGCCGCTGGTCTACCCGTTCATCGTCAACGACCCCGGCGAGGGCACCCAGGCCAAGCGGCGCGGGCACGCCACGGTCGTCGACCACCTGGTCCCGCCGATGGCCCGCGCCGACACCTACGGCGACCTGGCGAAGCTGGAACAGCTCCTGGACGAGTACGCGCTGGTCTCCGACCTGGACCCGGCGAAGGCGCCGGCGGTGCGCGCGCAGATCTGGACCCTGGTGAAGGCCGCCGAGCTGCACCACGACCTGCACGTGGACGACCAGCCGGACGACGACGCGTTCGACGAGTTCGTCATGCACATCGACGGCTACCTGTGCGAGATCAAGGACGTGCAGATCCGCGACGGCCTGCACGTCCTGGGCGGCGGGCCGGCCGGCGAACCGCGGGTGAACCTGGTGCTGGCGGTGCTGCGCGCCTCGCAGGTGTGGGGCGGGCGGGCCAACGCGCTGCCGGGTCTGCGGGCCGCACTGGCCGGGCACTTCGGGCTGGTGGAGAAGGAGCTGCTGGCCGAGCCCGGCACGCCGGTGAAGGCGCCGGTGGAGCTGACCGACCTGGTCGAGGGCCCGTCCCGTACGGCCTCCGACGCGATCGACCTGCTGGAACAGCTGTGCCGGCGGCTCGCGGAGGGCATGGAGCAGCGGGGGTGGGCGGCCGAGGCCGTGCCCGCGCTGGTGCGGGAGGTGCTGGGCACGGAGCTCCCGGACGCGGTGGCCGTGCTGCGGTTCGCCTGCGAGGAGGTCGTGCCCCGGCTGGCCCGGACGACGGACGAGATCGGGCACATCCTGCGCGCGCTGGACGGCGGGTACGTCCCGGCGGGCCCGTCCGGCTCCCCCACGCGCGGCCTGGTCAACGTCCTGCCGACGGGCCGGAACTTCTACTCGGTCGACCCCAAGGCCATCCCGTCGAGGCTGAGCTGGGAGGTCGGACAGTCGCTGGCGGACTCGCTGGTACGGCGCTACCTGGAGGACACGGGCGCGTACCCGAGGTCGGTGGGCCTGACCGTGTGGGGCACGTCCGCGATGCGCACGCAGGGCGACGACATCGCCGAGATCCTGGCGCTGCTGGGCTGCCGTCCGGTGTGGGACGACGCGTCGAGGCGCGTGACCGGCTTCGAGGTCGTCCCGCTGGACGAGCTGGGCCGGCCCCGCATCGACGTCACCGTCCGCATCTCCGGCTTCTTCCGGGACGCGTTCCCGCACGTGGTGGGGCTGATCGACGACGCGGTGCGGGCGGTGGCCGAGCTGGACGAGCCGGCCGGGTCGAACTACGTGCGCGCGCACGTGGACGAGGACTCCGCCGAGCACGGTGACCGGCGGCGGGCGACCGCGCGCATCTTCGGCTCCAAGCCGGGGGCGTACGGGGCGGGGCTGCTGCCGCTGATCGACGCCCGGAACTGGCGCTCCGACGCGGACCTCGCCGAGGTGTACGCGGTGTGGGGCGGCTACGCCTACGGGCGCGGACTCGACGGGCGCGCGGCACGCGGCGACATGGAGACGGCGTTCAGGCGGATCGCGGTCGCGGCGAAGAACGTCGACACGCGCGAGCACGATCTCGTCGACGCGGACGACTACTTCCAGTACCACGGCGGCATGGTCGCCATGGTCCGGCACCTGACGGGCGCGAGCCCGGAGGCGTACGTCGGCGACTCGGCGACACCGGACCAGGTGCGGACGCGGACGCTGGGCGAGGAGACGCACCGGGTGTTCCGGGCGCGGGTGGTCAACCCGCGCTGGATGGCCGCGATGCGCCGGCACGGCTACAAGGGCGCCTTCGAGATGGCGGCCACCGTGGACTACCTGTTCGGGTACGACGCCACGGCCGGGGTCGTGGACGACTGGATGTACGAGAAGCTCAGCGCGGAGTACGTCTTCTCGCCGGAGAACCGGGACTTCATGAAGAAGTCCAACCCCTGGGCGCTGCGCGGCATCGCGGAACGGCTGCTGGAGGCGGCGGACCGCGGGCTGTGGGCGGAGCCGGACGCCGGCACGCTGGAGCGGCTGCGCGCCACCTACCTGGAACTCGAGGGCGACCTCGAAGGCGACTCGGAGGGCGACGACCAGTGACCACCCCCTTTCCTTTCACGGCCGTCGTCGGCCAGGACGACCTGCGGCTCGCGCTGCTGCTGAACGCGGTGTCGCCGTCGGTCGGCGGTGTGCTGGTGCGCGGCGAGAAGGGCACCGCCAAGTCGACGGCGGTACGGGCCTTGACCTCGCTGCTGCCGGAGGTCGCCGTGGTGCCGGGATGCCGGTTCTCCTGCGACCCCGCGTCGCCCGACCCGGGGTGCCCGGACGGGCCGCACGAGGGCGGGGGCGGCGGCACTGCGCGTCCCGCGCGGATGGTGGAGCTGCCCGTCGGCGCCTCCGAGGACCGGCTGGTCGGTGCGCTGGACATCGAGCGGGCGCTCTCGGAGGGCGTGAAGGCGTTCGAGCCAGGGCTGCTCGCCGCCGCCCACCGGGGCATCCTGTACGTCGACGAGGTCAATCTCCTGCATGACCACCTGGTCGACCTGCTGCTGGACGCGGCGGCGATGGGCGCCTCGTACGTGGAGCGCGAGGGCGTCTCCGTTCGGCACGCGGCGCGGTTCCTGCTCGTCGGGACGATGAACCCGGAGGAGGGCGAGCTGCGGCCGCAGTTGCTGGACCGGTTCGGGCTGACCGTCGAGGTCGCCGCGTCCCGGGAGCCGGACCAGCGGGTCGAGGTGGTCCGGCGGCGGCTGGCGTACGAGGACGGTCCGGCCGCCTTCGCCGCGCGGTGGGCCGACGAGGAGGCCGCCGTACGGCAGCGGATCGTCGCGGCGCGGGAGGTGCTGCCGTCGGTGCGCCTGGGGGATGCCGCGCTGCGGCAGATCGCGGCGACCTGCGCGGCCTTCGAGGTGGACGGCATGCGGGCCGACATCGTGATGGCGCGCACGGCGACCGCGCTGGCCGCCTGGGCCGGGCGGACGGAGGTGCTCGCCGAGGACGTGCGGCAGGCGGCGCTGCTGGCTCTCCCCCACCGGCGGCGGCGCAACCCGTTCGACGCGCCGGGGCTGGACGAGGACAAGCTGGACGAGACACTGGAGGAGTTCGGGGGTGACGACGACCCCGGCCCCGGCCCCGACGGTGACGGTCCTGAGGGAGGGCCCGGCGGGGGCGGCGGGGAGCCGGCTCCGGACAGCGGGCCGCAGGGCGGGGACGCGGCGTCCCGGCCCGAGGGCGGTGAGGGTGAGCCCGCGCCCGGCGGGGCCGGGGAGCAGTCGCCCGTGCGGGCCTCCGAGCCCTTCCGCACGAAGGCGCTGAGCGTTCCCGGGGTCGGGGCGGGGGCCGCCGGGCGGCGGTCGCGGGCCCGTACCGAGCACGGGCGCACGACGGGTGCGCGCCGGCCCGAGGGGACGCTGACCGCGCTGCACCTCGCGGCGACCGTGCGGGCCGCCGCGCCGCACCAGCGGGCCCGGGGACGCTCCGGGCGCGGTCTCGTCGTGCGCCGCGACGATCTGCGGCAGGCGACCCGGGAGGGCCGCGAGGGCAATCTCGTGCTGTTCGTCGTGGACGCCTCCGGGTCCATGGCCGCGCGGCAGCGGATGGGCGCCGTGAAGGGCGCCGTGCTGTCGCTGCTGCTCGACGCCTACCAGCGGCGGGACAAGGTGGGCCTGGTGACCTTCCGGGGGGCGTCGGCCGACGTCGCGCTGCCTCCGACCTCGTCGGTGGACGCGGCGGCGGCCCGGCTGGAGTCGCTGCCGACCGGCGGACGCACCCCGCTGGCGGCCGGGCTGCTCAGGGCGCACGACGTGCTGCGGGTGGAGCGGCTGCGGGACCCCGCGCGGCGGGCCCTGGTCGTGGTGGTGACCGACGGGCGGGCGACCGGCGGGCCGGAGCCGGTGGCGCTGGCGTCGCGTGCGGCGCGGCTGTTCGCGGCGGAGGGCATCGCCTCGGTGGTCGTGGACTGCGAGTCGGGGCCGGTGCGGCTGGGGCTGGCCGGGCGGCTCGCCGGTGAGCTGGGCGGGACCGCGGTGACGCTGGACGAGCTGCGGGCGGACAGCATCGCCGGACTGGTGAAGGACGTGCAGGGGAGGGCCGCGTAATGCCGAAGGGGCAGCCGAGTGTCGTGCCCGACGACGGTCTGACGACGCGGCAGCGGAGGAACCGGCCGCTGGTCGTCGTCCACACGGGCGTGGGCAAGGGCAAGTCGACCGCCGCGTTCGGGCTGGCGTTGCGCGCCTGGAACCAGGGGTGGCCGATCGGGGTGTTCCAGTTCGTCAAGTCGGCGAAGTGGAAGGTCGGCGAGGAGCGGGCGCTGCGGGTGCTCGGGGACTCCGGTGAGGGCGGTTCCGTCGCCTGGCACAAGATGGGCGAGGGCTGGTCCTGGGTGCAGCGCGAGCTGCAGGGGGACAACGTCAGCAACGAGGAGAAGGCCCGCGAGGGCTGGGAGCAGGTCAAGCGGGACCTGGCCGCCGAGACGTACCGGCTGTACGTGCTGGACGAGTTCGCCTACCCGATGCACTGGGGGTGGGTGGACACGGCCGAGGTGGTGTCCGTGCTGCGGGAGCGGCCGGGGACGCAGCACGTGGTGATCACGGGGCGCAACGCGCCGGCGGAACTGGTGGACTGCGCCGATCTGGTGACCGACATGTCCAAGGTGAAGCACCCGATGGACGTCGGGCAGAAGGGGCAGAGGGGGATCGAGTGGTGACGGGGTCCGTCGCCTCCGTCCTCACCGTCCCCCGGCTGGTCATCGCCGCGCCGTCCTCGGGGAGCGGGAAGACCACCGTCGCCACGGGGCTGATGGCCGCGTTGTCGGCGCGCGGGATGACCGTGTCGCCGCACAAGGTGGGGCCCGACTACATCGATCCCGGGTACCACGCGCTCGCCACGGGGCGGGTGGGGCGGAACCTCGACGCGTATCTGTGTGGCGCCGAGCTGGTGGCCCCGTTGTTCGCGCACGGGGCGCGGGGGTGTGACATCGCCGTCGTCGAGGGCGTGATGGGGCTGTTCGACGGGGCGGCCGGTGAGGGGGAGCTGGCGTCCACCGCGCAGGTCGCGAAGGTGTTGCGGGCGCCGGTGGTGCTGGTGGTCGACGCGTCGGCGCAGGCGCGGTCGGTGGCGGCGTTGGTGCACGGGTTCGTGAGCTTCGATCCGGAGGTGCGGGTCGGGGGCGTGATCCTCAACAAGGTGGGGTCGGAGCGGCATGAGGCGTTGCTGCGGGAGGCCTTGGAGGCTGTCGGGGTTCCTGTGATGGGGGTGTTGCGGCGGGGCGCGGGGGTGGAGACTCCGTCTCGGCATCTGGGGCTCGTGCCTGTGGCTGAGCGGGGCGACGTGGCTGTCGACGCCGTCCAGGCGATGGGGGCGTTGGTCGCCGACGGATGTGATCTCGAAGGGCTTGTCGCCCTCGCGTGCAGTGCGGGGTCACTGGCGGGTGCGGCTTGGGACGCGGGTGATGCCCTCTTTTCTTCGCCCCCGCCGCCCCTTCCCGTCCCGGCCCCGGGAGCTTCGCCCCCGGGCCCCCTCGTCGGCCCTGGCGGGCCTCGTCCTCGAACGCCGGACGGACCGGGAGCGGCGGCCACGTCGTCCGAGAAGCCGGGGGACCCGGTCATCGCCCTCGCCGGCGGGGCCGCGTTCACCTTTTCCTATGCCGAGCATGCCGAGTTGCTGACCGCCGCCGGGGCGGAGGTCGTCACCTTTGATCCTCTGCGGGACGAGGAGTTGCCCGACGGGACCGCCGGGGTCGTCATCGGTGGGGGTTTCCCCGAGGTGTACGCCTCCGAGCTGTCCGCCAACGAAGCCCTGCGGGAGCGGATTGCCGAGCTCGCCGCGGGTGGCGCCCCCGTCGCCGCCGAGTGTGCCGGGCTGTTGTACCTCTGCCGGGAGCTGGACGGGATGCCCATGTGCGGCGTGCTCGACGCCTCCGCGCGGATGTCGGAGCGGTTGACGCTCGGGTACCGGGACGCCGTGGCCGTCTCCGACAGCGTGCTGGCCGCGGCCGGGACGCGGATGCGGGGGCACGAGTTCCACCGGACGGTCGTCGAGCCGGGGGCCGGGGGCTCCCCCGCGTGGGGGCTGCGCACACCTGAGCGGCGGGTCGAAGGGTTCGTCGGGAAGAGCGTGCACGCCAGTTATCTGCACACCCACTGGGCGTCGGCGCCCGGTGTCGCCCTTCGGTTCGTGGAGAGGTGCCGGACGTCATGAGCAGCAGGCTGATCGGGGTGGGCGTCGGGCCCGGGGACCCGGAGCTGGTGACCGTCAAGGGGGTCAACGCGCTGCGGGCCGCCGAGGTCGTCGTCGTCCCCGTGATGGACACGGGTGAGCGGGGGCGGGCCGAGGCGACCGTGCTGCACTACGTACCCGCCGAGAAGGTCGTCCGGGTGGTGTTCGCGCTGAACGAGCGGACCGACCGGGCGCGCCGCGAGGCCGCCTGGGACGCGGCCGGTGAGCGGGTCGCCGGGCTGTTGCGGGAGCGGGGGCGCGTGGCGTTCGCGACCATCGGCGATCCCAACGTCTATTCGACCTTCACTTATCTCGCGCAGACCGTCGCCGGGCTGGTGCCGGGGGTGGTCGTGGAGACCGTGCCGGGGATCACCGCCATGCAGGATCTCGCGGCGCGGTCGGGGGCCGTGCTGACGGAGGGGACCGAGCCGCTCACCCTGGTGCCGGTGACCGCCGGGGCGTCCGTGCTGAAGGAGGCTCTGGCCGGGCCCGGCACGGTCGTCGCGTACAAGTTCGGGCGGCAGGCCGGTGAGGTCGCCGACGCGCTGCGGGAGACCGGGCGGCTCGACCACGCGGTGTGGGGGTCGGCGCTGGGGCTCCCGGAGGAGTCGGTGCGGCCGGCGGCGGAGCTGGACGGGCGGCCGCTGCCGTACCTGTCGACGCTCATCGCGCCGCCCCGGCGCGGGGACGGGCGGGGCGGCAAGCTGTGAGCCGGGCGGACGGGCGGTCAGTGGGCGGCGCCCACGACCAGCCAGATGAACAGCACCCCGGCCACCGTGCACACCAGGGTCGAGCGGGCCGGGTGGTCGTGGTGGGCCTCGGGCAGGATCTCGGCCGCCGCGAGGTACAGCAGCGCGCCGCCGAACAGGCCGAGGTAGCCGCCGAGCAGCGGCTCGGGGATCGTGAAGAACAGGGTGGAGGCGGCGCCCGCGACCGGCGCCACGGCGTCCGCCCCCAGCATCGCGAGGGCGCGGCGGCGGGCGTTGCCGTAGGCGTGGGTGAGTGTGTACGTGTTGAAGCCGTCCGCGAAGTCGTGGGCGATCACGGCGACCGCGACGGCGGCGCCCATGCCGCCGCCGACCTGGAAGGCGGCGCCGATCGCCACGCCGTCCATCGCGCTGTGCCCGACCATCGCCGCCGCGGCCGTGAGGCCCACCTCGGGGGTGCGGCCGTGGTTCTCGCCCGCGCCGTGCGCGGCCATGGGGGTCCCCCCGGCTCGAGCGGAGTCGAGATGCCGGGGGAGGTGGGCGAGCAGGCGTTCCACCAGGTGGGCCAGCAGGAACCCGCCGACGAAGAGCAGCAGCGCCGCGGGCACGCCGTGCACCTCGGTGCCGGCGGCCTCCAGGGACTCCGGGAGGAGCTCCAGGCCGACCACGCCGAGCATCAGCCCGCCGGCCAGGCCCAGCACCAGGTGGCGGCGGTCGGTCACACGGTGGGCCGACCAGCCGCCGGCCAGCGTCATCAGGAACGCGCCCAGCGCGACGAGGACCACCATGTGCCCTTCGTATCCGATCGGCGGCCGCTCGCGCACGCGTGACAGCCGCTCGCCGCACCCCTACTTCCGACCGCACGCAGGGAAGGACCTGTTTCCATGACCGACGCCCCCACCGGCAAGGTGACCTTCGTCGGGGCCGGTCCCGGCGCCGCCGATCTGCTGACGTTCCGCGGCGCGCGGGCCATCGCCGAGGCGGACGTGGTGATCTGGGCCGCCAGCCTGGTCCAGGCGGAGGTCCTGGAGCACGCGCGCCAGGACGCCGAGGTCCTGGACTCGGCGACGATGTCGCTGGAGGACGTGGTGGCCGTCTACGCGCGGGCCCGTGACGAAGGGCGGAGGGTCGCGCGGATCCACTCGGGTGACCCCGCGCTGTGGGGCGGCACCCAGGAGCAGCTCGACCGGTGCGCGGAGCTGGGCATCCCGACGGAGATCGTGCCGGGCGTGTCGTCGTTCTCGGCGGTGGCGGCGCTCGCGGGGCGGGAGCTGACGGTCCCGGAGGTGGCGCAGTCGGTGATCCTCACCCGGCTGGGCGGCGGCAAGACGCCGATGCCGCCGGGTGAGGAGGTCCGGGAGTTCGCGCGGCACGGCACCACGATGGCGGTGTTCCTGTCGGCGGCGCGCAGCGGGCAGCTGGTGCGGGAGCTGCTGGAGGGCGGCTATCCGACGTCCACGCCGGTCGTGGTGGCGTACCAGGCGACCTGGCCGGAGGAGCTGGTCGTGCGGTGCACGATCGGCACGCTGGAGGAGACGGTCAAGGAGCACAAGCTGTGGAAGCACACGCTGTTCCTGGTCGGTCCCGCCCTCGACGCGCACGGCACCCGCTCGCACCTGTACCACCCGGGGCACTTCCACGGCTTCCGCAAGGCCGACCCGCGGGCCCGCAGGGAGCTGCGGGAGCGGGGGGCGAGCACATGATCACCGTGGTCGGCACGGGTACGGGCGGGCCGGCCGGCGTCCGGGTGCCCGAGGAGGCCGCGCTCGTGGTCGGCGGGCGGCGGCACCTGGACGCCGTGGAGCTGCCGGAGGGGGCCGAGCGGGTGGTGCTGGGGCCGCTGGCGCCCGCCCTCGACACCGTCGCCGCGTACGTGGCCGAGGAGCGGCCCGTGGTGGTGCTGGCCTCGGGTGATCCGGGGTTCTTCGGGATCGTGCGGGCGCTGGCCGAGCGGTTCGGGCCGGAGCGGCTCGACGTACGGCCCGGGGTGTCCTCCGTCGCGGCCGCCTTCGCGCGGGCCGGGCTGCCGTGGGACGACGCCGTGGTGGTCAGCGCGCACGGCCGGGACCCGCGCACGGCGGTCAACGTGTGCCGGGCGCACCCGAAGGCCGCCGTGCTGACCGGGCCCGGCGCGGGACCCGCCGAGCTGGGGGCGGCGCTGCGCGGGGAGCGACGGGTGCTGGTCGTCGCGTCCGGGCTGGGGTCGGCCGGGGAGTCGGTGGAGCGGGTGACGCCCGAGGAGGCGGCCGGCCGTGACTGGGGAACGGCGGTGAGCGTGGTGCTGTGCCTGGACGAGACGCGGACGACGGGGCCGGCGCGCACCGTCGCGGGGCCCGCCGGACGCCCCGCCGGATGGGCGCTGCCCGAGGCGGAGTTCGCGCACCGGGACTCGATGATCACCAAGTTCGAGGTGCGGGCGCTGGCGCTGGCGCGGCTGGGACCGCGCCCCGGCGACCTGGTGTGGGACGTCGGCGCGGGGTCGGGGTCGGTGGCCGTGGAGTGCGCGCGGCTCGGTGCGGCGGCCGTCGCCGTGGAACGCGACGCGGACGGCGTGGAGCGGGTGCGCGCCAACGCCGCCGCGCACGGCGTCGACGTGCGGGTGGTGCACGGGGAGGCGCCCGGGGCGCTGGACGGGCTGGACGACGATCCGGACGCCGTGTTCGTCGGCGGCGGGGGCCGGGAACTGCCGGCGGTCGTCACCGCGTGCGCGCGCCGGGCGCGGCGGGCGGTCGTCGTGGCGCTGGCCGCGCTCGACCGGGTGCCGGCCGCCCGTGCGGCGCTGACCGGCGCCGGTCTGGTCTGCGACGGCGTGCTGCTGCAGTCGTCGCGGCTCGCGCCGCTCCCGGGGGACGTGACCCGGCTGGCGGCCGCCAATCCGGTTTTCCTGCTGTGGGGCGTCCGGCCCCCGGCGCACAGTGAAGGAGTCTGCGAGTGATCGGCCTCATCTCCGCCACGGCGGCGGGAGCGGCGGCGCGCGACCGGCTGGCCGCCGCCTGGCCCGGCCGCACGCGCGTGTACGACGGTCCGGTGGCGGACGCGGTACGGACCGCGTTCGCCGAGTGCGACCGGCTGGTGTGTTTCCTCGCCACCGGGGCCGTGGTGCGGCTGGTGGCGCCGCTGCTGGACGGCAAGGCGAACGATCCGGGCGTGGTGTGCGTGGACGAGGCGGGCCGGTTCGCGGTGTCGCTGCTCGGCGGGCACGGCGGCGGGGCGAACGACCTGGCCCGCGAGGTCGGCGAGGTGCTGGGCGCGGAGCCGGTGGTGACGACCGCGACGGACGCGGTGGGCCTGCCCGGACTCGACACGCTGGGCCTGCCGGTGGAGGGCGATGTCGCCGCCGTGTCGCGGGCGCTGCTGGACGGGGAGGCGGTGGCGCTGCGCACGGAGGTGGCCTGGCCGCTGCCGCCGCTCCCGGTCGCCGACGAGGGCGCGTACACGGTCCGGGTGACGGACCGGCTGGTCGGACCCGCCGACGGGGAGGCGGTGTTGCGGCCGCCGAGCCTCGTCGTCGGGGTGGGCGCGTCGAAGGGCGCCCCCGTCGAGGAGGTGCTCGGGCTCGTCGAGGACGCCCTGCGGGAGGCGGGCCTGTCGGCCGCGTCCGTGGCCGAGCTGGCCACCGTGGACGCCAAGGCCGGGGAGCCGGGGCTCGTGGAGGCCGCCCGGCGGCTGGGGGTGCCGCTGGTGACGCACCCCGCCGGGGAGCTGGCGCGGGTCGAGGTGCCGAACCCGTCCGACGCGCCGCTGGACGCCGTCGGCACCCCGTCGGTCGCGGAGGCCGCCGCGCTCGTGGGCGGGGGCGAACTCCTCGTGCCCAAGCGGAAGTCGGCGGGGTCCCCGGCCATGGCGACCTGCGCCGTCGTACGGCGTCCGGGGCGGGGGCGGCTCGCGGTGGTCGGGCTCGGGCCCGGCGCGCGGGACCTGCTCACCCCGCGGGCGCGCGACGAACTGCGGCGCGCCTCCGTGCTGGTGGGCCTGGACCAGTACGTCGACCAGATCCGCGACCTGCTGCGGCCCGGCACGCGCGTGCTGGAGTCGGGGCTCGGCGCGGAGGAGGAGCGGGCGCGCACGGCCGTCGCGGAGGCCCGGCGCGGGCAGGCGGTCGCGCTGATCGGCAGCGGCGACGCGGGGGTGTACGCGATGGCGTCCCCGGCGCTCGCGGAGGCGTCCGACGACATCGACGTGGTCGGCGTACCGGGGGTGACGGCGGCGCTCGCGGCGAGCGCGCTGCTCGGCGCTCCGCTGGGCCACGACCACGTGTCCATCAGCCTGTCCGACCTGCACACGCCGTGGGAGGTCATCGAGCGGCGGGTGCGGGCGGCGGCCGAGGCGGACCTCGTGGTGACGTTCTACAACCCGCGCAGCCGGGGCCGCGACTGGCAGCTGCCGAAGGCGCTCGCCGTCCTCGCCGGGCACCGCGCGCCCGCCACACCCGTCGGGGTGGTGCGCAACGCGTCCCGCGCGGACGAGTCCGTGCGGCTGACCACGCTGGCCGCGCTGGACCCGGCGACGGTCGACATGATGACGGTCGTGACCGTGGGCAACACGGCGACCCGGGAGATCGCGGGGCGCATGGTCACCCCGCGCGGCTACCGCTGGCAGGAGGAGACCCGGTGAACCGCGTGATCCACCCCATCGAGCAGGAGTCCTTCCGGCGGCTGCGCGCCCGCCTCGACACCACGCGCTTCCCGCCGCTGACCCGCGCGGTCGTGGAGCGGGTCGTGCACTCCTCCGCCGACCTGGAGTACGCCCGCGACCTCGTCATGGACGAGGACGACCTGGTGCGCGCGCACGCCGCGCTGCACGCGGGCGCGCCGGTCGTCGCGGACGTGGAGATGGTCGCGGCCGGGATCACCCGCCGCGAGACCGTGTGCCGGCTGCGCGACGCGCGGTCCGGGCCGGGGCTCACCCGGTCCGCGCACGCCGTGCGGCTCGCCTACGAGGAGGTCGGTCCCGGCGCCCTGTGGGTGATCGGCTGCGCCCCCACCGCGCTGGAGGAGCTGCTGACCCTGGACGCCTCCCCCGCGCTCGTCGTCGGCCTGCCCGTCGGGTTCGTCGGCGCCGTCGAGTCCAAGGCGGCGCTGCGGGAGAGCGGACTGCCCGCCGTGAGCAACGTGTCCGAGAAGGGCGGGTCGGCGGTCGCCGCCGCCGCGCTCAACGCCCTGCTGTACCACCCCCTTCCGACCGAGGAGACCCTGTGACCACCCCGCCCGCCCTGCTCATCGCCGGACACGGCACCCGGGACGACGCCGGAGCGGAGGCGTTCCGCGCCTTCGTGCGGGAGCTGGGCCGCCGCCGGCCCGACCTGCCCGTCGCGGGCGGCTTCATCGAACTGTCCCCGCCGCCGCTCGGCGAGGCCGTCGCCGGACTGGTGGAGCGGGGGGTGCGGCGGTTCGCGGCCGTGCCGCTGATGCTGGTGTCCGCCGGACACGCCAAGGGCGACATCCCGGCCGCGCTGGCCCGCGAGAAGGAACGCCACCCCGGCCTCTCGTACACGTACGGCCGTCCGCTGGGCCCGCACCCGGCGCTGCTGCGGGTGCTGGAGCGGCGGCTCGCGGAGGCGGTGGACCCGTCCTGGGACCCCGCCGAGGTGACCGTGCTGCTGGTGGGGCGCGGGTCGACGGACCCGGATGCCAACGCCGAGGTGTTCAAGGCGGCCCGGCTGCTGTGGGAGGGGCGCGGCTGGGCGGGCGTGGAGACCGCGTTCGTGTCGCTGGCCGCGCCGGACGTGCCGAGCGGGCTCGAGCGCTGCGCCCGGCTGGGGGCGCGGCGGATCGTCGTGCTGCCGTACTTCCTGTTCACCGGGATCCTGCCGGACCGGGTGCGGACGCAGACCGAGGAGTGGGCGGCGGCGCGTCCGGACACCGAGGTGCGGTCGGCGGACGTCATCGGCCCCGAGCCGGAGCTGCTGGACCTGGTCCTGGAGCGGTACGAGGAGGCCGTCAAGGGCGATCTGCGGATGAACTGCGACACGTGCGTGTACCGGATCGCGCTGCCCGGCTTCGAGGACAAGGTGGGGCTGCCGCAGCAGCCGCATTTCCACCCCGACGACGACGGGCACCATCATCACGGTCATGGTCACCCCCACGCGCACACCCATGCCCATTGAGCCGGCCCTCGGTCACGACCTGCGCCATCACGGTGACGCCGAGGTCCGCGACGACGGCGGCACGCTCGTCGACCTCGCGGTGAACGTCCGCGCGGACACGCCCCCGGCGTGGCTGCGGGAGCGCGTCGCGGCGTCGCTGGCGGGGCTCGCCGCCTACCCCGACGGGCGGGCCGCGCGGGCCGCGGTGGCGGCGCGGCACGGGCTGCCCGTGGAGCGGGTGCTGCTGACCGCGGGCGCGGCGGAGGCGTTCGTGCTGCTGGCGCGGGCGCTGAAGGTGTCCCGGCCGGTGGTGGTGCACCCGCAGTTCACCGAGCCGGAGGCGGCGCTGCGGGACGCCGGGCACACGGTGGACCGGGTGCTGCTGCGGGAGGCCGGCGGTTTCCGTCTGGACCCGGCGGCGGTCCCGGAGGACGCGGACCTGGTGGTGGTCGGCAACCCGACCAACCCGACGTCCGTGCTGCACCCGGCGAAGGCGCTGGCCCGGCTGGCCCGGCCGGGGCGCACGCTCGTGGTGGACGAGGCGTTCATGGACGCGGTGCCGGGTGAGCGGGAGGCCCTGGCCGGGCGGACGGACGTGCCGGGTCTCGTCGTCCTCCGCAGCCTCACCAAGACGTGGGGGCTGGCGGGCCTGCGCATCGGGTACGTCCTCGCGGCGCCGGAGATCGTCACGGAGCTGGAGCAGGCGCAGCCGCTGTGGCCGGTGTCGACGCCGGCGCTGGCGGCGGCGGAGGCGTGCGTGGCCCCGGCCGCCCTCGAGGAGGCGGCCGGGGCGGCCCTGCGCATCGCCGAGGACCGGTCGTGTCTGGTCGCCGGTCTGCGGGAGTTCGCGTCCCGCGGCCTGCGGGTGGTGGAACCGGCCGAGGGCCCCTTCGTCCTGCTCCGCGTGCCGGACGCGGCGGGGGTGCGGGAGCGCTTGCGCGCCCTCGGCTACGCGGCCCGCCGCGGCGACACGTTCCCGGGCCTGGACGAGGACTGGCTGCGCCTGGCGGTACGGGACCGGGAGACGACGGAGGGCTTCCTGCGCGCGCTGGACCGGGCGCTGGCCGGCTGACCGCCGCCTTCGCGGCCCCGGATCGGCCCCTCCGGGACGGGGACGGTCCCGGGGGCCGGTGTGCTCCGGACGGAGCGGGGCGCCGGTCACGGGGGCGTCCCCTCCGTGACCGGCGGCTCCGGGTCAGGTGCGGCGGCCCCTCCGGGACAGGAACACCGCTCCGCCGCCCGCCGCGAGCAGCGCGACCGCGCCGGCCGTCACGTACGGGGTCGCCGGGTCGCCGCCCGTTTCGGCGAGGCCGGTCCCCGCGGGGGCGCCCTGGGGTCCGACGGCGGCCTCCTCCTTCGCGGGGGCGTCGTCGGCCTTCCCGGGCGCCTCGGGGGCGGCGGCCGCCGGCTCCTCGTCGGCCGGCGCGGGCGTCTCGCACCGGGACTCGGCCAGCGTGAGGTGCCCCTCCACCTCGGCCACGTTCAGCTCCCCCGGGTCGACCGACACCTCCAGTCCCAGGGCGACGGCGGTGGCCGTGGACGAGGTCGTCTCCGTCCTGGACAGGTCGAGCCGGACCGAACCCACGCCCGGCGCCTCCACGTGCGTCGGACCGCCGGAGCTCAGGGAGACCCGCTTGCCGAGGACGGTGACAGCGGCGGGCAGGGTGACCGAGGCGTGCGGGGTCCTGCCCGCCTCGCAGACCGCCCGGGAACCGACCGCCTCGAGCTCGACGAGCGGCAGCAGCGGCAGCCCGGGGACGTGCAGGCGGGCGTCGGCGAGGGTGGTGGACGCCTCGGCCCTGTCCCCCTCGACGGTCGCGGTCGCGTCGGCCGCCTCGGCGCGCAGCACGCTGAACGGCCTGCCGCCGTTCACGCCGTCGAGGGTGGCGGCGAGGGCCGTCCTCCGCGCGCTCTGCGGCGCCCGCACCTCGTTGAGGGAGACGGTGAGCGGGACCCGCACCGACGTGTTGAGCAGGGACACGTCGAGGCCGGTGCGCAGGACGGCGGCGCTCGCGCTGCCGTGGCCCTCGGTGGCGTACGCCGGCCCCGCACCGGCGAGGACGACGGGTCCCGCGGCGAGCGCGCAGGCCACGGCGGCTGCGGACCAACGGCGGGCAGGCGTACGGACGTTGA
The DNA here is from genome assembly GCF_044763335.1 of Streptomyces sp. NPDC096105. Lineage (NCBI taxonomy): Bacteria > Bacillati > Actinomycetota > Actinomycetes > Kitasatosporales > Streptomycetaceae > Streptomyces > Streptomyces sp. NPDC096105. The sequence continues at coordinate 74,680 of NZ_JBIWGC010000016.1, forward strand.
TGGCGTACAAGGTGGTGGGACCCCCATGGGACATTGCTGGGACCCGGAAAGAATGTCCGCGCCCTCGCCGCCCCGTCAGCGATCCGGCGACTCCTCACCCCTTCGAGGAAGACCGGAAAGTGTTTTCGATTTACGGGGTACGGCTGTTCCCCGCCGTCACCCTCCGGGGCCCCACCGGCGGGCGCGTCCTACGCGACGACGCGCCCGTTCAGCACCACCCGGCGCGGATCGGTGAGCACCCGGAGGTCCGCGCGCGGGTCGGCGTCGTAGACCACCAGGTCGGCCGGGGCGCCCTCCTCGAGACCGGGACGGCCGAGCCACGCCCTGGCCTTCCAGGTGCCGGCCGCGAGGGCCTCGACGGGCGGGAGGCCCGCCTTGGCGAGCTCCGCCACCTCCTCGGCGGCGAGCCCGTGCGGGAGGGTGCCGCCGGCGTCGGTGCCGACGAAGACGGGGATGCCGGCGTCGTACGCGGAGCGCACGGTGTCGTAGCGGCGCTCGTGCAGCCGGCGCATGTGGGCGGACCAGCGCGGGAACTTGGCCTCGCCGCCGTCGGCGAGCGCGGGGAAGGTGGCGATGTTGACCAGGGTGGGGACGATCGCCACGCCCCGCTCGGCGAACAGCGGGATCGTCTCGTCGGTCAGACCGGTGGCGTGCTCGACGCAGTCGATGCCGGCCTCGACCAGGTCGCGCAGGGAGTCCTCGGCGAAGCAGTGGGCGGTGACGCGGGCGCCGAGCCGGTGCGCCTCGGCGATCGCCGCCTCGACGGCGCCCCGCGGCCAGCAGGCCGACAGGTCGCCCAGGTCGCGGTCGATCCAGTCGCCGACCAGTTTGACCCACCCGTCGCCGCGCCGGGCCTCCTGGGCGACGTACGCCGCGAGGTCGTCGGGCTCGACCTCCCAGGCGTAGTTCCGGATGTAGCGGCGGGTGCGGGCGATGTGCCGGCCCGCCCGGATGATCTTCGGGAGGTCCTCGCGCTCGTCGGTCCAGCGGGTGTCGGACGGCGAGCCGGCGTCGCGCAGCAGCAGCGCGCCGGCGTCCCGGTCGGTGAGGGCCTGCTTCTCCGCGACGTCCTCGGGGACGGCGCCGTGCCGGTCGAGGCCCACGTGGCAGTGGGCGTCGACCAGTCCCGGCAGCACCCAGCCGTCGACGGTCCGGATGTCACGGGCCCCGGCGGGACGGTCGTGGGAGATGCGCCCGTCGACCACCCAGAGTTCGTCGCGGACCTCGTCCGGGCCGACGAGGATCCGTCCCTTCACGTGCAGCACCGCGCGTTCGCTCATGGAGCGCACCCTAGTTGTGCGTCAGCCGGACCTCCCCACCTGGTCCGAGGTCTCCTCCTCGACCTCCGCCATGGCGGGGTCGAGCAGCCGGGAGAGGAAGTGGCGGGTGCGCTCGTGCCGCGGCGCGCCGATGACCCGCTCGGGGCTGCCGTCCTCGACGATCACGCCGCCGTCCATGAAGACCACCCGGTCGGCGACCTCGCGGGCGAAGGTCATCTCGTGGGTGACGACCATCATCGTCATGCCCTCGTCGGCGAGCATCCGCATCACCGCGAGGACGTCGCCGACCAGTTCGGGGTCGAGCGCGGAGGTCGGCTCGTCGAACAGCATCACCTCGGGGCCCATGGCGAGGGCGCGGGCGATGGCGACGCGCTGCTGCTGGCCGCCGGAGAGGGAGGACGGGTAGGCGTCCGCCTTCTCCGCGAGGCCCACGCGCCGCAGGTTCTCGGCGGCGACCTTCGCGGCCTGTGCCTTGCCGCGCCTGAGCACCCGGCGCTGCGGCAGCGTGAGGTTCTCCGTCACGGTCAGGTGCGGGAACAGGTTGAACTGCTGGAACACCATGCCGATGCGGCGGCGTACGGCGTCGATGTCGACGTCCGGGTCGGTCAGCTCGATGCCGCCGACGAAGACCTGGCCCTCGCTGGGCTCCTCCAGGAGGTTCACGCAGCGCAGCAGGGTGGACTTGCCGGACCCGGACGGGCCGATGACGCAGACGACGTCGCCCTGGCCGATCTCCAGGTCGATGCCGCGCAGCACGTGGTTGTCGCCGAACGACTTGTGCAGGCCGCTGACGCGGATCTCGGGGCGGCTCATCGGACGGCCTCCTGGGCCTTGGCCTCCATGCGGCGCACGACGAAGCCGAGCGGGATGGTGATCAGCAGGTAGCACAGGCCGGCCACCAGGATGGGCGTGGAGTTGGCGGTCTGGCTGGCCAGGTCGCGGCCGTACTTGGACAGTTCGCGCTCCTCCAGGGTGACGCCGAGGAACAGCACCAGCGAGGAGTCCTTGAACAGCAGGACCAGTTCGTTGGTGAGCGGCGGCAGGATGATCCGGAAGGCCTGCGGGATGATGATCGACACCATGGCGCGGCCGGGCGAGAAGCCCAGCGAGCGGGCCGCCTCCATCTGCCCCTTGGGCACGGCCTGGATGCCGGCCCGGATCGTCTCCGCCATGTAGGCGGCGGCGACCAGGCCCAGCGCGAGGGCGACCTTGCCGTACGTCCCGCCGACGATCTCCGTGCCGGGGAAGGCGAGCGGGACGGCGACGCCGATGAAGATGAAGATCAGCAGGGCGGGCAGGCCGCGGAAGATCTCGATGTAGACGCCGGCCAGCCAGCGGTAGGGGCCGACGGACGACAGCCGCATCAGGGCGATCACCATGCCGAGCGCGAGCCCGACGCCGAAGCCGGTCACCGTGTAGAGCACGGTGTTCTTCAGCGCCAGCGTGATGATCTCGGGGAACATCCGCTCGGCGATGTCGACCTGCGCGAACTGGTTCTGCAGCCGGCCCCAGTCGGCCGTGACCCCGAAGGCGATCACGGCCGCGACGAACACGGCGTACTGGATGCCGCGCGAGATGCCGCGCCTCTGGCGCCGGGTCAGGCCCTTCCGCCTGGGCGGGACGGGCGTCTTCTCCGTGTCGGCCATGGGGTCAGGACGCGGCCGGGGAGGCGGCGGACTCGTCGTACGGGCCGATCCACTGCTCGTACAGCTTCTTGTAGGTGCCGTCGGCCTTGGCGTCCGCGAGGGCCTTGTTCACGGCCTCGCGCAAGGCGGTGTTGCCCTTCTTCACGGTGAAGCCGTACTGCTCGCCGGTGTCGATCTGCTCGGCGACCGTGAAGGCGTCGGCGTTGGCCTCGTCCTTCAGCCAGCCCTGGACGACGGGGTAGTCGATGACGACGGCCTTGACCTGGCCGGTGCGCAGGCCGTTGAGGACGGCGTCGGAGGACTCGAAGGACACCGGGTCGAAGCCCTCGCCCTTCACGTGGTCCTCCCCGGTGGTCTGCGCCTGGGCGCCCAGCTTGACGTTCTCCGCCTTGACGTCGGCGAGGGAGCCGACGCCGCTGTCCTTGTCGACGAGGAGTGCCTGAGTGGCGTTGAAGTACGGGTCGGAGAAGTCGACGTTCTTCTTCCGCTCCTCGGTGATGGTCATCCCGGCCGCGGCCAGGTCGCACTCGCCCGAGTTGAGGAAGGCGCCGGTCTTGAAGTTCTCGAACGGCGTGTCGAGGATCTGCTGCTTCACCCCGAGGTCGTCGGCGACCAGGTCGATCAGGGCCACGTCGAAGCCCTGCACCTCGCCGTCGATCTCCGACTGGAACGGCGGGTACGGCAGGTGCGTGCAGGTGGTGAGCTGCCCCGCCTTGACGAGCTCGACCCCGCCGGCCGCGGTCGTGGACCCGCCGCCCCCGTCGCCGGTGGAGGTGCAGGCGGCGAGGAGGATCATCCCGGCCGTCGCGGTGGTGGCGGCCAGGACCCGGGTCCTGCGGCCGAGAAGCGTCTTCACGGAGGCCTCCTGTCGGGGGGAACGGAACCGTCCGCCGAAGGTTTACCCTCGACGTCGTCGTACCTACCCGCGCTGCCGTGAAGCATGAGCAAAGAGAGCACAGCCGTGACGAACCTCCTCCTCGACCTGCCCCCGCTGAGCGCCGCGCGCTTCGCCTCGATCGAGGACCGGGTGGCACGGCTGCTGGGCACCGGGCAGGACGTGGTGATCACCCAGGGCGAGGCGCTGCTGCCGCTGGAGGGCGCGATCCGTGCGGCGGCCGGGCCCGGGACGACCGCGCTGAACGTCATCACCGGCCCCTACGGGCAGACCTTCGGCGACTGGCTGCGGGACTGCGGCGCCACCGTCGTCGACCTGACGGTGCCGTTCCACACGGCGGTGACCGCCGAGCAGGTGCGGGACGCCTTCGCGGAGCACCCGGAGATCGACTTCGTGTCGCTGGTGCACGCCGAGGCGGCCACCGGCAACACCAACCCGGTCGCCGCGATCGGCGAGGTGGTCCGGGAGCACGGCGCGCTGTTCTACCTGGACGCGGTCGCCTCGGTGGGCGCGGAGCCGGTGCTGCCGGACGCGTGGGGCGTGGACCTGTGCGTCATCGGGGCGCAGAAGGCGATGGGCGGGCCCGCCGGGGTCTCGGCGGTCTCCGTGAGCGAGCGGGCCTGGGCCCGGATGGCGGCGAACCCGAACGCCCCGCGCCGCTCCTACCTCTCCCTCCTCGACTGGAAGGAGCGGTGGATCGACGGCGGCCGCAAGGCCCTGCTGCACGCCCCGGCGCAGCTGGAGATGCTCGCGCTGGAGGCGTGCGTGGAGCGGATCGAGGCGGAGGGCCTGGAGACGGTGATGGCGCGGCACGCCGCGGCGGCCGCCGCGACCCGGGCGGGCGCGCTGGCGCTCGGCGGCGGGATCGCGCCGTACGTCCACGACGCGGGGGACGCGGCGCCCGTCGCGACGACCCTGCGGGCGCCCTCCGGCGCCACCGCCTCGGACCTGGTCGCCCGCGCCCTGGCCGCCGATCCGGGCCTCCCCCTCGCGGCGGGCGGCGGCGCCCTGTCGCGCGAGATGATCCGCGTCAACCACTACGGCCCCGACGCGACCCGGCACACGGTCCGCGCCTGCCTCACCGCCGTGGCGACGGCCCTGGCGGACGCGGGGCTGTCCGTCGACCTGCCCGCGGCCCTCACGGCGGCGGAACAGGCCTGGCGGTAGGCGCGGAGACTGTGGCCGGCGGGGAAGGTGCCCCGCCGGCTTGAGAAGGCCGAGGGCTGACGTGCGGCCAGGAAAGCCCGGAGCGACTGACGCGTGGCCTGCGAAGGCCGGAGCGGCCGACGTGCGGCCCGAGGAACGGCAGGACGACTGCCCGTGGCCGGGATCGCCCGGTGGACCGGGTGACATGGCCCGCCCCGTGCCGTGCTCCGCGCGTCTGTGCCGGCGCCTCCTCGTCCGTGCCCGCTCCCCCGCGTCTACCCCGGCGGGCGGCCCGCCCCCCGGCTCGCCGGGGGGCGGGCGGGCCATGCTCGAGAGCCGGCTCGACCGTCACCGGGCGACGCTCGCGCTGGAGTGCGCGGGGCGGGACGACGCGCAGGTGCGGGTCGCGGCGGCCGAGCCGTCGCGGCCGACGCCGCTGGGGCCGGTGCGGCGCACGGCGGAGGGGGAGCGGAACCGGTTCCAGCGGATCGCCGGCGGTCAGGACGTGCCGGCGGTGTGCGAGGAGTGCGCGCGCCGCAACGGTCACGCCGATCTCTTGCGGGAACGCATCGGCGGAGCGACGGGAGGGTGAATTCCGTGGGATTATCGAAATCCCTCGCACAGATACTCCCGTGACATTATCCGGCTTATTTCCCTATTACTCTGCGGAGTAGCTTCCCGTCTTCTTCTGCCCGCTTCTCCGGACCCTAAACACCCCGATCCAGGAAGCGGCTACCGGACGATTCCGAGCGCGGTCACGAGAGTTACACAGATGTGACCGGTTCCACATCGCGCCCGATTCATCCTGATTCACTCCGTGCATATCGGGCCATTTCGCCGACCTCTCGCGCGGACCCGTCCGCTCGCGCGATAACACATCTCACGCTCGTACGTAACCCCGCAGGACGATGCAATTTTGCATTTACCTGGGTAAGTTCAATTCGCATGACTGCCGCACAAGCAGACCTGCAAATCGACCGCCCGACCGTGGCGGACGGAGCCGTGCTGTGGCGGATAGCCAGGGACTCGAAGGTCCTCGACCTGAACTCGTCGTACAGCTATCTGCTGTGGTGCCGTGACTTCGCCGCCACCTCGGCCGTCGCTCGCGACGAGCGCGGAGAGCCGGTGGGCTTCATCACCGGCTACCTCCGCCCGGAGAGCCCGCGCACCCTGCTGGTCTGGCAGGTCGCCGTCGACGCGTCGCAGCGCGGCCGCGGCCTGGCCGCCGCCCTGCTCGACGGACTGGCCGCCCGGACCGCCGCGGAGCACGGCGTGGACACCGTGGAGACCACCATCGCTCCCGGCAACACGGCCTCCGAGCGCCTGTTCACCGCGTTCGCGGAGCGCCACGGCGCCCTGCTGGAGCGCGAGGTGCTGTTCGACACCGGACAGTTCCCCGACGGACCGCACGACCCCGAGGTTCTGTACCGCATCGGGCCGTTCGCCTTCTGACGGGCCGGCCCGGCCCCCCGATCTTCCGACTCCCTCTGACTTCCCACGCCACCGAGGAGCGATTCGTCGTGACCATCACCCAGCCCGACCTCAGCGTCTTCGAGACCCTCGAGTCCGAGGTGCGCAGCTACTGCCGCGGCTGGCCCACCGTCTTCGACCGTGCGCACGGCAGCCGCATGTACGACGAGGACGGCCACGAGTACCTCGACTTCTTCGCCGGAGCCGGCTCACTCAACTACGGCCACAACAACCCCGTCCTGAAACGCGCGCTCATCGACTACCTGGAGCGGGACGGCGTCACCCACGGCCTCGACATGTCGACGACGGCCAAACGCGCGTTCCTGGAGACCTTCCAGAACGCGATCCTGCGCCCCCGCGACCTGCCGTACAAGGTCATGTTCCCGGGCCCGACGGGCACCAACGCCGTGGAGTCCGCGCTGAAACTGGCGCGGAAGGTGAAGGGCCGCGAGGCGATCGTGTCGTTCACCAACGCCTTCCACGGCATGTCGCTGGGCTCGCTCGCCGTGACCGGCAACGCCTTCAAGCGGGCCGGCGCGGGCGTCCCGCTGGTGCACGGCACGCCGATGCCGTTCGACAACTACTTCGACGGCCAGGTCCCGGACTTCCTGTGGTTCGAGCGGCTCCTGGAGGACCAGGGCTCGGGCCTCAACAAGCCGGCCGCGGTGATCGTCGAGACCGTGCAGGGCGAGGGCGGCATCAACGTGGCGCGGCCCGAGTGGCTGCGCGCGCTGGCCGACCTGTGCGAACGCCAGGACATGCTGCTCATCGTCGACGACATCCAGATGGGCTGCGGCCGCACCGGCGCGTTCTTCTCCTTCGAGGAGGCGGGCATCACGCCGGACATCGTCACCGTCTCCAAGTCGATCAGCGGCTACGGGCTGCCCATGGCGCTCACCCTGTTCAAGCCGGAGCTGGACGTCTGGGAGCCGGGTGAGCACAACGGCACGTTCCGCGGCAACAACCCCGCGTTCGTGACGGCCACCGCCGCCCTGGAGGCGTACTGGGCGGACGGCTCCGCGATGGAGAAGCAGACCCGGGGGCGCGGCGAGCAGGTGGAGCAGGCGATGATCGCCATCACCGAGGAGAACCTCGCCGACGTCAAGGAGTACCGCGGCCGCGGCCTGGTGTGGGGCCTGGAGTTCCACGACAAGGAGCGCGCGGGCCGGGTCGCCAAGCGGGCCTTCGAGCTCGGGCTGCTGATCGAGACGTCCGGCCCGGAGGGCGAGGTCGTCAAGCTGCTCCCCGCCCTGACCATCACCCCGGACGAGCTGGACGAGGGCCTCACCGTCCTCGCCCGCGCCGTCCGGGAGACCGCCTGACACACACACCCCAGCCGAGGAGGCATCGCAACACCGTGATCGTCCGTTCGTTCAAGGAGATCGAAGGCACCGACCGGCACGTGAAATCGGCGTCCGGCACGTGGGAGAGCAAGCGCATCGTCCTCGCCAAGGAGAAGGTCGGCTTCTCCCTGCACGAGACGATTCTGTACGCGGGCACGGAAACGGACATGTGGTACGCGAACCACATCGAGGCGGTCGTCTGCACCAAGGGCGACGCCGAACTGACCGACCGTGAGACCGGGAAGACCTACCACATCACTCCCGGCACCATGTACCTCCTCGACGGCCACGAGCGGCACACGCTCAAGGTCAAGGAGGACTTCCACTGCATCTGTGTCTTCAACCCGCCCGTGACCGGACGGGAGGACCACGACGAGAACGGCGTCTATCCGCTGCTCACCGAGGAGGTGTGAGTCACCGTGACCACGACCACGCACGTCACCGATCTCTACCCGACCCGCGGTGCCACCGAGGTGGTCACCCCTCGCAAGGACCCGGTCGTCTGGGGATCCCCCGACACCCCCGGCCCCGTCTCCGCGGCTGACCTCCAGGCACTCGACCGCGACGGCTTCCTGGCCATCGACCAGCTGATCGGCCCGGACGAGGTCGAGGTCTACCACCGCGAGCTGGAGCGGCTGGTCGACGACCCGGAGATCCGCGCGGACGAGCGCTCGATCGTCGAGCCGAAGTCCAAGGAGATCCGCTCGGTCTTCGAGGTGCACAAGATCAGCGAGGTGTTCGCGAACCTGGTGCGCGACGAGCGGGTCGTCGGGCGGGCCCGGCAGATCCTCGGCTCGGACGTGTACGTCCACCAGTCGCGGATCAACGTCAAGCCCGGCTTCGGCGCCAGCGGCTTCTACTGGCACTCGGACTTCGAGACCTGGCACGCCGAGGACGGTCTGCCGAACATGCGCACCATCTCGGTCTCGATCGCGCTCACCGAGAACTACGACACCAACGGCGGTCTGATGATCATGCCGGGGTCGCACAAGACGTTCCTCGGCTGCGCCGGCGCCACGCCGAAGGACAACTACAAGAAGTCCCTGCAGATGCAGGACGCGGGGACGCCGTCCGACGAGGCGCTGACCAAGATGGCGTCGGAGTACGGCATCAAGCTGTTCACCGGCAGGCCCGGTTCGGCGACGTGGTTCGACTGCAACTGCATGCACGGCTCCGGCGACAACATCACGCCGTACCCGCGCAGCAACGTGTTCATCGTGTTCAACAGCGTCGAGAACACGGCGGTCGAGCCCTTCGCCGCCCCGGTCCGCCGTCCCGAGTTCATCGGGGCGCGGGACTTCACTCCCGTCCGGTGAACCATCCCCCGGCCGGGGGTCCGGGGGTCGCCCCCGGTGAACACAGCATCGGGGCGCGGGACTTCACCCCGGTGAAGTAGGAACACACGGCGGCGATGTGCGCACCGCCTCACCGACCGCGGGCCGGGCCTCCTCGTGTGGGACAAGGAGGCGCCGGCCCGCTGCCGTGCGCTCAGCCGGACAGCGCGTCGAGCAGCCGGTCCACGTCGGCGGCCGTGTTGTACAGGTGGAAGGACGCCCGCAGGTGGCCCGCGCGGTCCGACACCTGGATACCCGCCTCGGCCAGCTCCCGCTGCAGCCGCCCCAGCCCCGGCACGGACACGACGGGCGAGCCGGGCGCGGGCACGGGCCCGTGCCCCAGCTCGGCGAGTCCCGCGCGGAACCGGTCGGCGAGGGCGAGGTCGTGGGCGCGGACGGCGTCCACGCCGATCTCCTCGACGAGCGTGAGGGACGCCCGCAGCCCCGCGTAGCTGAACAGCGCGGGTGTGGTGTCGAACCGCCGCGCGGAGCGGGCGAGTTCGGTGAGCGGGCCGTAGCAGCTGCCCCACGGGTCCTCCCCCGCGCGCCAGCCGGCCTGCACCGGGACGAGGTCCCCGAAGTCCTCGGGGACGACCAGGAAGGCCGCGCCGTGCGGGCCCAGCAGCCACTTGAAGGCGATGGCGACGCTGTAGTCGTACGCGCCGGCCTCCACCGGCAGCCAGCCCGCCGCCTGGGAGAAGTCGACGTAGGTGCGCGCCCCGTGGGAGCGGGCCGCCTCGCGCAGCGCGGGCAGGTCCGCGATCCGGCCGTCGGCGGACTGCGCGGCGCTGACCGCGACCAGCGCGGTGCCCGGCCGCACGGCGTCGGCCAGCCCGTCCAGCGGCGCGGCCCGCACCGTGAGGTCGCCGCGCGCGTGGAAGGGGTTGAGCACGGAGGTGAAGTCGTCCTCCGCGGTGAGGACCTCGGCGCCCGGCGGCAGGGAGGCGGCGACCAGCGAGGAGTACAGGGCGACGGTCGCCCCGGCCGCCACCCGTTCGACGGGCACGCCCGCGATCCGGGCGTAGGCGGCGCGGCAGGCCTCGACGTCGGCGAACAGCGGGTCGAGCGGTCTCCCCTCCGCGCGCAGCCGCGCGGCCGCGTCGAGCGCGGCCACGGCACGGGCGGGCAGCAGGGCGCTGCTCGCGGTGTCCAGGTAGGTGTTCTTCGGGGTGAACTCGGCGCGGACGAGGCTCTCGAAGGTCTCCATGGGACCACTCTGCGGCCCCGTCATCTCCCCGTCCATGGCATATTTCTGCGCGGTACCGCTAAGGAGTGCTTATAGGTACGCCCCGGCCTGCGCGTTCTACCGCTGGGGCACCGCGCACCCGTCCGGGCCGCAGGCCTCGGCGTCCGTGCCGCCGTCGACGAGGGTCAGCGGCGCGCGCTCGCCCCAGGCCTGGGCGAGTGCCCGGGTGAAGACCTCGACGGGCTGGGCGCCGGAGACGCCGTACTTCCGGTCGAGCACGAAGAACGGCACCCCGCGCGCGCCGAGCCGCGCGGCGTCCTGCTCGTCGGCGCGCACCGCGGCGGCGTACGCCTCCGGGTCGGCGAGCACCCGGCGGGCGGCGCCGGTGTCGAGGCCGGCGGCGCCGGCGAGTTCGACGAGCCGCTCGTCGTCGCCGAACAGGGACCGCTCCTCGGCGAAGTTGGCCCGGTAGAACAGGTCGAGCAGCTCCTCCTGGCGGCCGTGCTCGCGGGCGAGGTGCAGCAGGCGGTGCATGTCGAAGGTGCCGCCGTGGTCGCGGCCCCGGGTGCGGTAGGGCAGGCCCTCGGCGGCGGCCTGGGCGCCCAGGTTGTCCTCGCCCGCCTCGGCCTGTGCCTGGCTCATGCCGTACTTCTTGGTGAGCATCGTGAGGACGGGCTCGATGTCGTCCTTGGCGCGGCCCGGGTCCAGCTCGAAGGAGCGGTGCACCACCTCGACCCCGTCACGGTGCGGGAAGGAGGCCAGCGCCCTCTCGAAACGGGCCTTTCCGACATAGCACCAGGGGCAGGCGATGTCGCTCCAGATCTCGACGCGCATGGGCCGGCTCTCTCCAGGGTCGTGCGGCTGCGGAGACTCCCTCCGCAGCCGGATGAACGTTCAAGCAGTCGTCGGCATTCCCCTGCGCGGGACGGGCCCCGCTCAGCTTCCGTCGCGCAGGTCCGGCGGCCAGTACGGCCGGTACTCGATGTGGTCGAAGGTCACCACGCAGCCCTCCCCCATCGGCGACTGGGTCGCGAACCCGGCCAGGGCGGCCCCGGTCTCCTTCTCGTCACCGAGGGTGAACAGGCGGACGAAGGTCCACCGCTCGCCGTCGCGGGAGGCGTGGAAGGCGAAGGCGCGCCCGGTGCGGCTCACCCGCAGCCAGACGGTGTCGCCGTCCACGGTGAAGGAGTTGGCGTCGTCGGAGTGGCCCCGGGTGACGACCGTGCAGACGGTGGGCACGTCCGGGGAGTACTCCAGGCAGAGCTTGGCCCAGGCACGCTCGCCGACGTGGACGTAGAGCACCCCCGCGTCGAAGGCGCCGGCGAAGCCGACCGTGACGCGGGCGATGAGCTGGAAGTCGCCCTCGGGCGCGCCGAGCAGCCGGGGCGCGTCGGCGGCGGGCTCCAGGGACTCGCCGGTGGGCGGCACGAAGCGGTCCTGCCGCGGTCCGGCCCAGCCGGTGAGGGCGCCGTCCTCGTAGGCCCAGGAGCCGTCGGGGCCGTAGGTCCGCAGCGGGAAGGGGAGTTCGGGTAGGTCGAGGTCCATGGCGGGATTGTTCCAGGCGGTGCGCCGGTCCGCGCGGCCGGTCCGGTCAGCGGCCCCGGACGGTGTCCAGGGCGACCGCCCGGGCGACGGCGAGCCGCTCCTCAGGGCCGGCATCGGGATGGTCCTCACCTCGGCCGACGACATCGACGTCGTCGCCGAGGCGCGGGACGGCCGGGAGGCCGTGGAGACCGCCCGCTCCACCGCCGTCGACGTGGCGCTGCCGGACATCCAGATGCCGGGGAGGGACGGGCTGACCGCGCCGGCCGAGATCGGCCGGACCGCCCGTCGGGTGCGGGTGCTGATCCCGACCACGGTCGGGGAACGGGAGAACGTGCTGCGGGCGCCGGGCCACGGCGGCGCCGGGTTCCTGCTGAAGGACTCCGCCCCGCAGGAGCTGATCCACGCGGTCCGCGCGGCGGCGGCCGGCCACGCCTGCCTGTCCCCGGCCGCCACCCGGCACGTGGTGGACGCCCTCGCCTCGCCCGCCGCGGCGGCGCGCGGCGAGGAGGCGCGCCGCCGTCTGTCCGCGCTCACCGAGCGGGAGCTCGAGGCGCCGGCGCTCCTCGGGGAGGGCCTGTCCCACGCGGGCGCCGGGGCCCGGCTGCACATGAGCGGGGCCACGGTGAAGACGTACGTCAGCCGGACACTGACCGAGCCGGACTGCGACAACCGGGTGCAGGCCGCGCTCCTGGCCCGTGACGCGGGCCTGGAGCCGGCCGGCGGATGAGCGGGGTCAGCGCTCCAGGCGGCCGTTGAACCGGCGGGGCAGCCCGAGCGGGTTGTCGTCCTTCAGTTCCGGCGGCAGCAGCGCCTCGGGGGCGCCCTGGTAGACGACGGGCCGCAGCCAGCGCTCGATGGCGGTGCCGCCCACGGACGTGGAGGTGGAGGTGGTCGCCGGGTAGGGGCCGCCGTGGTGCTGGGCGGGGGCGACGGCGACGCCGGTCGGCCAGCCGTTCACCAGGACGCGTCCGGCGAGCGGGGTCAGTTCCCGCACCAGTTCGGCCCCGCGGCCCTGGCCCGCCGCCTCCTGCGAGGACAGGTGCACGGTCGCGGTGAGGTTGCCGGGGAGCCGGGACAGCACGGCGCGCACCTCGGTCTCGTCCGTGTAGCGGGCCACCACGGTGACCGGTCCGAAGCACTCCTCCAGCAGCAGGTCGTGCTCGCCCTCGCGGGTCAGCCGCTCGGCCGGGACGGTGAGGAAGCCGGCGCTGACGGTGTGATCGCCGCCCGCGCCCGCGGTCACCGGGGACTCCACGTCGGGGAGCTGGGCGCGCTCGGTGACCCCGGCGAGGAAGTTGTCGCGCATGCGGTGGTCGAGCAGGACCCCGGGATCGGTGTCGCTGACCGCGTCCGTCAGTGACTTCAGCAGCGCGTCGCCGGCCGCGGAGGCGGGGGCGAGGACCAGGCCGGGCTTCACGCAGAACTGGCCGACGCCGAGCGTCATCGAGCCGGCCAGTCCGGCGCCGATCGTCTCGCCGCGTTCGGCGGCGGCGGCCTCGGTGATCACGACCGGGTTCAGCGAGCCGAGTTCGCCGTGGAACGGGATGGGCACGGGCCGGGCGGCGGCCTCGTCGAAGAGGGCGCGACCGCCGCGGACGGAGCCGGTGAAACCGGCCGCCGCGACCAGCGGGTGCCGGATCAGCTCGACACCGGCGTCGAAGCCGTGCACCAGGCCGAGCACCCCGTCGGGCACCGCGTGCCGGGCGGCGGCCCGCCGGATCACCTTGGCGACCAGCTCCGACAGGGCGGGGTGGTCGGGGTGGGCCTTGACGACGACGGGGCAGCCGGCCGCCAGCGCGCTCGCGGTGTCGCCGCCTGCCACGGAGAAGGCGAACGGGAAGTTGGACGCCGAGTACACGGCGACGACGCCCAGTGGGATCCGGTAGCGGCGCAGGTCGGGGACGGGCGGGGTGGCGGTGTCGTCGGGGTGGTCGATGACGACGTCGAGGAAGGCGCCCTCCTCGACGATGCCGGCGAAGGCGCGCAGCTGGTAGCAGGTGCGGGCGAGTTCACCGGTGAGCCGGACCGGGCCGAGCGCCGTCTCGGCGTCGGCGGCCTCGACGAGCCGGTCGCGGGCGGCTTCCAGCTCGTCGGCGGCGGAGCGCAGGAAGGCGGCGCGGACGGTGCGGTCGGCGAGCGCCTCGCGCGCGTCGTGAGCGGCCCGGACGGCGGCGTCCACCTCCTGGGCCGTGGCCTCCACCGCAACCTGTTCACGCTGCTTCCCGGTTCGGGGGTCGACACTCCAGACTGGTGCTGCTGCCACCGCGGGTCCCTCCACTTGAATGCCGCTTGCCATGCCGCAGTACGGACGCCACCCACAGTGCCTGTTCGATATACTGAACACTGTCTCTGTGGGTGAATGCGCTTCGGAGACTATTTCCCGGCGAACGAAGGGGTCAAGGGCGATGTCGGCTGGCGAGACGGGCGGCGGGGCGCAGGTCAAGTCCGCGGTGCGGACCGTTGAACTGCTCGAATACTTCGCCGGGCGCCCCGGGATGCACTCCCTGGCGGCGGTCCAGGAGGCCGTCGGCTACCCCAAGTCCAGCCTGTACATGCTGCTGCGCACACTCGTCGACCTCGGCTGGGTCGAGACCGACGCGACGGGCACCCGGTACGGCATCGGCGTGCGGGCCCTGCTCGTGGGCACCTCGTACATCGACGGCGACGAGGTCGTCGCGGCGGCCCGGCCCACGCTGGACCGGCTCTCCGACGACACCACGGAGACCATCCACCTGGCCCGTCTCGACGGCACCAACGTCGTCTACCTCGCCACCCGTCAGTCCCAGCACTACCTGCGCCCCTTCACCCGCGTCGGCCGCCGGCTGCCCGCGCACTCGACGTCGCTGGGCAAGGCGCTGCTGAGCACCTGTACGGACGAGCAGGTGCGCAAGATGCTCCCGGAGACGCTGCCCGCGCTCACCGAGAACACCATCACCGACCGGGAGAAGCTCATCGAGGAACTGCACCAGGTGCGGGAGCAGGGCTTCGCCGTGGACCGCGAGGAGAACACCCTGGGGCTGCGCTGCTTCGGCGTCGCCATTCCGTACCGCACGCCCGCCCGGGACGCCATCAGCTGCTCGGTCCCGGTGGCCCGGCTCACCCCGGCGCACGAACAGACGGTGAAGGACGCCCTGTTCGACGCCCGCGACCGGCTGACCCTGGCCACCCGGAGGCTCTGACCCGTGGACATCGCCCTGCGCCCGGTGCACGACAGCGACCTGCCCGTCTTCTACCGGCAGATGAACGACCCGGAGGCGGTGCGGATGGCCGCCTTCACCCCGGAGGACCCGGCCGACCGGGACCGCTTCGACGCGCACTGGGCGCACATCCGCAGCTCCCCCGGGATCGTGGCGCGCACCGTGCTCGCGGACGGTGACGTGGTGGGTACCGCCTCCGTCTACGGCGAGGCCGGCGAGCGCGAGGTGACGTACTGGATCGACCGCGCCCACTGGGGCAAGGACATCGCCACGACCGCGCTGCGCCTGCTGCTGGCGGAGGTGACCGACCGACCGCTGTACGCGCGCGTGGCCGCCGACAACGCGGGGTCGCTGCGGGTGCTGCACAAGTGCGGTTTCCACGTCACCGGGGAGGCCACGGCGTACGCGCCGGGGCGGGGCGAGGAGACCGGCGAGCTGGTGCTGGAACTGGAGGGCTGACCGCGCGTCGCGGCACCGCGGGCGCCGTCCGGACGGCGGGGGAAGCCGCGTTCGGGGACCGAACCCCTCCGGCCGGAAGGCCGTCCGCGCGGACGGGCCGCCCCTCCCCCGGAGGGCGGCCCGTCCTCTTCCGCCCGCACCCGCCCGGCGTCCGGAATCCGCTCGACCGGGCCGGCCGCGGAGCGGACCGGGAACGGCGTCGTCCTCCGCGCGCCGGACGCGGTGCCGGACCTGACGAGCGCCCTCTGCGCCGGAGGGCCGACGGGCGCGCGCCGGCCGAACCGCGCCCGTCCGGGACGGAGTTCGGGCGGGGCCCGGAGGACGGAGCCGGCTGTCGGCCCGTCAGACGGCGTTCGGCCCCCCGCACGAACGCATGAACGATCACTGCTACGCTCCGGATCTCGTCCGGTCGACGCCGGACACGCACACGCCGTCCACACGACGCGCACAGCCACACAGGTGCCCGCCGGGCGCCCGACGCCGCCGCGAGGGGAGGGAGGCCATGGGCACCGTCGTCGACGACACCGCCTCCGTGGAGTTCCACGCCTTCTTCGAGCGCCACTACGCCGAACTGTCCCGGCTGGCCCATCTGCTGACCGGTGAGGCGGACGCCGCCGACGACCTGGCGGCGGACGCGCTGCTGGCGCTGTGGCACCGCTGGGACCGGGTGCGGGCCGCCGACCACCCGGTGGCGTACGCCCGGGGCGTGGTGGCCAACCTGGCCCGCACCCGGATCCGCAGCGCGGTGCGCGAGCGGCGCCGGATCGCGCTGTTCTGGCCGCAGCGCGAGGAGCGGACCGAGAATCCCGACGTGGCGGGCGTGGTGGACGTGCGGGAGGCGCTGCGCCGGCTGCCGTTCCGCAAGCGGGCGTGCGTGGTGCTGCGGTACGCCTTCGACCTGTCGGAGAAGGACACCGCGCTGGCCCTGGGCGTCTCGGTGGGTACGGTGAAGAGCCAGACCTCGAAGGGGATGGCCGAACTGCAGCGGCTGCTGGGCACGCGGGAGGTGCCGCAGCGGGTGCACGCGGCGATGGGGGCGGCCGCCCGCGGGGACACGGCCGAGGGCACGCGCGAACGCTCCGGCGGGGCCGAGGGAAGGGACCGGTGACGATGCGGCGGGACGTGCACGAGGAGCTGCGCGCCCGGCTGCAGGAGGCGGCCGGGGCGCACGAGCCCGACCGGGAGCGCATGCTGGCCCGGATCGAGCGCGGCATGGCCGGCCCGGCCCGGCCGGACCACCGGGCCCGGCGCCCGCCGGTGTTCGGCTGGCTCCGGATGGCGGGCGCGACGGCCGCGGTGGCCGGTGTGCTCGCGGTGGGCGGTTACGCAGTCGCCTCCGCGGTGAAGGGCGACGAGCCGCCTTCGCAGCGGCACGTGGCCGTCTCGCCGGCCCCGGCGCCCACGCCCTCCCCGGACGCGACGAGCAGGGCGCCCGTGCCGCCGGTGGAGCCCTCCCCGGACGCCCCGGACCGGCCGCGGGACACCGGCGCCCCGTCCGCCGGGACACCGAGTGCGTCCGGCACCGTCCGGCCGCCGGCCGGGGTGGAGGACGGGCCGCTGTGGTCGGACGGCTCGGTGGACCCGCACAGCAACGAGTTCTGGGCGCAGAGCAACGTCACCCTGAAGACCACCGAGCGGCTGACCGCGCTCACCGTGGAGCTGCGGATCGCGCAGACCGGCGGGGTGGCCTCCACGGGCGCCTGGCGTTCGCTGCCCGAGGCCGACTTCGACCTCACGGTCCGGGAGCGGGGCGGCTTCCTCGTCTACACCTGGACGCTCAAGGAGGGCCGCGCGGTCCCGCCGGGCGAGTGGGTGTTCGCGGGGCAGTACGACCACGGGCGCGGCGGCCGGGACGCCGGGGACGACCGCTACACCGCGACGGCCGCCACCGGTGCGCAGCGGCTCTCCGTGGGCGGCGACTTCGCGCGCCGGGGGGACAAGGCGGCGGCGGACGAGGGCGGTTCGTCCGACGACGGGGACTCGTGACGGCCGGCCCGGAAAAAATTCTTCGGAGAGGCGGCAACCCTTCCCGCTCCGGCGGCGACCAGGAGACGCAAAGACCCTCTCCACGCAAGGAATGGCATGACTGCACGAGCCGAACAGCGCGTCTCCCACCGGCGCCGGACCGCGAAGAGGCGGGTGGCGATCGCCGGGTTCTCCGCGCTCGGCATCACGGGTGCGGCGATCGTCACCTCGACGATGCTGTCCACCGCGAGCGCCGCCCCGTCCTGGCCCTCGGACACCGGCGGCAAGCCGGTGTCGAAGACCGTGCCGGTCTCCGGCGTCTACGACGGCGGCATGAAGAAGTTCTACGGCACCGGCGCCCTGGGCGGCGACAGCCAGGACGAGGGCCAGGACCCGATCTTCGAGCTGGCCGACGGCGCCACGCTGAAGAACGTCGTCATCGGCACCCCGGCCGCCGACGGCGTGCACTGCAAGGGCAGTTGCACGCTGGAGAACGTGTGGTGGCTGGACGTCGGCGAGGACGCCGCCAGCTTCAAGGGCAAGTCGTCGTCGGCGCAGTACAAGGTGATCGGCGGCGGCGCGCGGAAGGCCGACGACAAGGTGCTGCAGTTCAACGGCGCCGGCACGCTGACCGTGAGCGGCTTCCAGGTCGAGGACTTCGGCAAGCTGGTGCGCTCCTGCGGCAACTGCAAGACGCAGTACAAGCGCACGATCGTGCTGAAGGACATCGACCTCACCGCGCCCGGCAAGTCGATCGTGGGCATCAACACCAACTACGGCGACACCGCCACGCTGTCGGGGATCCGCATCCACGGCGACAGCAAGAAGAAGATGAAGACCTGCACCCGCTACCAGGGCAACAACTCGGGCAAGGAGCCGAAGGACCTCGGCTCCGGCCCCGACGGGAAGTACTGCAAGTTCTCGGACTCGGACATCACCTACAAGTGATCCCGCCGCGTCCGTGACGTGACCCCGGGCCGCCGTCCCGACGTCCGGCGGCCCGGTCCCGGCGACGTCCGAACCCCCCTCGGGCCCGCCGGGACCCCGGCCCTTCGGACCCCCGTCCAAAGGGCCGTCAGGGCGCCCCCGCCGGCCCACGCCCGGTGGGGGCGTCCGCGTTTCCCGGTGCGGGCCCTCCGGTGCGGAGTCCTCCGCGCGGGTGTCCGGGGCCGGCGGCCACCAGCGGCGCGGCGAAGCCGGACACGGCCCTGCACGGCCCCGAGCCAGAGGTCCCGGGTCGCCGCGTCCGTCCGGACGCGGGAGGACCGCCCGGCCGCGTCGTCCACCGGCGGCTCCCACCGGGAAGCCCCCGTGACACCGCCCCGGGCGCGCCGTCCGGCCACCGCGCCCGGGGCTCTGCTCACGGGCCCCGGCCGGGGCGTCGTCCCCGGCCTCGCCCCCCGTGCCGACGAGCGGTGCTTCGCCGGCGCCGCCCGCGACCTGGCGTCCGGCGCGGTCCTCACCGGTCACGGCACGCCCGCTCCCGGGCCGCACGGTTCACCGTGACGGCGGTGACCGGGGACCGCCCCGCCGCTCCGGCGTCGCGGAAGGGACGGGCCGGCAGGTCCTCGGCCGCGCGGATCAGCCGCGCAGGACGGAGCCGAGCCAGGCGTGCACCTCGTCCTGCATCGCGGCGTCGAAGACGTGGCCGGCCTCGGGCCAGGTCTTCAGCCGCAGCCGTTCCTCCGCCCCGCACGAACGCCAGACGGCGCGCAGCCGGTCGTACGCGGCCCGCACCCCGCCGGCGGGGAAGAGGGCGTCGCGTCCGCCGTGGAAGAACAGCATCGGCTTCGGCGCGGCGATGCTCGCCACGTCGGGGATGTCGAGGTACCGGGCGAGCCCGGGGTGGAGCATGTGGAACGCCGACTGCCCGCGCAGCGTGTTGTTGCCGGGGACCATCATCTCCCTCAGGCCCGTCATCCAGCACACGCTCGCCGCGGCCGCGACGTCGTCGCTGAGGGCGGCGACCTGCCAGGCCCGGTAGCCGCCCATGGAGAACCCGAGGGCGGCGACCCGGCGCGCGTCCACCCGGTCCAGTCCCGCCAGGAAGGCCGCGGCCCGCTGGTCCTCGCGGGCGTGGAGTCCGGCGAGCGAGGAGCCGAGGTGGAAGAGGTTGCTCGCCAGCGCCTGTTGCTGCTCGTGGGCGAGGGGGCCGCGCTCGCCCCAGCCGAGGGCGTCCAGGCAGAGCACGACGTGGCCGCGCCGGGCGAGTTCGTCCCCGACGAAGCGGCCGTCGAAGTGCCGGCCGGCCCATTCCCCGGCGGAGGCGAGCCGGGCGTCGTCGTACCAGGGCCGGACGGCCTTCTCCTTGCCGATGTCGAACCGGGAGCCGTGGTCGTGCAGCAGCAGTACGGCCGGGAAGGGGCCGGTGCCCCGCGGGGTGAGCAGGGCGCCGCGGACCCGCGTGTGGCGGGTGAGGGTGACGGTCACGAGTTCGCGCGTGAAGCCGTCGGCCTCCGAGCGGTCCGTGTACCGCGGCGCGTACGGGAGGCCGTCCTGGCGGGGCACGACGAGCAGTTCCTCGACCTTGGCCCGGGCCGCCCGCCGCCACGCGGGGAAGTCCCGGACCGGCGAGGTGCCCCAGGCGAGCGGGAAGCGCAGGTCGTCCCTGAGCGCCCGGTGGAGGCCGGGCGGGCCGGGGACGGGGGCTGTCACCGGGGCCGCCAGTCGCCGAGGTGGGCCCGCGGGGTGTGGGAGGCGGCCCGGACCCGGTCGAGCTGGGGCCGGTTCTCCGGCACGGTGATCACGGCACCCGGTCCGGTGTTGCGGTACTCGGCGAAGCGCTGCTCCTGCCAGGGGTGGCCGCTCGACATGTTCGCGTACGGGGCGACCGCGTCGATGCCCGCGTCGATCCGGGTCTCGCGGACGGTGAGCATGGGCCGGGCGGTCGGGTCGGAGCTGGGCACCCAGGGGCGGGCCAGCTTGTAGAAGCCGTCCGGCGCCTCGCTGCTGATTCGGCTGCGGGTGACCAGGAAGCCCCGCGGGGCGGCGACGGCGGTGGAGGGCGCGAAGACGAAGCCGAAGGGGGCGGAGCTCAGGTCGGGGCGGAGCAGCGTGCGGAAGTGGCAGTCCTCGAAGACGGCCGTGGCCCGGCCGAAGACGAAGTCGACGTCGCCCTCGGCGTAGCAGCGCGCGAAGTACTGGCGGGCCACGGTGGCCGGGGACGCCGAGTCGGCGTAGAGGGTGTCCTGGTGGCCGAGGAACCGGCAGTCGAAGAAGGCGCTGCGGTCGCCCATGACCTTGACGGCGACGGCCTGTGTGCCGCTGATGCCGGGGTGGTCGGCGCGCAGCCAGTCGTTGGCGAAGGTGATCCGGCGGGCGGTGAAGCCGTCGGGGCGCAGGGTGGTGGTGGCCGACCCGGAGGTGCCGTAGGTGCCGCCTCCGGGTTTGGGGGTGCCGGCCGCGTTGTCGTGGACGACGACCACGTCGCGGGCGTCGTCACAGGCGCCGATCCAGGTCATGTCCGTGCGGTCGGCGGGGACGGAGACGGTCTCGCGGTAGACGCCGGGGGCGATGACGAGGGTGCGTCCGGGGCCGGTGGCGGCGTCGACGGCGGCCTGGACGCCGGTGAAGTCGCCGGCGCCGCGCGGGTGGACGTACAGGGTGGTGGGGGTGAGCCGCGCGGACGGCGAGCCGTGGCAGCCGAACGGGCCGCGCGGGCGGCGGTGCGCGTGGGCGGGTGGGGCGGTCAGGGCGAGGGCGGAGCCGGCCGCGGCGCCGGCCAGCAGGGCGTTCCTCCGGGACAGGGGCGAGGGCATGCGGGTGCTCCTTGGGGGGCGGGCGGGAGCCGGTGCGGTCGGCCGTGGGGGCGGACCGCACCGGCGGCTCGGCGGGTGCGGGTCAGCGGAGGCGGCCGGCGCCCGCGCCGAGGCCGACCAGGACGGGCACGGCCCACGCGGGGTGCACGGTCCTGCGCAGGGTGGGCGTCCAGCCGGCGCCGGAGCGCAGGGTCTCCTCGGGGATCTCCGCGTTGTGCACGGCGATCAGGTCGACCGGCCTGCCGTTGACCAGGTTGTGCCGGGCGGTGAGCGGCGCGTCGTTCCAGCGCTTGAGGATCTTCGCCGGGCTGATGCCCCGGGGCAGGGTGAACGCGTTGTGCTCGGCGACGAGCTGGGACTCCTTGCCGATGCCGAAGCTGTAGCCGTAGCCGGAGCCGGCCACGAAGTGGTTGTTGTAGACGTCGACCTGCCCGAAACGGACGCGCGGGGTCCGCTCGGTGAGGTCCTCGAACAGATTGTGGTGGAACGTCACCTTGAGCTTGCCGCGGTCGCCCGCGGCGGTGGACTCGCTGTCGCTGTTGCCGATGAGGATCGTCTTGTCGTGCTCGGTGAAGACGTTCCAGGAGGCGGTGACGTGGTTCGCGCCCCGGACGATGTCGAGTTGGCCGTCGTGCTGCTGGTAGAGCATGCCGAAGTGGGTGGGGGCCGCGCTGTCGGGGTGCGCGCCGTCGGTGAAGGTGTTGTGGTCCAGCCACACGTGGGTCGAGCCGTGCACGACGACGGTGTCGTACTCGCTGTTCCAGTTGCCGCGGTCGCCGTCGGTCGGGTCCCACTGCGGGAAGCAGTCGACCGGGCTCTCCAGGGTGAGGTTGCGGACGATGACGTTGTCGACGCCCTTGATCTGGAGGCTGGCGCCCTTGACGGCGGCGCCGCGGCCGACGCCGATGATCGTGGTGTTGGAGGGGACGTTCACCTTGACCGCCGCGTCCTGGTTGGCCGCGGAGGCGCGGCGCAGGCCCTCGGGGCTGTCGTCGGGCTCGTCGGCCAGGTCCCGGTCCAGGCCCCAGGTCTCGGGGGCGTACGTCTCCAGGTAGGCGTCGAAGTCGTAGCCGGGGGCGGCGAGCGCGTCGCAGCCGTCGGCGACGGCGTCGAGGGTGCCCTTCACCTTGATGATCTTCGGGGCGTCCCCGCCCTCGGCAAGGGCGGCGGTGAACTGGTCCCAGTCGGTCACGGTGCGGACGTGCGCGGCGTCGGCGGCGGCGCCTCCGGTGGTGCCGGTGCCGTGTGCCGCCCAGCCGTCGCCCGCGGGCAGGGTCTGGCGTGCGGGGTCGCGGTGCGCGTGCGCGGGGGTGTGGGCCTGCGCGGCGGTACCGGTCAGGGCCAGTGCGAGGGCGGTGCAGCCGGCCAGCACACCGACTCTTCTGCCATGCCCATGCCATGCGAATGCGTTCATGGTGCGGCTCTCCTGTTCATGGTCCGGGGGGTGTCACGCGGCGGCCTCCGGCCAGGTGATCCACGACGGGGGGATCTCCTGGTCCAGCCGCCGCACGTCGTGCGGCGCGAGCACCCGGGTGCGCAGCAGCTCCCGGGCGACCAGCCGTGCCACGGCGATCGCGCCCGTCGGGGAGAAGTGGGTGTTGTCCTGCTCGGTGTCGGTCCAGTTGAAGTACGTCCGCGTCGCCTCGGGCCCGAGCTCCTGCCACAGCGCCAGGGACAGCGCCTGGACGTCGAGCAGCGCGACCCGCTCCTGCCGGGCCAGCGCCCGCATCGCCGCCGGGTACTCCCCGTGGCTGGGCACGGCCCGCCCGTCCGCGTCGAACCGCCGCCGCTCCACCGGGGTCGCCAGCACCGGACGCGCTCCCCGCGCCCGGGCGCCGTCCAGGTACCGGCGCAGGTACTGCCGGTACGTGGTCCAGGGCTCGGTGTACCGGCTGGGGTCGCCGGTCTTCTCGTCGTTGTGCGCGAACTGCACGAGCAGCAGGTCGCCCGGCCGGATGCCGGCGAGGATCGCGTCCAACCGCCCCTCGTCGGCGAAGCTCTTGGAACTCCGCCCGTTGACCGCGTGGTTGGCGACGGCAAGACGGCGCCGGAGCAGGAAGGGCAACGCCGTCCCCCACCCCGTCTCGGGCGCGGCGTCGGCGTACTTCTGGGCGGCGGTGGAGTCACCGGCGATCCAGAGCGTCCGCCGGCGCGGGGCGCCGTGCGCCGTACCGCTCACGGCCGCCCCCAGAGGGACACCGGCCCCGGCGACGACAACCTGTCTGCGCGAGAGGGACACAGCCTGTTCCTTTCCACGAAGGCCGACAGAACCAGGGGCGCGGGGAACTGCGCGCCCGGCCGGGGACGGCCCGCGGCCTGCGCACTCGCAGGCCGCCCCCGGCGGAAGGCACCGCTCAACTCATCTGCTCGTCCCACTCGGCCTGCGCCTCGTTCAGCTGCTTGGCCAGACCGTCCAGGAAATCCTTCGCACTCATGTCCCCGAGCAGCACCTTCTGGAAGGTCGGCTCGTTGTCCGCCTTCGAGATGGTGTTCCAGTCCGGCAGGTAGTACGGCAGCTGCACGATGGTCGTCGACCCGTCGCTCAGCGCCTCGGCGGCGAGCTTCGTCGGCTCCGCCTTCGCGATCCACGCGTCCTTCGCGGCGTCCGCGTGCGCCGGCACCTGTCCCGCCGACTCGTTGAACTTCGAGTTGGACTGCGCGGAGACGGCGAACTCGATGAACTTCCAGGCGGCCTCCTTGTTCGAGGAGCTCTTGAACAGGCCGAGGCCGTCGACCGGGTTGGAGACCTGCACCCGCTTGCCGCCGGGGCCGACCGGCTGCGGGATGCCCCGGAACTTCTCCGTGCCCAGCGCCTTCACGTGGTCCTGGTAGGAGCCGAGGTTGTGGTTGAGCATCCCGATCTCGCCGGAATCCCACTGCGCGACCATCTTGGTGAAGTCGTTGTTGAGGTCGGCGGCGGGGGTGACCCGCTTGAACAGGCCCGCGTACTTCTCCAGCGCCTTCACGTTCTCCGGGGCGTTGACCGTGGTCTTCTTGCCGGTGGAGTCCCAGAACGAGGTGATGCCGGACTGCCCGTACATCGCGTCCAGGGCCTGGGCGATGGAGCCGGCGCCGCCGCGGATGGTGTAGCCGAAGCGGTTGTCGCCCTTGTCGGTGAGCTTCTCCGCGGCCTCGAAGAAGCGGTCCCAGGTGGTCGGCTCCTGAAGGCCCGCCTTCTCGAACATGTCGGTGCGGTAGTACAGCACGCCGTTGTTGGCCGAGGTCGGCACGGAGTACAGCCGGTCGTCCCCGCCGCCGGCCGCCCGCAGCGACTCGATCATGTCCTTGTTGAGCTTGCCGTCGAGGGACGACCCCTCCAGCCGCTCGTCCAGCGGTTCCAGCGCGCCCTGGGCGGCGAAGCCCGCGAGCATCGACGCGCTGATGCCGCCCACGTCCGGCATGCTGCCGCCCTGGATGGCGGTGTCGACCTTGGACTGGTACTCGGTGGAGGCGATGCCGACGTACTGGACGTCGATGTCCGGGTTCTCCTTCTCGAAGTCGGCGATGATCTCCTTCCAGATGTCGGTGCGGACACCGCCGTTGTTGTCCCAGAAGACGATCTTCCCGGTGCCGTCGCCCTCGGCTCCCGCGCCCCCGCCGCTGCCGCCGTCCCCGCAGGCGGTGGCGGTCAGGGCGAGGACCGCTCCGAGGGCGACGGCCGCCGACGTCCTGCCGCGGCGCCCGCTGCCCGTGCTTCTTCCGAGAATGCTGATCTTCATCGGTCGGCTCTCTTCTCCTGGATGCGGATCCTGAACTGCGTGAACGTGGCGGTGCCGGCGTGTCCCTGTCCGGTGGGCGCCAGGGCGACCAGGCCGAGCAGAGCACCGACCCAGCGCCAGGGAGTCGCGGCGAAGACCCGGCCGGAGGGACGGAAGCCGTCCCCGGTGCCGTCTTCGGTACCGTCCCCCGTGTGGTACGAGAAGCGGCAGCGCGCGCCGGCGCCGATGTCGACGCGCAGCCGGGCCCGGCCGCCGGGAGCGGGGCGCGGGGGTGCGGCGTCCCGCTCCCTCCCCCACTGCCCCGAAGACGTGGGAGGCGCCCCCATGGCCGCCGGCTCGGCGAACCGGTGCACCAGCCGCACCGCGCCGTCGGGGCCGCGC
The DNA here is from genome assembly GCF_044763335.1 of Streptomyces sp. NPDC096105. Classification (NCBI taxonomy): domain Bacteria; kingdom Bacillati; phylum Actinomycetota; class Actinomycetes; order Kitasatosporales; family Streptomycetaceae; genus Streptomyces; species Streptomyces sp. NPDC096105. The sequence goes on from NZ_JBIWGC010000016.1 coordinate 100,004, forward strand.
TCGAGTCCGATCCAGCTGTAGGCGTCCCCGAGCACCACGAGTCCGGCGCGCGCCCCGGGTTCGCCGTCGTCGAGCCGCAGGTCCACCTCGACGGTGCACGGGGCGCCGGGCAGCCGCTGGGTGAGGACGTGGGGCAGCAGCCGCAGGTCGTGCGCGTCGGCGGTGCGGACGCAGGTGAGGCGCAGTCCGTCGGCGGAGTGGTGGGTGGCCCAGCCGTCCCGGGGGTTGGCGGTCCACTGCCACTGGCGGCCGGGGCGCCCGCCGGGGAAGTCGTCGTCGCCTGCGGGCGCGGCGGGCGGCTGCGGCGGCAGGTCCGGGCGGCGGTGTGCGGCGACGGGGGCGCCGTCGTCCCCGATCACCGGCCAGCCGTCCGTGTCCCAGCGCATCGGCTGGAGGTGGACGACCCGGCCGTAGGCGCCGCGCTGCTGGAAGTGCAGGAACCAGTCCTCGCCGGACGGGGTGCGCACCCAGCCGCCCTGGTGCGGGCCGTTGACGTCGGTGTCCTTCTGCTCCAGGACCACCTTCTCCTCGTACGGGCCGAAGAAGGCGCGGGAGCGGAAGGCGCCCTGCCAGCCGGTCTCCACTCCCCCGGCGGGGGCGAGGATCCAGAACCAGCCGTCGTGCCGGTAGAGCTTGGGCCCTTCGAGGGTGAACCAGCCGGGGATGCGGTCGCCGTCGACGATCACCTTGCCCTCGTCGAGGAGTTCGGTGCCGTGCGGGTGCATCCGGTGGCCGGTGAGACGGTTCTTGACGCCGGAGCGGGACTTGGCCCAGGCGTGCACGAGGTACGCCTCACCGGTCTCGTCGTCCCACAGCGGGCAGGGGTCGATCAGCCCTTTGCCGGCCTTGAGCAGGTGCGGGCGGGTCCACGGGCCGCGGATCTCGGGGGCGTTGACCTGGAAGATGCCCTGGTCGGGGTCGCCCCAGAAGATCCAGAAGCGGCCGTCGTGGTGGCGCAGGGACGGCGCCCACACCCCGCAGTCGTGCCGGGGCACCGCGAACTCGCTCTCGGGTTCCAGGCGTTGCAGGGCGTGGCCGACGAGGGTCCAGTTGACCAGGTCGCGCGAGTGCAGCAGGGGCAGTCCGGGGACGCGGCCGAAGCTGGAGGCGGTGAGGTAGAAGTCGTCGCCGACGCGGATCACGTCGGGGTCGGACCAGTCGGCGTTCAGGACCGGGTTGCGGTAGACGGGCTCGGCCGGGCCGGCGCTCATGGGTTCACCGCCTTCGCGACCAGGGCGGCCGCCTCCGCGCGGCCGAGGCGGCCGTCGGCGACGACGGTGACGACCCGGCGCTCCACCGTCCCCCCGGGCGGGACCGGCAGCCGCGCGTCGTGCGCGAGGGAGGAGCCGACCCCCGGGTACTCGTCGGTGCGCACGAACCAGGGGTCGCGGCGGGTCTCCTCGGTGGCCGCGGCGAACACGAGGGTCCAGGCGGAGCCGGCCAGGGCGACCCAGCCGGCGGTCCGCCCGTGCACCGCGTCCGTGCCGTCGGCCGCCGCGGTGAACACGTCCGGCGCCGCGTCCTCCTTGCGGGCCCGCCAGAAGAAGCCCCCGTAGGCGGCGCCGGGGCGGCCGTTGGTGGCGGGGCTGCCGACGGACAGCGGGCGTCCGGTGACGTTGGTGAGCGCGAAGGCGAGGTCCAGGGCCCACGCGCCGTCGGAGAGCGCGGTCGCGGTGACCGTGCGCCGCTCGCGCAGCAGTTCGCCGGGCGCGGCCGTCCAGCGCAGTTCCTCGGTGAAGCCGTCGGCCTCGCGCCGGTGGTAGGCGGTGTGCCGCTGGGCGCCGTGGTTGTCCAGCTCGGTGGGGCCCTGGTCGCGGACGTAGGTGCGGCCGCCCCAGAAGTTGAACCCCTCGACGTCGGGAACGGCGACACCGACGCCGAGGTGGTGTGCGTGGTCGGCGGGGCTCAGCTCGGTGACCGCCGTGCCGGCCAGGGTGGTGACGGGGTGCAGATAGGGCCGCGGGGAGAGCCGGGCCGGCAGTTCCGGCCGGGTGACGTACCGGCCGACGGGCCGGCCGGCGACGCGCAGCACCACGGAGTCGTTTCCGGTCATCGGGTGCTCACCTCTTTCGGCGGACGGTGGTGGGCGGGCCGGGCCCAGGGGGCACCCAGCTCGGAGTAGAGGGACAGGCGCTCCGCGGCGGCCGCGACCAGGGCGTCGACGCCGGGCACCACCCGGCGGTCCTCGCCGGGGACGCGGCGCCAGGCGCCGTCGGGCAGCGGGGCCGGGTCGGGGGCGGTGCGGATCGCCTCGACGACCCGCATGAAGGCGCCGGTGTCGTCCGGGGTGACCAGCAGCGGCGTGCCGTCGTCCAGGTGCGCGACGAGGTTCTCCAGCAGGTCGGTGCGGCCGAAGTGGAGTTCCTCGGGGCCGTGGTCCGCGCGCTGGAGCAGGACCCGGTCCTGCTTGTACCAGAAGGTGATCCGGCCGCTGGTGCCGTGCACCACCACGTACGGCTCGTCGGCCCGCTCCGCGCACAGGGTGGCGGCGACGGTGACCGGGCCGCCCCGGACGGTGGTGACGCGGACGCAGGAGGTGTCGTCGGACTCGATGTCGTTGGCGCGCAGCAGCTCGGTCTCGATGCCGGCGACGTCCTCGGCGCGGGTGCTCCCGGCGAGCGCGAGGGCGGTGGCGACGGCGTGCGCGAGGGGGTTGGTGAGCGCCCCGTCGACCACGTCGACGCCGTCGAGGCGTCGCCGGCCCGCCCAGGGCGCGCGGCGGAAGTACGCCTCGGGGCGCACCCAGGCGCCGGCCCCGCCGATCCCGGTCACCCGGCCGACGGCGCCCTCGGCGATCAGGCCGCGGATCGCGGGCACGGCGTGCGAGCCGAGCGACTGGAAGCCGATCTGGCAGGCCACCCCGGCCGCGGCGACCCCGTCCGCCATCCGGCGGAACTCGGCGTACGACGGGGCCGGGGGCTTCTCCAGCAGCAGGTGCACGCCCCGCTCGGCCGCGGTGAGGGCGAGTCCGGTGTGGGTGGGGATGGGGGTGCAGACGACCGCGACGCGGGCGCCGGTGGCGTCGAGGAGCGCGCCGAGGTCGGCGGACTGCTCGGGGAGGTCGCCGCCGAACTCGTCCTCGGTGAGCGGGGTCAGCTCGCAGACGCCGGCGAGCCGTACCCGTCCCTTCGCCTGGAGGCGGCGGATGTTCTCCACGTGCCAGCGGCCGTGGCCGCGGGCGCCGGCCAGGACGACGGGCAGCGGGGCGCCGGATGCGGCGGGCGAGGCGGTCATCCCTTCACCGCCCCCGCGCTGAAGCCGGTGATCAGCCACTTCTGGATGAAGGCGAACACGATCACGACGGGGACGGCCGCGATGATGCCGCCCGCGGCGAGCGCGCCGAGGTCGACGCTGTCCGCGCTCATCAAGGTGTTGAGACCGACCGGGATGGTCTGCTTCTCCTGGTTGTTGAGGAACATCAGGGCGAACAGGAAGTGGTTCCAGGAGTGCACGAAGGCGAAGGAGCCGACGGCGATCAGGCCGGGCCGCAGCAGCGGCAGGACGACCACCCGGAACGCCCGGAACCGGTTGCAGCCGTCGACCCAGGCGGCCTCCTCCAGGGAGTACGGCACGTTCTTGATGAAGTTGCTGATCAGGATCATCGACAGCGGCAGCTGGAACACCGTCTCCGCGATGATGACGCTGCCCAGGGAGTTGATCATCCGCAGTTCGGCGAAGATCTCGAACAGCGGCACGAGCAGCAACGCGCCGGGCACGAACTGGGAGCAGAGCAGCGCCAGCATGAACCCGCGCTTGATCCTGAAGTCGAACCGGGCGAGGGCGTAGCCGCCGGCCAGGGCGACCAGGGTGGTCATGAACAGGGTGACGACGCCGACGAGCACGCTGTTCTGGAAGAAGGTGGCGAAGCCTCGGTCGGTCCACACCTTCTCGAAGTGGGCGGTGGTCATCGGCCAGGGCACGAGCGAGGTGGAGCCGGCCGGGCGGAGCGCGAACAGCAGGATCCAGTAGAAGGGGATGAGGGTGAAGACGAGGTAGACGCCGAGGGGCAGGTAGATCTGCCAGCGGGGCGCCTCGTCCCAGGCCCGGTGCCGCTTCGCGGGCCGGGGCGGCTCGGGGACGGCCGGCGCGGGGGCGGGGGCGGCCACGGTGGCCTCCTTGGTGATCACTTCTCGCCTCCGAACTTGCTCAGCCGCAGGTAGACCATCGAGCAGAAGAGCAGGATCACGAACGCCACCGTGGTCAGCGCCGACGCGTAGCCGAAGTCATGGGCGTCGACGGAGGTGTTGGCGATGTACAGCGGCAGCGTGGTGGTCGTGCCGGCGGGTCCGCCCCCGGTCAGCGTGTAGAGCAGGTCGACGTTGTTGAACTCCCACACGGCGCGCAGCAGCGTGGAGAGGATGATGGCGTCCTTCAGGTGCGGCAGCGTGATGTGCCAGAACTGCTTGATGCGGCTGGCGCCGTCCACCTCGGCGGCCTCGTACAGGTCCTTGGAGACGGACTGGAGGTCGGCGAGGATGAGGATCGCGAAGAAGGGCACGCCGCGCCACAGGTCGGCCACGACCGCCGCGGGGAACACCGTGGAGGTGTCCGACAGCCAGCTCACGCCGTACTCGCCGATGCCCATGTCCGCGAGGTAACGGGTGATGCCGGTCTGGGAGTTGTAGAGCAGCACCCAGATCGCGGAGGTCAGCACGCCGGAGACGGCCCACGGGGAGAAGACCAGCGCGCGGCCGAGGGCCCGGCCCACGAAGGTCTGGTTGACGATGAGGGCGAGGGCGAGGCCGAACAGCAGTTGCAGGCCGACCTCGACGAACACCCACTTGGCGCTGAAGACGAGGGTGTCCCAGAAGAGGGGGTCCTCGGTGAAGATGCGGGTGAAGTTGTCGAGTCCCGCGAAGCCGTTCCGCCAGGGTTTGGTGGGGTTGTAGTCCCGCAGGCTGTAGTAGAAGACGCTGAGGACCGGGTACGCGATGAACCCCAGCATGAGCAGGGCGGCCGGCGCGATCAGCAGGTAGGGCAGTCGGCGGGGTGTGGCGGAGGCACGGCGCCGCCTCGGTGGCGCGGGCGGTTTCGCCACGGCTGCGGCTTGGGCCATGACTGTTCTCCGTTTCTCGGTACGTCGTGCTGTGCGGTGCCTGGGGCTGTGGCGTGGGTGGGTAGGAAGCGCTTTCTGCACGGGTGTGCGGGGCCGGTTCCGCCCGGGCGGGCGGGTCAGCCCGCGTACGGGTCCTGGACGGTGCCCGGGCGGGCGAGGAACTCGAAGTCGCAGCCGGTGTCGGCCTGGGTGATCTGGTCGTCGTAGAGCGCGCCGTAGCCGCGCTCGTGGCGCGCGGGCGGCGGCGTCCACTCCGCGCGGCGGCGACGCAGCTCCTCGTCGTCCACGTCGAGGGTGAGGGTGCGGTTCTCGACGTCGAGGGTGATCGGGTCGCCGGTGCGCACCAGCGCGAGCGGTCCGCCGACGTACGACTCGGGGGCGATGTGCAGCACGCAGGCGCCGTAACTCGTGCCGCTCATACGGGCGTCGGAGATGCGGACCATGTCCCGCACCCCCTGCTTGAGCAGGTGGGCGGGGAGCGGCAGCATGCCGTACTCGGGCATGCCCGGGCCGCCCTTGGGGCCGGCGTTGCGCAGCACCAGCACGCTGTCCGCGGTGATGTTCAGCGCCGGGTCGTCGATGGTCCGCTGCATCTCCTTGTAGTCGTCGAAGACGACGGCGGGACCGGTGTGCCGGAGCAGGTGCGGTTCGGCGGCGATGTGCTTGATGACGGCGCCGTCGGGGCAGAGGTTGCCGCGCAGCACGGCGACCCCGCCCTCCTCCGCGACCGGGTTGTCGCGGGTCCTGATGACGTCGTCGTCGTGCACCCGCGCGCCGGCGAGCTGTTCGCGCAGGGTGTCGTGGCAGACGGTGGGACGGTCCAGGTGCAGCAGGTCCGGGATCCGGGAGAGGAACCCGGGCAGCCCGCCCGCGAAGTGGAAGTCCTCCATCAGGTACGTCTGCCCGCCGGGCCGTACGTTGGCCAGCACCGGGACGGTGCGGGCGATGCGGTCGAAGTCGTCGAGGGTGAGCTTCACGCCCGCGCGTCCGGCCATGGCGATCAGGTGGATGACGGCGTTGGTGGAGCCGCCGAGCCCGAGGACGGTCGTCACGGCGTCCTCGAAGGCGTCCGCGGTGAGGATGTCGCCGATCCGGCGGTCCTCGCGGATGAGGTCGACGATCGTCATGCCGGCCTTCGCGGCCATCCGGTCGTGCCCGGAGTCGACGGCCGGGATGCTGGACGCGCCCGGGACGGTGACGCCGAGCGCCTCGGCGGCGGCGGTCAGCGTGGACGCGGTGCCCATCGTCATGCAGTGGCCGGGCGAGCGGGCCAGGCCGCTCTCCAGCTCCTGCATCTCGCAGTCGCCGATGACGCCGGCCCGCTTGTCGTCCCAGTACTTCCACATGTCGGTGCCCGAGCCGAGGGTCTCACCGCGCCAGTGCCCGGGCAGCATGGGCCCGGCGGGCACGAACACGGCGGGCAGGCCGGCGCTGGCGGCGCCCATGAGCAGGGCGGGCGTGGACTTGTCGCAGCCGCCCATCAGCACGGCCCCGTCGACCGGGTAGGAGCGCAGCAGCTCCTCGGTCTCCATGGCGAGGAGGTTGCGGTAGAGCATGGGGGTCGGCTTCTGGAAGGTCTCGCTGAGGGTGGAGACCGGGAACTCCAGCGGGAAGCCGCCCGCCTGCCACACCCCGCGCTTGACGGCCTGGGCGCGGTCGCGCAGGTGGACGTGGCAGGGGTTGATGTCGGACCAGGTGTTGAGGATCGCCACGACCGGCTTGCCCAGGTGCTCCTCGGGCAGGTAACCGAGCTGGCGGGTGCGGGCACGGTGGCTGAAGGAGCGCAGTCCGTCCGTGCCGTACCACTGGTGGCTGCGGAGCTCTTCGGGTGACTTCATACCGACCATCCGGCGACGATGGCGGCGACCTCGGCGCGCTCGCTCTCGGGCAGCGGCCTGCTGGGCGGGCGGACCTCGCGGCGGCACAGCCCGAGGGAGGCGAGGGCCTCCTTGACGACGGTGACGTTGTTGGCGGAGCCGTTGGCGGCGCGCAGTTCCTCGAAGCGGCGGATCTGCTCCCACACCTTCATGGCGGTCGGGTAGTCGCCGGTGCGCAGCGCCTCCAGCATGGTCAGCGACACGGACGGGGCGACGTTGACCAGCCCCGAGGTGAAGCCGGTCGCGCCGGCCGAGAAGTAGGAGGGGGCGTACGGTTCGGCGAGCCCCGCCACCCACACGAAGCGTTCCAGTCCCGCGTCCCGGGCGAAGGCGGCGAACCGGGCCGCGTCCGGCACCGCGTACTTCACGCCGATCACGTTCGGGCAGGCGTCGGCGAGTTCGGCGAGCCGGGCGCCGGCGAGCTGCGCGTTGCGGAGGTAGGGGACGACGCCCAGCTCGGGCACGGCCTCGGCGATGGCCCGGTGGTAGTCGACCCAGCCGCTCTGCGAGACGTACGGGTGGACGGGCTGGTGCACCATCACCATCTGCGCGCCCAGCTCGCGGGCGTGCCGCGCGGAGGCGACCGCCGTGGGCACGTCGTGGCCGACGCCCACCAGGATCGCGGCGCGGCCGCCGGCCTCCTCGGCGGTCAGCTCGGTGACCAGCCGCCGCTCGGACGGGGTGAGGGCGTAGAACTCCCCGGTGTTGCCGTTGGGGGTGAGGGTCGTGATGCCCCCGTCGAGGAGGCGGCGCAGCAGGGCCCGGTAGGCGTCCGGGTCCACGGAGCCGTCCTCGGCGAACGGGGTCACGGGGATCGCCACCACGTCGGCCAGGGCGGCCCGCTGGAGCTCGAACGTCCGGGACTCGAACGTCCGGGGTTCGCCCGCCCGGGGTTCGCCCGCCCGGGGTTCGCCCGCCCGGGGTTCGCCCGCCTGAGGGGGAGACGTCGTCGTCATGCCTGACCGTCCTTCCGGGATTCCTGCGCCGCCGCGAGCTCCGCCGCGAACTCCGCCTCGAACTCCGCCTCGGGGAAGGCGCGTCGCACGAAGGACGCGATGTGCGCGTGCAGGGCGCGCGCGGCGCCGTCCGCGTCCCCGGCGAGGGCCAGGTCGAGGATCACGCGGTGCTCGTCGGCCTCCCGCTCCCAGGACGGGTCGGCGGCCCAGGCGACCGCGGAGACCAGGGCGGCCTGGTCGCGGACCTCGTCGAGCATCCGGCCGAGCAGCGGGTTGCCGCAGGGCAGGTAGAGGGCGCGGTGGAACTCCCGGTTGGCCAGGGAGCGTTCGGCGGTGTCGGTGGCCTCGTCGGCGCGGGTGAGCGCCTCGCGGGCGTCGTCCAGGGAGGCGCCGCGGCGCACGGCGCGCTTGAGCGCCTCCGGTTCGAGCAGCAGCCGCACGTCGTAGACCGCGCGTGCCATGTCCGCGTCGACCATGCGCACCGTGACGCCCTTGTACTGGCTCATCACCACCAGGCCGGTGCCGGCCAGGGTCTTGAGCGCCTCCCGCACCGGGGTCTTGGACACCCCGAACTGTGCGGCGAGGTCGGTCTCGACCAGGGCCTGGCCCGGGGTGAGCCGGCCGGTGAGGATGCGGCGTTTGATCTCCTCCAGCACGTACTGCGTGCGGGAGGGGATCGGCGTGGGCACAGAGGTCATGCGCGCCTCTCGGATCTCGCGTCGGATCACGCGTATCGGATCTCGCGTATCGCGTCTCATATATGACGTACGAAGTACGACGCGGACGACCGTAGGAGTGGCCCGGTGTTTCGTCAATGCTTCGCGCAAAGGAAGTTGGGGTTGCCGGGGCGGGGCGGATGTGACGCGGGGCGTCCTGATCGGGCGCTTCCGGGGCAGATCGACGCGGTCCGTCTCTCGGGCGGTCGCCCGGTGCCGGAGGGCGGTGCGCGCCCCGGCGGAGCGGCCGGGGCGGGGCCGCCGAGGGCCTCCGGCGCCTGTGGGCGGACGCCGTGCTGCGCCCGCCGGCCCTGGCGGGCGGGGTCACCATGCTGTGCGCGGGCGTGAACGGGGCGCTGGTGTACGCCGTGGTCGAGGACCTGGGCCGCTCCCCCGCCTACGCCGGTGTGCTGTACGCCGTCCAGGGCGCGGGGTCGGTGGCGGCCGGACTGCTCCCGGGACCGGCCCAGCGGCGGCTGGGCGCCCGGCGGTTCGCCGCGTACGGCATCGGCCTCCTGGCCGTCGCACTGGCACTGCGCGCGGCGCCGTACGACCCGGCGGCCTGGGCGAGCAGCGCCGCGATCGGCGCGGGGCTGCCCGCCGTGCTGACCGCCGCGCTCACGAGCGTGCAGCGGCGCACTCCCGGCCCACTGCTGGGCCGGGTCACCGCCACCACCCTGGTGCACGTCCCGAACGTGATCGGGCTCGCCGCGGGCGCGGCGCTGGTCGAACTCCTCGGCCGGCGCGCCCAGTTGATTGCCCTCGGGGTGGTCCTCTGGGGGGTGACGGCGACGGTGCTGGGTCAGAGGTCCGCCAGCGCCGACCGCACGGCGGCGAGGTCCGCGTCCGACGCCAGCCCGGCGTGATACAGGCGCAGTTCGGTCGCGCCCAGGCGGCGTGCCTCGGCCGCGTCGGCGGCGAGGGTGCCGGGGCTGCCGCCCATGCCGGAGACCACGGTGAAGTTGGCGGCGAGCACGGCGCCCTCCCGGCCCTCGCGGGCGAACGGGGTGACCGGGCCGGGATCACCGGTGCAGGGCACCACCACGCCGTCGGCGACGGAGAGGATGTGCGCGGGGTCGACGCCGGCGTTGGCGCCGCAGTGGTAGGACACCGGGTCGGCGTGCAGCAGCACCTGGAAGCCGTCGGGCGCGGCCCGGCGCACGGCGGCGACGGCCGCCTCCTGGAGGGTGCGGGCCGTGCGGTCGCGCCACGCGCGCGTGGCGTGCGCCCGGGCGTCGCCGAGCAGTTTCCCGACGCCGGCCCAGCCGCCCCCGGAGGGCGCCCCTCCCCGCCACACCGGGTCCAGCGCCTCCCGTACGGCGGCGGCGAGTTCCTCCGCGTCCAGCCCTTCCTCCCCGTAGCCGTCCCGGCAGTCGGGGCAGAAGCACAGGGACATCAGGTACTGCCCGGCGTCCCCGAGCGGGACCCCGGCGGTCTTGTCGTGGGCGTGCAGGTGGGCCAGTCCGTACCAGCCGAGGGACTCCAGTTCGGTGCCGCGGGCGCCGGGACGCACGGCCGCCTCGGCGGCGAGATCCGTCAGGTACGCGCGCGTGTCCGGCCGGGCGATGCAGGGCGCCCAGGGGTAGCGGTCGCCGTAGGCGTTGACCACCGAGGTCTCCGGGTGCTCCGCGCCCAGGCGGGAGGTGTGGGCGAGCACCACCCAGGTGTGCACCTCGAGACCCGCGTCCGTGAGCGCGGCGGCCGCCTCGCCGAAGGCGTCCCCCGGCGCCCAGTCGCCCGCCGGATGGGGACGCAGGCGGCGGCCGGACCAGCGGGACCCGTCGACCGGGTACAGCACGGCCGCGTACTCGGCGGTGACCACGCGGTGCCGGGGGTGGCGGGGGGTCAGCGCGCGGGTGGAGTGGTAGGCGGAGGCGAGGGTCACCTGTGCGGTGCCCAGCTCCGCGAGCCGCGCGGGAGCCCCGGGGTCCCCGTTGACGTCCCAGGGGTAGACGAACGCCGATGCCTTCACATGCCCTCCTCGAGCAGCGCCTGTCCCCGCTCGATCAGCCGAGCGAGCTGCTTGAGATGATCCCCGGCCGGCTCGTGCAGCGGGGGACGGACCTCCCCCACGTCCAGCCCGCGCAGCCGCACTCCCGCCTTGACCAGCGAGACGGCGTAGCCCCGGCCCTGGTCGCGCAGGTCGGCGAACGGCCGGTAGAAGCCGTCGGTGAGGCGGCGCACGGTGGCCTCGTCGCCGGTGCGCAGGGCGGTGTGGCAGGCGAGGGCGATCTCCGGCACGAAGCAGAACACCGCGGACGAGTACAGGGAGATGCCGAGGCCGCGGTAGGCGGGCTGGGTCAGTTCGGCGGTGGGCAGCCCGTTGAAGTACAGGAAGTCCTCGACGCCGGCCGCGCGCACGGCGCTCACGGTGCGCTGCATCAGGTCGAGGTCGCCGTGGCCGTCCTTGAGGCCCACGACGCCCTCGGTACGGGCGAGCCCGACGACGGCGGCGGGGGTGAGGACGGCGTTGTCCCGCTGGTAGACGATCACCGGGAGGGAGGTCGCGGCGGCCAGCTCGCGGTAGTGCCGCAGCAGCCCCTCCTGCCCGGCCCTGACCAGGTACGGCGGCATGGCGAGCAGCCCGTCGGCGCCCGCGGCCTCGGCCAGCCGGGCGTAGCGCACGGCGAGGGCGGTGCCGTAGCCGGCGCCCGCGACGACCGGGACGCGCCCCTCGGCGGCCTCCACCGCCACCCGCACGCAGGTCTCGAACTCCTCGGGCGTCAGCGCGTGGAACTCGCCCGTGCCGCAGCAGGCGAAGACGGCGGCGGCCCCGGACTCCACGCCGCGCCGCACATGGAGCCGGCAGGCGGCGGGGTCGACGGCGCCGTCGGGTCCGTAGGCGGTGACCGGGAAGAACAGCGGCCCGCTGGGAACACTGAGTCGCGCGGCGAGAGGGGCTGACGTCACAAGCTCTCCCTGGTCGTGATCATGGTCCATATTCTTGATTGATGTCCATATCCGTGAACGCCCTCACGGTAGGACCCGCCGGGGAGGCGGGTCAAGCGGATCGTTGCACGCGACTGACGCCGAAGTGACGGGGGAGGGATACTTGACGCGCCGCGTCCTGCCTCCTTAGCGTGTCCACGCACGTGAACGGCGTACGCCCACCTGCACGTTCGCTCCGTATGTTCCGGCCGGCGCCGCAAGGAGACCCGCAGATGCCCGCTCCCCGCACCGTCCTGCTCACCGGCGCCGCCGGCGGCCTCGGCACGCTGATGCGGGAACTGCTCCCGCGGTACGGCTACGAGCTGCGGCTGTTCGACCTGCGGCCGGTGGACGGCGCACCCGACGCGATCGTCGGTGACCTGAGCGACCGGGACGCCGTGCGCGAGGCGGTGCGCGGGGCCGACGCGGTCGTGCACCTCGCGGGCATCTCGCTCGAGGCGTCCTTCGACAAGATCCTCAAGGCGAACATCGAGGGGACGTACCACCTCTACGAGGCCGCCCGCGAGGAAGGCGTCCGCCGGATCGTCTTCGCCTCCTCCAACCACGCCGTCGGCCACACCCCGCGCCCCCACGGCGACGACCCGCTGATCCCGGTCGGCACGCCGCACCGGCCGGACACCTTCTACGGACTGTCCAAGTGCTTCGGCGAGGACCTGGCCCAGCTGTACTGGGACAAGCACGGGGTGGAGACGGTCTCCGTGCGGATCGGGTCCTGCTTCCCGGAGCCGACGAGCGTGCGGATGCTGTCGCTGTGGATGAGTCCGGCGGACGGGGCGCGGCTGTTCCACGCGGCGCTGACCGCCGAGGGCGTGGGGCACACCGTGGTGTACGGCTCCTCCGCGAACACGCGGCTGTGGTGGGACCTGGGGCCGGCGCGGGCGCTGGGGTACGAGCCGCGGGACGACTCCGAGGTCTATGCGGAGAAACTGCTCGCCGAGCAGGGCGAGCCGGACCCGGCGGACCCGGCCCACGCGTGCCTGGGCGGCCACTTCGTGACGGACCCCCCGGTCTGGCCGTACTGACGGCCGCCCGTCCCCCGGGAAGGGCACACCGCGGCCTGCGGGCAGTCGTTCCGCCGGGGCGGCACGGGCGGGCGCAGGCAGCACCTTGCAGCGCGCCCGGGAGCCACCGCCCTGCGGCCCCTCGCGCCACCGCGTGCTGAGAAGCGCGCCGCGCGGCGGAAAACGTGCGGGCGTACACCCACGCGGGCACGAAACACACGTCCGCGCACCCGCAATCGGGCACCGGGACCGCCCGCTCCCACCCTCCACCCAGGTCCGAGCCGGACACCCGCCCGCTCAAGCGGGCACAACCGGGCAGCAACGGACCCGCAACAGACCTGGTCAGCGCCCCGCCCTCGCTGTACAACTTCCTGCAGTGGCCCGAACGGGCAACCAGGCACCACAGCGGCGAGTCGAGAAAGCAGGGGTCCGGCCATGAGCGACAGGACGGCCGAGGAGCGCCGGCGCGAGATCGTGCGGGTGGCCCGCGCCACCGGCTCGGTCGACGTGACCGCGCTCGCCACCGGCCTGGGCGTGGCCAAGGAGACCGTCCGCCGCGACCTGCGCGCCCTGGAGGACCACGGACTGATGCGCCGTACCCACGGCGGCGCCTACCCCGTGGAGAGCGCCGGCTTCGAGACGACGCTCGCCTTCCGCGCCACCCGTCACGTCCCGGAGAAGCGCAGGGTCGCCGCCGCGGCGGCCGGGCTGCTCGGGGACGCCGAGACGGTCTTCGTCGACGAGGGCTTCACCCCGCAGCTCATCGCCGAGGCCCTGCCCGCCGGCCGGCCGCTCACCGTGGTCACCGCCTCCCTGCCGGTCGCGGGCGCGCTCGCACAGAACGGCGACGCGTCCGTCCTGCTGCTCGGCGGCCGCGTCCGCTCCGGGACGCTCGCCACCGTGGACCACTGGACGACGAAGATGCTCTCCGGCTTCGTCATCGACCTGGCGTTCATCGGCGCCAACGGCATCTCCCGCGAACACGGCCTGACCACGCCCGATCCGGCGGTCGGCGAGGTCAAGGCGCAGGCGGTGCGGGCCGCCCGCCGCGTGGTGTTCGCGGGCGTCCACACCAAGTTCGGAGCGGTCAGCTTCTGCCGGTTCGCCGAGGTCGGCGCGCTGGAGGCGATCGTGACGAGCACCCTGCTCCCGGCCTCCGAGGCCCACCGCTACTCCCTGCTCGGACCTCAGGTCGTACGGGTCTGAGCAGTTCCGCGCACCCCACCGCACACCGCTTCACGTCCCCACGGGGCCGAACCATGCCAGGTGACGCCCGATGTCTCCCTATACGTCCAGGAGCGATCCATGCGAACCCAGAGCCGACGGAGGCCACGAGGCGTACTCGCCGCGGCCGCCGCAGGGACGCTGATCGCCCCGCTGCTCTCCGGCTGCTGGGTCGGAGCGGGCGGGGCCGGGTCCGGCGGCGACGCCGTCAACGTCCTGATGGTGAACAACTCGCAGATGGTCGAGCTGCAGAAGCTGACCGCCGCCCACTTCACCGAGGAGACCGGCATCAAGGTGAACTTCACCGTGCTGCCGGAGAACGACGTCCGCGACAAGATCAGCCAGGACTTCGCCAACCAGGCCGGCCAGTACGACGTGGCCACCCTGTCCAACTACGAGATACCGATCTACGCCAAGAACGGCTGGCTGAAGGAGATGGACCCCTACGTCGCCGAGGACAGGGCGTACGACCAGCAGGACATCCTCGAGCCGATGCGGCAGTCCCTCACCGGCGAGGACGGCAAGGTCTACGGCCAGCCGTTCTACGGCGAGTCGTCGTTCCTGATGTACCGCAAGGACGTCTTCGCGGAGAAGGGCCTGACGATGCCCGCCCGGCCCACCTGGCGGCAGGTCGCCGACCTGGCCGCGAAGGCGGACGGGGCGCGGCCCGGCATGAAGGGCATCTGCCTGCGCGGACTGCCCGGCTGGGGCGAGGTCATGGCGCCGCTCACCACCGTGGTCAACACCTTCGGCGGCACCTGGTTCGACGAGGACTGGAAGGCCCGGCTCGACTCCCCCGAGTGGAAGGAGGCCGTCACCTTCTACGTGGACCTGGTCCGCGAGCACGGCGAGGCCGGCGCGCCCCAGGCCGGCTTCGCCGAGTGCCTGAACAACCTGACCCAGGGCAAGGTCGCCATGTGGTACGACGCCACGTCCGCGGCCGGCTCCCTGGAGGCCGACGGCTCCCCCGTCGCCGGCAGGATCGGTTACGCGCCGGCGCCGGTGGAGAAGACGGAGTCGTCCGGCTGGCTCTACACCTGGGCGTGGGGCATCCAGAACGCCTCCCGCAACCCCGACAACGCCTGGAAGTTCGTCTCCTGGGCGTCCAGCAAGGAGTACGAGCGGCTGGTCGGCGAGGAGATCGGCTGGTCCAACGTCCCGGCCGGCAAGCGCGCCTCCACCTACGCCCACCCCGACTACCGGGCGGAGGCCGCCGCCTTCCAGGAGATGACCAAGCGGGCCATCGAACAGGCCCGCCCCGACGACCCCGGAGTCCAGCCCCGCCCGGCGCCCGGCATCCAGTTCGTCGGCATCCCGGAGTTCACCGATCTCGGCACCAAGGTCTCCCAGGAGATCAGCGCGGCCATCGCCGGACGCCAGTCCGTCGACACGGCCCTGAGGAAGTCCCAGCAGCTCGCAGAAGAGATCGCCGAGGAGTACGAGGGACGATGACCGCCACGACCACGGCTCCTCCGGCCGCACCGCAGACGTCCGCCGCACCGCACCGGCCCTCCGCCCGGCTCCGCGCCTGGGCCACCCGCGCCCCGCTGCTGCCCGCCCTGATCTTCATGATCGTGGTCACCCAGCTGCCGTTCGTGGCGACCCTGGTGATCTCCTTCTTCGACTGGAACTCCCTCTACCCCGACGCCCGCCGCTTCGCCGGGCTCGCCAACTACCAGGAGGTGCTGACCGATGCGGCGCTGCGCAAGTCGGTCTGGACGACCGTCCTGCTCACCGTGGGCGTCGTCCTGGCCAGCCTGGTCGTCGGACTGCTCCTCGCGCTGCTGCTCGACCGGAGGTTCCGCGGCCGGGCCGTCGTGCGCACCCTGCTCATCGCGCCGTTCCTGGTGGTCCCGGTCGCCGCCGCCCTGCTCTGGAAGCACGTCCTCTACAACCCGGAGTACGGCCTGCTCAACGGCCTGCTGCACTACGTCGGCGGTCCGCAGCCCGACTGGATCTCCGGCACCCCGCTGCTCGCCGTGCAGGCGTCGCTGGTGTGGCAGTGGACGCCGTTCATGATGCTCATCCTGCTGGCCGGGCTGCAGAGCCGGGACCAGCAGCAGATCGAGGCGGCCCGCGTCGACGGCGCGAGCGACTGGCAGATCTTCGTGCACCTCACGCTGCCGCACCTGCGCCGCTACCTCGAACTGGGCGCCCTGCTCGGCTCGATCTACATCGTGCAGAACTTCGACGCCGTCTTCACCCTCACGTCCGGCGGGCTCGGCACCGCCAACCTGCCCTACACCGTCTACCAGACCTTCTACCAGGCGCACGAGAACGGCCTCGCCTCGGCGGCCGGCGTCCTGGTCGTCATCGGCTCCATCGTCATCGCGACCTTCGCCCTGCGCGTGGTGTCGTCCCTGTTCCGCGAGGAGGTGTCCCGCGCATGAGCAGCACCGCCGTACGCACCCGCGGCCGGTTCCGCGGCGGAGCGGGCCTCGGCCTGGTCGCCTGGCTGGCCGGCATCGTGTTCTTCCTGCCCGTCGCCTGGATGGCCCTGACGTCCTTCCACTCCGAGACGGACGCGGCCACCAACCCGCCCTCGTGGGGCGCCGCCCTCACCCTCGACGGCTACCGCGAGTTCTTCGGCGCGGACGGCGGCGCCAGCCCCTGGCCCGCCCTGATCAACTCGACGGTCGCGTCCGTGACCTCGACGCTGCTGGTCCTCGTGCTGGCCCTGCCCGCCGCCTACGCGCTGTCCGTCCGCCCGGTGAAGCGGTGGACGGACGTCCTGTTCTTCTTCCTCTCCACCAAGATGCTGCCCGTGGTGGCCGGTCTGCTGCCGATCTACCTGTTCGCCAAGAACGCCGGGATGCTCGACAACGTCTGGCTGCTCGTCATCCTCTACACCTCGATGAACCTGCCGATCGCGGTGTGGATGATGCAGTCCTTCCTCTCCGAGGTCCCGGTCGCGGTCATCGAGGCCGCCCGGATCGACGGCGCCCGGCTGCCGACGGTGCTGACCCGGGTGGTCGCCCCGATCGCCCTCCCGGGCATCGCGGCGACGGCGCTGATCTGCTTCATCTTCAGCTGGAACGAGCTGCTGTTCGCCCGGGTCCTGACGGGCGTGGTCGCCGAGACCGCCCCCGTCTTCCTGACCGGCTTCATCACCAGCCAGGGCCTGTTCCTGGCCAAGGTGTGCGCCGCGTCGCTCGTCATCTCCCTGCCGGTGCTCGCCGCGGGATTCGCCGCCCAGGACAAACTCGTCCAGGGCCTGTCGTTGGGAGCCGTGAAATGAAGGCCGCCGTCATCGAGTCCGTGGGCAGGGCCGTCGTCACCGAGGTCCCGGACCCGGTGCCGGGCCCGAGGGACGTCGTCGTCGAGGTCGCCGCGTGCGGACTGTGCGGGACGGATCTGCACATCCTCCAGGGCGAGTTCGCGCCCAAGCTGCCGATCGTGCCGGGGCACGAGTTCGCCGGCGAGGTGGTCGGCGTCGGCTCCCAGGTCACGGAGGTGGCGCTCGGCGACCGGGTCGCCGTCGACCCCTCCCTGTACTGCCACGAGTGCCGCTACTGCCGTACCGGCCACAACAACCTCTGCGAGCGCTGGGCGGCGATCGGCGTCACCGCGGCGGGCGGCGCCGCGCAGTACGCGGTCGCGCCGGTGGCGAACTGCGTCAAGCTGCCCGAGCACGTGCGCACCCAGGACGCGGCGCTGATCGAGCCGCTGTCCTGCGCGGTGCGCGGCTACGACGTGCTCCGCTCCCGCCTCGGCGCGCACGTGCTGATCTACGGCTCCGGGACCATGGGCCTGATGATGCTGGAGCTGGCCAAGCGGACCGGCGCGGCGAGCGTCGACGTGGTCGACCTGAACCCGGCGCGCCTGGAGACGGCCCGGACGCTGGGGGTCTCCGCCTCCGCGGCCACCCCGGACGAGCTGGACCGCCCGCAGGGCTGGGACCTGGTCATCGACGCGACCGGCAACGCGGCAGCCATCCAGGACGGGCTCAGCCGGGTCGCCAAGGCGGGCACGTTCCTCCAGTTCGGGGTCGCGGACTACGCGACCCGCGTGGAGATCGACCCGTACCGCATCTACAACCAGGAGATCACCATCACCGGCTCCATGGCCGTCCTGCACAGCTACGAGCGCGCGGCGGAGCTGTTCGCGAACGGCGTCCTGGACCCGGACGTCTTCATCAGCGACCGCCTCCCGCTGGACCGGTACCCCCAGGCCCTGGACCAGTTCGCGGCGGGCGTGGGCCGCAAGATCGTGGTGGTGCCGTAGCGACCGCGCGGCTCGGGAGCCCCGACGCCCGGCCGTCGGGGCTCCCCTTGCCGGCCGAGCGGTGGCTGACCTGGGCGGGCCGGGGGGCCGGTTCCGAGGGGGTGCCGTGCGGGGCGGTGCGACCACGGGCCGGAGCGGACCTCTGCGGGCGCTCCACGAGGGGAGCCGGTGCGGCGGCGAGGACGGTACCCGCGGTCCGGGCGTCTCCCGGGAAACCGAAGTGCCGTTCCGTGACGGCGTCC
The DNA here is from genome assembly GCF_044763335.1 of Streptomyces sp. NPDC096105. Taxonomy (NCBI): domain Bacteria; kingdom Bacillati; phylum Actinomycetota; class Actinomycetes; order Kitasatosporales; family Streptomycetaceae; genus Streptomyces; species Streptomyces sp. NPDC096105. Next base: position 118,249 of record NZ_JBIWGC010000016.1, read on the forward strand.
GGCGACCACGGTCCGTCAGCCGGCCGGGGCCGAGCAGGACCGGAGCGGTCGGCTGCGCCGAACGGACCACAGGTAAGGGAACGGTAAAACCGCCTCGCTCGTTCACCCGGCATGACAGCTATGACCCCCGGCTCGAACATCCCTCTTCCCACCGCCCGCGTGACGGTGGACGTCGCCGCGCCCGTGCGGCTCGACGTATCGGGCCTGCTGCTCACCGCCGACGGCAAGGTGCGCTCCGACGACGACTTCATCTTCTACAACCAGCCCACGGGCCCGGGCGTGACCTACCGCTCCGGCGGGGGCGCGGCCCCCGACGCCATCACGGTCGACACCACGGCCGTACCGCCCGGCATCGAAAAGATCGTCGTGACCGCGAGCCCCGACGCGGCGGGCCAGACCTTCCAGGGCATCGAGCCCACCGCGACCGTCCGCGACGCGGACACCGCCGCCGTCCTGGCGACCTTCACGCCCCCGCAGCTCGGCGCGGAGACGGCCCTGGTGATCGTCGAGATCTACCTGCGCAACGGCGCCTGGAAGGTCCGCGCCGTCGGCCAGGGCTACGCCGACGGCCTGGCCGGCATCGCCACGGACTTCGGCGTCACGGTCGAGGAGCCGGCCGCCCCGGCCCAGCCGGTGACCCCGCAGGCCCCGCAGGCCCCGCAGGCCGCCCCGCCCGCTCCCCCGGCCGCCGCCCCGCAGGCGCCGCCCGCCCCGGCTGCTCCCCCGGCCCCGCCCGCCGCCGCGCCCGGCACCGGCAAGATCAACCTGGACAAGGGCCGGGTCAGCCTCCAGAAGAACCAGACCGTTTCCCTGATGAAGGGCGGCCGCCCGCTGCTGTCCCAGGTGAAGATGGGTCTCGGCTGGGAGCCCGCCTACCGCGGCAAGGACATCGACCTGGACGCCTCGGTGATCGCCTTCGGCCCGCAGCGCAACCACATCGACAGCTGCTACTTCGGCAAGCTGCAGATCCTGGGCGGCGCGGTCCGGCACTCCGGTGACAACCTCACCGGTGAGGGCGCCGGCGACGACGAGGTCATCACCGTCGACCTCGGCCGCCTCCCCATGGAGGTCTCGGGCCTGGTCTTCACGGTGAACTCCTTCTCCGGGCAGAAGTTCACGGAGGTCGCCAAGGCGTACTGCCGCCTGATGGACGCCGCCACCGGCGAGGAGCTGGTCCGCTTCGACCTCGCCGGCGCCGAGCCGCAGACGGGCGTGATGATGGCGAAGCTGATCCGGCAGTACTCCGGCGAGTGGGAGATGACCGCGATGGGCCAGTTCGTGAAGGGCCGTACGGTGCGCGGCATGGTCAAGCCGGCCGCCCAGGCCCTCTGACCCACCGCTGCGAAGCGTCCGGCGCCCGTCCCGGGGGGCGCCGGACGCCCCGCCCGGTGCCGCGAGGCGTCACCGGGCTCCGGCCACGTGGTTCGCCCCGCGCCCCCGAGTGGCGCCCGGCGGCGTCTAACCGCCCTGCTGGGACCGCGCCTTGAAGGCCGCTTTCCGCGCCTCCTTGGCGGTCTTCCTGTCGGCGTGCAGGCGCCCCATCGCCTCCAGGACGTCCGCCGTGGCCGGGTGGTCCACCCGCCACGCCGTGTCGAAGAAGCCGCTGTGCTGCTGCGCCAGCCCTTCCACCAAGGAGCGCAGCTCCTCGGACTCGCCCTCGGCGGCGAGCTGCGCGGCCACCGTGTCGATGGTGAGCCAGAAGATCATCGCCTCGGACGGCGGCGGCACGTCCGCGGCCCTGTGCTCGGCGAGCCAGACCCGCGCCAGCCCGCCCAGTTCGGCGTCGTCCAGCACGTCCCGCAGCGCGGGCTCCGCGGCGGCGCCCACCAGCGACAGCGCCTGCTGGCAGCGCAGCCGCCGCAGCGGCGCCCCCGGGTCCGCGCCGCGCGCCGCGGCCAGCAGTTCCCGCGCCGCCTCCAACGGCCGGCGCCGCTCCAGCCAGTGCTCGGTCTCGGCGTGGGCGGCGGCCGGCGGGTACGCGGCCGTGCCGTCGAGCAGCGCGTCGGCGCCCTTGTCCGCGAGGTCGCCGACGGCGGGCGCCTCGAAACCCGCCTCCAGCAGCCGGGCGCGCAGCCCGTACAGCCCGAGCGGGGTGAGCCGCACCAGTCCGTAGCGGGCGACGTCCGTGTCGTCGACGGGGGCGGCGGGCTCCTCGTCGGCGTCGGCCATCAGCGCCTCGTCGACCGGCCGGTACTCCACGAGTCCGATCGGCTCCAGCATCCGGAACTGGTCGTCCAGCCGCATCATCGCGTCGGACACCTGCTCCAGAACGTCGTCGCTGGGCTCCGCCATGTCCTCGGGCACGATGACGGACGCCGCCAGCGCGGGCAGCGGCACCGGCGCGTCGCCGGGCGCGGCCTCGCCGACGGTCAGCAGGTACAGGTTGCCGAGCACCCCGTCGAGGAACTCCGCCTCGGCCTCCGGGTTCCAGTCCAGCGCGTCGAGGTCCAGCTCCCCCGACCCCTCGGCGATGGCGTCGACCAGCCCGCCCAGGTCCGGCACGCTCGCGTCGTCCAGCACGGTCTCCAGGGCGCCGAGCCAGACGCCCAGCACGTCCTGCGGCGACCCTCCGGTGAGCAGATCCAGTTCGGCGCCCGCGCGGACGGTGCCCTCCTCCTCGTCGACCACCTCGACGAGCCCGGTGTCCACCGCGACCCGCCAGGCCTCGCTGGCCTCGGCCGCCGCGTCCTCCCCGCTCAGACCCAGCTCCGCGGCAGCCTCGGGGAGCTGTTCGTCCACCAGTCCGCCGCCGGCGTCCACGCGGGTCCCGGGGCCTGTCCAGCGGGCGAGCCTGGCGGCCCGGGACAGCACCGGAGTGGACAGGGCGTCGCGCGCCAGCTCCGCTTCGGGGCGCAACCGCGCCGGCGGCAGGATGGAGCTGTCTGACATCGGCTGTTTCTCCTAGTGCCCTCTACGACTCAGCCGCTCAGCCTAGACGGATTTCCACCCATGCCGCCCACTTCCTCTCCGCGCCGGGCGGCGCACATGGCCGAAACCTTGACAAGTGGCTTGGCCAGGCTGGACATTGACGCGCGTAGACAGGGTGTGCGTCCCGCATCCACCCTCGTTCCGGCCCCCGGAGGGAATCCGTTGCCGAGCAAGCCGTCCGCGCGTCTCGCCGCGCTCACCGTCGCCGCCGTGTGCTCCGCGGCGTCCACCGTCGTCCTCACGACGCCCGCGCACGCCGAGTCCGTGCACATCCACGACATCCAGGGCGACACCCGCGTGTCGCCGTACGCCGGCCGGCAGGTCACGGACGTGACCGGCATCGTCACCGGCGTCCGTGCCTACGGGTCGTCCCGCGGCTTCTGGATGCAGGACCCCGCCCCGGACGCCGACCCGGCCACCAGCGAGGGCGTGTTCGTCTTCACCGGCTCCACCCCGCAGGGTGTCGCGGTGGGCGACGAGGTCTCCGTCTCCGGCACGGTCACGGAGTTCGTCCCCGGCGGCGCGTCCTCCGGGAACCAGTCGCTGACCCAGATCACCAGACCCACCGTCACCGTCGTCTCGCGCGGCAACCCGGTCCCGGTCCCGGCGACCCTCGACGCGCGCTCCGTCCCCGCCGCGTACACGCCGAAGGGCGACCCGGCGGCCGGCGGCTCGGTCAACGCCCTGCCGCTGCGCCCGGCCAGGTACGCCCTCGACCTGTACGAGTCGCTGGAGGGCATGAACGTCCGGGTCGCCGACGCACGCGTGGTGGGCGCCACCGACCCGTACACGGAACTCTGGGTCACGGTGAAGCCCCACGAGAACCGCACCCGGCGCGGCGGCACGGTCTACGGCTCGTACGACGCCCAGAACACCGGCCGGCTGCAGATCCAGTCGCTGGGCAAGGCGGCCGACTTCCCCGACGCGAACGTCGGCGACGTCCTCGCGGGCGCCACCACGGGCCCGCTGGACTACAACCAGTACGGCGGCTACACCCTGGTGGCGAGCGAGCTCGGCACCCTGAGACCCGGCGGCACCGAGCGGGAGACGACCCGCGAGCAGCACCGCTCCGAGCTCGCGATAGCCACGTACAACGTCGAGAACCTCGACCCGTCCGACGGCACCTTCGCGGCGCACGCCGAGGCGATCGTGGACCACCTCTCCTCGCCCGACATCGTGTCGCTGGAGGAGATCCAGGACAACAACGGCGCCACGGACGACGGCACGGTCGCCGCGGACGTCACGCTCACGAAGCTGATCGACGCCGTCGAGGCGGCCGGCGGCCCGCGCTACCACTGGCGCGCCGTCGACCCGGCCGACAAGCAGGACGGGGGCGAGCCGGGCGGCAACATCCGCCAGGCCTTCCTGTTCAACCCGGCCCGGGTGTCCTTCACCGACCGGCCCGGCGGCGACGCCACCACGCCGACCGACGTGGTCAAGGTCCGCGGCAAGGCCGCCCTGACCCTCTCCCCCGGCCGGATCGCACCGGACTCGGCGGCCTTCGAGGACAGCCGCAAGCCGCTGGCCGGCGAGTTCGTCTTCCGCGGCCGCACGGTCGTCGTCATCGCCAACCACTTCTCGTCCAAGGGCGGCGACCAGAGCCTGACCTCGCAGTTCCAGCCACCGGCGCGCAACTCGGAGGCGCAGCGCCACCTCCAGGCGCAGGAGGTCCACGACTTCACCGCGAAGATCCTCAAGGTCCAGAAGAACGCGGCGGTCGTGGCGCTCGGCGACATCAACGACTTCGAGTTCTCCCGCACCACCCGCATCCTGGAGGGCGGCGGCACCCTCTGGTCGGCCGTCAAGTCGCTTCCCCCGTCGGAGCGTTACTCGTACGTGTACCAGGGCAACAGCCAGGTGCTCGACCAGATCCTGATCAGCCCCTCCATCCGCCGCCAGTGCTCGTTCAGCTACGACAGCGTGCACATCAACGCGGAGTTCCACGACCAGATCAGCGACCACGACCCGCAGGTCCTGCGCTTCAAGCCGTGACCTCGCCCTGACAGCGGGCGGCGGGGGGCGGAAGCGGCTGTCCGCTCCGTCCCCCGCCGCCCTCCGGCCCGCACCCGGTGCCGGATCCCGTGGCCGCGTGGCCCGCGCGATCAGTGGTGGCGGCGCTGCACCATCACCACGCCCACGGCCAGCATCACCAGCGCGCCCGCGGCGGCCGTCAGCGGCTTGCGGTGCTGCTTGCCGAGCTCGCCCACCTGGGCGGCGCTGCTGCGCATCTGCACGGTCATCGCGCCGGCCCGGTCCTTCAGGTCGTCGGCGCGCGCCCGGGCGCGTGCCTTGACGTCCATCTTCCCGGCCAGTTCCTCGACGGTGTCGCCGAGTTCGTGCCGCGTCCGTTCGATCTCCCGGCGCAGTTCGTCCGGACCCTTGGCCCCGCGCTCCGCCTCGCTCCCGGCGTCCAGATGGGCCCCCGACGGGGACGTCGCGCCCCTCACCTCGTGCGTCATCGGTGCGCCCTTTCCTTGATCTCCTCGACGTCGGCCTTCACGCTGCCCAGCGTCCGCTCCGGCTTGGGCGGCGTGGCCCGGCGCAGCTGCCCGCGTCCGGCCATCGCCAGCACGCCGGCGATCGCGAACAGCACCACCGTGATGATCAGCGCCGCCGCCCACAGAGGCAGCACGAGGTCGAGTGCGGCGATTCCCGTGGCGGCCAGCGCGAGCAGCCCCGCGTAACCGAACGCTCCCGCCGCTCCCAGCATGCCGCCGCCGACTCCGGCCCGGCGCCCCTTCTCGGCCAGTTCCTCCTTGGCGAGCGCCACTTCCTGCCGTGCGAGTCGCGAGATCTGTTCGGTGGCCTGTCCGACGAGTTCGCCGACGCTGTGCTCGTCGCGGACGGGCCGTTGATGGATGGTTCCGGCCACGGTGCGCCTCCTCTCGGTGGGGTGGGTCACCCGAGTACCCCTGGCGTCAGCCGACTATCCCTCAAGCAACGCTTACCGGTACCAGTGAGGAAAAGTAAGTGGAACTTCACCGTTCCTCGGCCGACACTCCTCCCATGACCTCGACGCGTCCCGCCCTCGGCCGCGCCCTGTGCGCGATGATCACCCCCTTCACGTCCTCCGGCGCGCTGGACCTGGACGGCGCCCAGCGCCTCGCCGGTCACCTGGCCGCCCGGGGCTGCGACGGCCTGGTGCTGTCCGGCACGACCGGGGAGTCCCCGACCACGTCGGACGCGGAGAAGCGGTCCCTGATCGCGGCCGTGCGGGAGGCCGTCGGTACCCGCGCCACGCTGATCGCCGGCGTCGGCACCCCCGACACCGCGCACACCGTCACGCTGGCCCGCGAGGCCGAGCGGGCGGGCGCCGACGCCGTCCTCCTGGCCGCCCCGTACTACAGCCGCCCCCCGCAGGACGCGATCGAGGCGTACCTCCGCGAGACCGCCGACGCGACGGGCCTGCCCGTGGTCCTGTACGACGTCCCGGTCCGCACCGGCGTCCGCATCGAACCGGACACCCTCCTGCGCCTGTCCGAACACCCGCGCATCGTGGCGGTGAAGGACTGCAGCAACGACTTCCTGGCGGCGCAGACGGTGATGGCCCGCACGGACCTGGCGTACTACGCGGGCTGCGACGAACACAACCTGGCGCTGTACGCGGTGGGCGGCGCCGGCTGCGTCAGCACGGTGGCCAACGTGGCCCCGTCCGAGGTCCGAGCCGTCCTCGACGCCTTCGACGAGGGCGACACGGCCGGGGCCGTCCGCCTCCAGCACCGCCTGACCCCGCTGATCGAGGCCATGATGGCGGGCGGCCTCCCCGGCACGGTGACGGCGAAGGCCCTGCTCGCCGCCCTGGGCCTCCCCGCAGGCCCGGTCCGCCCGCCCCTGTGCCCGGCGGACCCAGGGGCGGCGACCGCCCTGCGGGAGGCCTACGCCCGCCTGACCGCGGAGGTCAGTTCCACAACTGCCCGTCGCTGAACAGCAGAACGTGCTCCAGCACGTCCTCGGCGGGATCGTCGATCTGCCCGAGATCGGCGTTGACCAGCCCCACCCGGTGCCCGTTGCCGGAACCGGTGGCCGTCTCATCGGCGTACGCGGTGTCCGCCACGGCCCCGCAGAAGATCAGCATGGCGGCCACCCCCATCCCGCCGATCACACAGCGCAGCACGCCCCGCACCCACTTGTCGGACATCGCCCGTCCCCTTTTCCGTGCACATTCAGTCGCCTTGGCGTCTGATCGGACCCTGTGTCCACCCGTTCATCCGCCAAAACGACCTCAAGGTCACGGAAAGTAACCCGTACGAGGACCAGCTACCGCCACCAGTCACCCTCCCCGCCGAGCGCCCGCCGCAGATACTCCTCCGGCCCGCCCGCGACCCACACCCGGCTGTCGGTCTCGTGCTCCCGGACGAAGACGTCGTCCCGCTCGGGCGCGACGACGAGGGCGAACTGGTCGCCGCCGCCGTTGTCCCCGAAGAACAGGAGGGAGTCGAAGGGCGTGGAGAGCCCGGCGAACGCCTCACCGGACCAGAACAGCAGGTTCTGCCCGACGATGTGCTCAAGCGGCCACACGACACCGGTCCCGTACGGGTCGGCGATCCCGTCCGTCTCCCGCACCAGGGCGCCCAGCCGCGCCGGCACCCTCCGCCCGAGCAGCCGCTCCGCCTCCCTCGGCGCGGCCCCGTCCACGGGCGCGCGAAACTCGGCTGGGACTCCGCCGAAGACCTCGAGCACGACGGCCGGTCAGTCGCGCCCGGGCCAGACGGGACCCTGGTCGGTCCAGACGACGCCCTTGTTCCGGCACAGGCAGAAGGGGTGCCCGATCGGGTCGGTGTAGATCCGCCACCCGTAGCCTTCGGGCCCGACGAAGTCCTGCCGCAACGTCGCCCCGAGGCCGAGCACGCGGGCCTGCTCGGCGTCGATGTCATCGACCTCGAAGTCCAGGTGGAACTGCTTGGGATGCTCGGTGTCGGGCCACTGCGGCGCCCGGTAGTCGTCCACCCGGATGAACGCGAGTTCGACCTCCCCGAACCGGATCCCGGCCCAGTCCGCGGAACTGTCCTCCTTGAGGGGCCGCCCCGTCACCTCCGAGTAGAAGCCCGCCAGCTTCATCGTGTCCGGACAGTCGATGATGAAATCGGTGAGTCGCAGCATCCCGCGATGGTGTCACACGGCCACTGCCCGTCTTCGTCGGAGCGGGCGGCCATCGGACTCGGGCACGAACGTCGCGCCGAGGCCGTCGTGCGCGATGCCGGACGGCCGGAAATCGGCATCGGTGAGGACGCGGTGGAGGAACTCGGAGGTGGATCCCGTTCGTCCATGGCCTGAGAGGGAAACACAGCCCAAGGACAACGAGCCCCGTCACCGGCGCCTGGAACGGTCCCGGGAACCTGCTCGCAGCACGAGCGCCCTCCCGGGCCGCGTTCGGACCGTGGAGGGCGCTCGGCGACGACCGGTGGCGGTCAGTTGTGGCTGTTTTGATCGCGATGCAGGTCAGGCGGTCAGCTTGCCCCAGGGGCCGTTTCGGGGCCGTCCTCGGTACTGTCCGGGTCCCGGAAGACGCGATCCACGGCGGCCCGGGTCCGTGCCTCGCTGTTCGGCATCAGATGGGTGTACGTGCGCAGGGTGAAGCTCGGGTCGTGATGACCCAGGTACTCGCTCAGGGCTTTGATGCTCTCCCCCGCGTCCAGGAGGACGGATGCGTAGAAGTGGCGGAGGGCGTGCATGCCGTTCTCGCGTCCGAGGGGGATGCCGGCCGACGCGAGAGCCGGTCGCCACACGTATTGGTTGAAGCGATTCCGGTGCAGCGCCAGCGCCTCGTTCCGGACGTTGACGAACAGCAGCGAGGCCGTCACGGGCGGGCCGTCCGGCGTCTTCCAGGGCAGCGAGACCTCTACCGGCTCGTGCCGCGTGATGTGATCGGCCAGTGCGAAGGCGACCGTCTCCGGCAAGGGCACGTGCCGTTCCTTACCGCCCTTAGGCGGACCGAAGACCATCTGCGTACCGCGCAGGAGCTTGACCTGCCGGACGACGTGCACCGTCCCGCCCAGGAAGTCGACGTCTTCCAGCGCCAGGCCGAAGATCTCGCCTTGCCGGAGACCGCAGCCTGCCCCCAGGGAAACCATCTCCCGGTAGACGTCCGGCATGGCTTCGTGCATGGCCATGACGCGCTCTACCGACCAGGGCTTGACCTTCCGGCCGTCGAGGGAGGGCGCCCGCACCGAGCGGGCCCGGCATGGGTTCTCAGCGATGATCCGGTCCTCCACGGCCGCCGTGAACACGGCCGACACGTTGGCGAAGATCGACCGCCGGTAGGACGCCGCACGCCCGGTCGCCTCCAGCTGGCGCATCCACGCCCGCAGGTGCGAGGGCCGGAAGGACGCCATCGGCCGGTCCCCGAGGTATGGAAGGGCGTGGACCCGCAGACGGATTTCGACGCTCTCGCGGGTCACGGGGTCGACGGTGAGCGCCGCCATCCACTCCTTGGCGTACTGCGCGAAGGTCACCGAGCCCGCGGCCGGATCGATGTACCGGCCCTGGGACATGTCCGCCTCGATGTTGGACAGCCAGGCTTCGGCCTTGCGTTTCTGCTTGTCCGGGAAGCTCCTCGACTTCTCGGAGCCGTCCGGCGCGATGTACCGAGCGCGGTAGCGGTGGCCGACACCGTGGCGGTCGGTCTTGACCCTGACGGTCTTGCCGTCCGGCCCGGGGACGGTCTTGTACCAGCGGTCCTGAACGTGTCCGGCCATCAGGCGGCGGCCCTTTCCGTGCGGGACCTGACCCATGCCTGCGCCTCTGCGGGGTCGTACCGGAGGTGCCGGCCGACCCGGAAGCCGCGGGGACCCATGCGCTTCCTCCGCCACTGGTAGACGGTCTCGACACTGGGCAGCTCGAAGAGCCGGACCAGGTCCTCGGGGGTGAGGTAGCGGTCGGGCAGTCGGGTTGGCATGGTCACCATTCCTTCTCGTCTGACAGCAGGGCGAGTTCTTCGCGTGCGGTTTCGCGGTTGAGTTGGAGGTCGCGGGCGATGGTGGCGGCGAGGACGGATTCGCCGGGGGTGTGGCCGTGTCCGGCGTACTGCCAGTCGGCGAGCACGAGGACGGTGTCCGGCTCGCGGTCGTCGTCGAGGCCGAGGGCGGCGTGTTCCTGGGCTGCCCGGTAGTCGGCGCGGGCCTGGCGAAGAGCGCCGAGGGTGGTGGAGTAGCGGCGGGACTTCGTGGAGAAGTGGCCGCGGAAGCCGAGCATGTGAGCCCAGGCCCACAGCCGTCGGTCCGGGTAGAGCGGGTCGAGGGTCTTGCAGGCTTCGATCAGGCGACGGGTGTGGTCGGGGACCTGGTGGCGATCGAGCTCGGAGAGCTCCCCGATGCGGCGGTCCAGGGTGCCGGTGTTCTCGGCCGCTTTGGTGGCGTACTTGGCGACGTAGGAGGCGACAGCCTGCTCGGTGATCTCGGAGCCGTCCCCGAAGGCCTTCACGGGGCGGACGTCGAGCTGGGTGCCCCAGCGGAAGGTCCGGGCCGGTTGGTCTTCGGCGGCCGGGACCGAGACCGAGGTGTAGGAGTGCGCGGCGGCGGCGCGGATCGCGTCGGCGAGCATGTCGACGGTGGCCCAGGACGGCGGCGGGGTGTCCGGGCCGTCGGGTCCGTCGATGCGGATCACGGCGTGGAAGTGCAGGGCTCCGCGTTTCTGGAACTCGGCGACCTTGCCGTACGACAGCCGGGCACGCTCTTTTAGCTCGCGCTGGGTGAGGCCGGCGCGGGCGGCGATCTCGCGGCGGAGCCGGTTGGTGAAGCGCTGCCAGAGCTGCCCGGCGTGGTTGTTGAACAGCACCGCGCCCGCGTAGTCGTACGTCGCCGGGTCGAGGGCGGTGCCCAGTTCCGGAGCGTCCGGGGTGTGCCGTACTCCGCAGCGGCAGACGCCACGGTCAGGGCGGTTGTGGACGGGACCGAACGAGGGTGCGGTGAGGGTGGCGAAGACGCGCGGGTGATCGCGGACGGTGGCGGAGATGTCGCGGCGGTCGTCACCGGCGAGGCCCGCGCGGATGAGGTGGTAGGTGTCCCCTGCGTAGGTCCAGGCGCAGGACGGGCACCGGGAGGCACGCCGGTTGCCGCAGGCCAGGCGGAGACGGCCGCCCGGCTCGCCCTCGGTGGAGTAGTGGTGCAGGGTCTCGCCGGTGGTCTTGTCCTTGTGCACGACCCAGCCGGTCAGGTGGATGGGGTCGGCGCAGCCACCGGTGCGGCGTATCTGTTCTTCCCAACGGCGGTAGTCGACGGCCGAAGCCACCCTCAGCAGGTCGCCGAGGGTGGTCGGGTCGAGCAGCGTCTCAGGCACCAGCGCCCTCCCGGACGCGGCGGGCGGTGACCGTACCGGTGCCATGGCAGACCGGGCAGTGAGCGGTGATGGTGCGCAGGTGCCCGCGCAGGTCACGGCCGCCGATGGTGACGGCGACGGAGGCGAAGCCGTCGCAGGCCGGGCAGATACGCGACGCGGGCGGGGTGTGCTGGGTCATGATGGTGGTTCCTTTCGATTGCGGTTGGAAGGAACGGCCCCGGGTGGCGGCGTGCTTGGCGGCTTGTGCGCCACCCGGCGGCCGGTCAGCGAGAGAGGCGTGAGCCCCGGCGACCACGGCCCTTGGCCGCGTACATGGCCGCGTCGGCGGCGGCGAGGGCATCGGTCAGCAGCGGCACCGGCAGCTCGGCGAGGCGGCAGACGCCGACCGACGCGGCCAGCGGCAGCGAAACGCCGTTGTAGTCCAGTGGCCGGTGGAGTGCGGTGGTGAGCGCGTCGAGGTCGACGGCGGCCAGGTCCTGGACGACGGCGACGAACTCGTCCCCGCCCAGGCGTCCGGCGGTGCCGTGGCCTCCGCACCAGGTGCGCAGCCGGTCGGCGGTGGCGATGAGTGCGGCGTCCCCGGCGGCGTGGCCGTGGGTGTCGTTGAGGGTCTTGAAGTGGTCGAGGTCGACCAGGAGGACGGCGGCGGCCGGGTGCCGGCGGATGCAGTGTTCGGCGCGGGTGGTCCAACCGGCGCGGGTGTGCAGACCGGTCAGCGGGTCACGGCGGGCGGCGGCGAGCCGGTGGGTGAGGATGCCCCCGTGCACGGCCCAGCCCAGTAACGGCACCAGGGCGGCGGCTATCTGCAGGTCCATGAGCGTTCCCTTCGGTGACGGCGGTTGGCGAGGTACGGGTCCCGGAAGGCGGCGGCGTGCTTGGCGGCTTGTGCGTCGCCACCGGGACTGGTCAGCGGCGGTGCTGGGAGGCCAGCAGCGAGCGCAGGACGACGGCGCAGACGGCGACCGAGGCGGCGGTGATGGCGACGGCCAGGAGCATGGAGACCAGGACGGCGCCGACGACCAGGACCACGGCGGTGCCGCCGCCGACCAGGGCGAGCGCGGTGCCGGGGGTGAGCTGGACCGTGGGACGGGCAGGGCCAGCGACCGGGGCCGGGGTGGGCGGCGAAACCGAGGTGCCCGGGGTGATGGTGGTCGGCTCCACCACGGCGGGAGGGGTGACCGTGCCGGTGGGCTGGGGCATGGTCGGGAGCTTGGGCCGGAACATGAGCGGGTCTCCTTACTTGACGGCGGTGTCGATGACCGGGGACAGGAGGCTGTCGGCGAGGAGGTAGCCGCCGAGCAGCAGCACCAGGACCAGCCAGAGCGGCGGACGGATGAGCTTGACGCCGAGCCAGCCGACGACGACCAGGGCGAACCAGAGGGGGACATCCATGGGGTGGCCTCCTAGCGGACCTTGCAGCGGTGGGTGCGGGCGGCGAGCTGGGCGGCGGACTGGCTGGAGTAGTCGGCGGACCAGCCGCAGCCGTCCGAGCTGCACACGGCGGCGTGCTTGGTGGTGCCGTTGCGATCGCGGTGGGTGCCGATCTGCACCGGGCCGATCCGCATCACGGCGTGGAAGAAGTCGCGGGCAGGCATGACGGGGTCTCCTCTCGGGTCAGGTGAGCTGGGCAGCGATGGCGTCCGCGAGTTGGGGCGGGACGCCGAGGCGGGCGCGGAGGGTGTCGGTGTCGATCCGGGAGCCGGTGCGCTGCTGGTGGTCGGCGGCGACCTTGCGGGCGTGGTCGACCAGCGCGGCCGGGACCGGCACCACCGGACGGGGCTTCGCGGTGGGCAGGGCCGGGGCTTCCTCGGCCGCCGGGACCGCTACGGCTTGAGGTTCCGGGTCCGGCTCAGCAGCGGTGACCGGTTCGGGCTCATGCTCCGGGTCCGGGACGGAGGGTGCCGGCGCTTCCGGCTCCTGCCGATTGGGTGAGTGGGCGAGGAGGGTGCCGCCCATGAAGGCCAGGGCGGGCCAGGCGGCGACGAGGATGCGCAACCAGGCCGGGACGTCGCCCAGGTCGAGGAGTCCGGCGGTGGCGACGTTCGCGCCGAGCGAGGCGACCAAGGCGATGAGGAACCAGCACCAGGCGAGCCGGGACGGCCCGTCCGTACGCAGTCGACGCCAGGCGGCCACCAGGAGCAGGTCGACCGAGACCGGGTAGGCCCAGGCCTTCCAGCCGTCCTGTCCGGCAGCGGCGGCCAGGTCGTGCAGGTGCGCGAAGGACAGCGCCCCGGCGATGACGGCCTGGACCAGGACGGCATCGATGCGCAAACGGGTGGCCATCACGGCTGCCCTCCCGGGTACTGAGGGCCGTCGGTGGGGTCGTAGCCGGGCGGGAAGATGCCGGGCGGGGGTTCGGGGAGGGAGACGGCCAGGGACGGGCCGATGGCGTCGACGAAGGCGGGGTCGGCGCCCAAGGTGTGGGCGTACAGGGCCAGGGCGCTGAGCAGTTGCACCGTACGGTTGAAGTCCTCGCGGGTGTCCACGGGTGCACCTCCGGTTTCTGGCATGGCAGGGGTAGGGACTTGGCGCGAAGCGGTCGCGCCGACCGATCAGGTGGTGTGGCTCAGGCAGCGGCCGGGGCGGACTCGACTGCCGGGGCCGGAACCGGTGCGAGGGTGCCGAGCGCGGGCCGGAATGGAGCGAGGGCGGGAAGGTCCGGGGTCAGGTCGGCGTGCCGGTTGCAGATGTTCACGGCCTGCCGCAGCGAGGTGTACGGGGCGCGGATGCGGGCCCAGCCGCCGGTTGAGTCGCCGGTGATGGCGACGCCGGGGGTGTCGGTGGGGATCTGAATCGCGGCGAGGACGGCGTCCGGGGCGATGTCGCCGAGGGCCATATTCGCGGAGGATTCGTCGTTGACGCGGTGGGCGGTGCGGCCGGTGAGCTGGGCGCGGAGCATGGTGATGCCCTTGCCGAGTTCGGAGCCGAAGCGCTGCCCGCAGATCTCCAGATAGATGCCGGCCGCGCGGCCGAGCTGGGCGAGCCGGGCCAGGGCGGTGATGATGTGGTCCCGCCGCTTCTCCTCCTCCTTGGTCGCGAAGAGGGCGAGTTCGGCGACCTCGTCGACCAGGACCACGATGGGCACCGGGCGCAGTCCTTCGGGCAGGTCCCAGATGTCGGCGGCGATCTCCGCATCCGGCACGTCAGCGGTGATCCGCTGCTCGGCCCGGATGAGCTGGTAGACGTCCTCCATGTGGGACACCAGCGCGTCGAGGAGTTCAGCGGCGGTGTCGGGGTTGTCGGCGAGCGCGGAGAACCGGCGGGCCAGCGGGAACAGCTCGACACCCTGCTTGCAGTCGATGCCGACCAAGGCGACGTGCTGCGGCGCGAGGGCGGCGACGAGATTGCGCTGATAGACCGACTTCCCGGACTCCGTGGCCCCCAGGGTGAGGGCGTGCGGAACGGCTCGGTAGTCGCGGTAGTGGACGGCCCCGTCTTCACGCAGGGCAACCGGGACCCGCATCGGTTGGGTGTCGGCCACGGCAGGCATCTGCACACGCTTGAGCACGTCGTAACCGGTCATGCGCAGCTCGACCACACCCGACCGCAGCTCACGGGAGGTCACGCCGTACATGGCGAACGAGTGCCGCAGCCGATCACATGAGGCGGCCACGTCGAAGGCGTCCTGACCGGGGCGGAGCTTGAGCCGGAGCACCAGGCCGGTCCGGGTCACTCGGACCCGCAAGATGCGCGGGGCACGGGGTCCGGGAACGGGGCGGTTCGTCATCCGGGCCAGGGCCAGTCGCCAGCGAGGAGCCGGGACGGTGAGGCCGCAGGCGTCCATGACCGAGCCGTACCGGACCAGGACCCGCAGCGCGGCGAGGGTGACCCCGAAGGTCAGCCAGTACCAGGCGGGACGCCGCCACCGCAGAAGACCCGCAGCGGCGACGACCAGCACCAGGGCGACGATCAGCCACGTCACGGCTCAGGCCGCCTTCGAGGCCGAGTCAGCAGCGGTCAGCGAGGTCACCGCGACCGCACGGAAAGCGATGCCGTGCCGCTTCTGGCCGTTGAACTCGTTCTCCCACGGCGAGGCGACCAGGCCGGTCAGGACCACCGGAGTGCCCATGGCCAGGTCCTCGGAGACGCCGGACTGCGGAACGGTGAGCTTGAGGATCTCCACCTCGTCGGGCGTGGAGAACATGACCTCCACGACCATCAGGGTGGCACCGTCCTTGTCGGTGGCGATCTCACCGGTACGGCGGTCCTTCACCTTGGGCTGCGGGGCCTTGGCGACCATCACGGTGGCGTTGGCGGTGTCCACGGGGATCTGACGCATCGTCTTGTCTCCTGTTGCTGTGAGGTGTTGACCGACATCCCGTCGGTGAGATCAGGAGACCGTGAGAAGGGGTGGACGCATCACCGCCCGTATGGACGTTTGGGGACGTCTGAGCTACCGTCAAAACGTCCCTAGCCGTCCGAGTGAAGGGCACGTCATGGCGAACGAGCGGCTGCGCGCGGCGATTTCAGCGAAGGGCGAGACGATCCAGTCCGTTGCCGAGCACGTCGGAGTGGACCCCAAGAGCGTCGAGCGGTGGATTACCACCGGCCGCACTCCGCACCGCGGGCACCGCTGGAAGGCGGCGAGCTTCCTCGGGGTCGACGAGGTCTACCTCTGGCCGTCCGTGGAGAAGCAGGCGGAAAAGGCCAGCACGTCCGAGCTGATCACGTACTACCCGCACCGTGGCGCGGTGCCCGCCCCTCTCTGGTCATCCCTGATCGAGAAGGCGACGGACCAGGTCGACATCCTCGTGTACGCCGGACTCTTCCTCTTCGACAGCAATCCGGACCTGCCCGACCAGCTGGCCGAGAAGGCGAAGGCCGGCGCCCAGGTCCGCATCCTGCTCGGCGATCCCGACTCCGAAGCGGTCCGTCAGCGCGGCGAAGAGGAGGGCATCGGTGGTGACCTGGCCGCGCGTGCCCGGATCACCCGGCGCTACCTCGAGCCCGCCATGTCGACGCCCGGCGTCGAAGTTCGACTGCACGACACGATCCTCTACAACTCGATCTACCGGTTCGACGAGGACGTTCTCGTGAACCCGCACGTCCTCGGAGCTCCCGCCGGCCAGAACCCGGTGATGCACTTCCGGTACCTCCCCGGAGCGCGGACCTTCCGGCACTACATGCGGAGCTTCGACTATGCATGGGAGCGGGGCCGGGAGGCGTAACAGGCCCCGGACGTGCAACGCTGAACACATGGCCCGTGTCGACTACTTCAACGATCCCAACGCCCCGAAGGCGAACAGCCTCGTCCCCTCCGTGACCGCCGTTGCACGCAACGAGGCTGGAGAGATCTTGCTGATCCACAAGACCGACAACGACCTCTGGGCCTTGCCCGGTGGCGGCGTCGATCTGGGCGAGTCGGCCCCGGACGCAGCCGTGCGCGAGACGAAGGAAGAGACCGGCTTCAACGTGGAGGTGACCGGCCTCGTCGGCATCTACACCAACCCAGGCCACGTCATGGCGTACGACGACGGCGAGGTCCGCCAGCAGTTCTCCATCTGCTTCCAGGCTCGCATCACCGGCGGCGAGCTGCGGACGAGCAGCGAGAGCAAGGAAGTGGCATTCGTCGACCCGAGCAAGCTGGACGAGCTGAACATCCACCCGTCGATGCGCATGCGGATCGAGCACGGCCTGTCTGACCGGGCGGAGCCCTACATCGGCTGATGCGCCATGCGGTCGCGAGTCCGCTCGACAGCGCCCCGGAGATACGGCCGTGCCTTGCTGATCGCGTTGTGAACCTCGCTGCCGGGCTCGTAACGGACCAAGATCTCGTCGATCCGGGTGTCGAAGTCGAAGGACTGCCCGGCGGGGCCGGTTGTCATGTCAGCGAAGATCAGGGCGTCCAGGACCGGGGAGTCTTCTCGCTCATAGACGGCCAGCTCTGCCGAGAGCCCGCGTTGCTCCGCTTCGTACACGGCTCCGGAGTGGTGAGCGACCAGCCGCACCAGGCGCGCCGGCGCACCCAGCGATTCGAGGTGCCGAGCACCATCGAGGGGATGGAAGCCGGTGTCACGCAGCTCGGGGGCGTAGCCGATGTCATGCAGCCACGCGGCAGCGACGAGGAGATCCCGGTCCGCCTCGGACACAGCCGCGGAAGCCTCGCGCGCCCGACCGGCCACGGCCTGAGTGTGCAGCCAGCGGTTCCCGAGCGGAGGAAGCAGGGACTCGGCGAGTTCGGCCGCTCCCTGGGGCGTGTCCAGTACAGAAGGCATGCATGGAACGTTAGCCGAGGCGAGCAGAGAGCCGACAGGCCACGATCGGGGCGGTTGCTGATCATGGGTGCGGTAAGACTTTCCCTACTTCATCAAGGCCCGCGCACGGCGCGGGCGCGCGCCGCCTCTGCGGCGCGGCCTGCCTCCTGTCTTCGCCCCGGCTGGCCGCGCCCGGCGGCGCGCTCGGCGGCTGCGGGCATGAAGGGGGAGACACCCTCTGTGGCTGGGGCGGTCGGTTCCACGGCTTTAGGCAGCCACTTTGGGGCGAGCCTCTAAGATCATGGCCCCAACGTCGTGCTTCAACGGGCAGGTCCACAGACTGCCCGACTCGCCATCAGCTTACGGGGCCAAGATCACTCGCCCCAAAGCAGCTCCAGCCCAAAGCCGCTCCACCGACCTTCGAATGTCGCTCCGCAGGAGGTGAAGTCCCCTCCCCTTTGCCCCATCCGCGGGCGTTCACATGAGGTGAGACAGAGAGGCCTTAACGAAAACCTCAGCGACGACTGGGTCAGAAATCTTGGCTTCAAGCTCAGAGGTACCCGGCGGTAGAGGCTGGAAGAAATACTTGTCTCGTCCCGGGGGCGTATCCTTGAGAACAGTCTCGATCTTTTCCCACCCAGGCAGCTCAGCATCGGATATATTCTCCGGCAGCATATAGGCGTGAAGACCAATTCGGACGGGATTGAACTGCAGCTTCATGGAGCAAAACTCATCGCTCCGAAGGACAAGGCTCAGCTCCTCATACGGGGTGAGTAGCGATGTAGTCGCTCTGAGGAACCACCAAACAACTTCGCAGTAGTCCTCGCACTCCTCTTTGCCAGGAGGTTCTGCCCCATCATGTTCAACAGCATTGCGCAGACGATTCATGCGCTGCAACATCCGCCGACGGATTACGCCCCAACTTTCAAGGACAGCCAACCACCCCCCGGCCTTTGATTGCGGATACTGCCGCAGCCCATAGATCTTGTCCAGATGCTCTAAGCGCGTCTGCATCGCCCTCTTGAGCGCCAGAATTCCATCAATTCGGTCATACTTGACGGAATGATTGGATAGCCGGTATTCCGCATGAGCAAAAGAGGCGTCCGCGCGGCGCTTAAGCGCAAGGCTCCCTGGATCCAATCCATATTGCGAGGAGCCATCGATGAAGCTTTCATCGAAGTCCACCGAAAGCCAATAGGTCTTAATTCCAGTCGTCACACCATCATGCTAGTGACGTTCGCGATTCGAAGCATCCACTTATTGAGGTTTCGGTTCCTCAGCTTGCCAGCACCGTCTCATCGTTCGCGTCCGAGGCACCCGCTAGCGGTCGCCGTGTCACAACTGGCTATCTCATCGACGAGCGCCCTCCCGGGCCGCCTCAGGGCCGTGGAAGGGCGCTCAACGTTGACCAACGTCGACAGTTACCGACGGCTCAGCCGCAGGTCAGGGCGTTGATCGATAAGGCGGCCGCAGGTCACGGCCACCGATGATCAGTTGTGGCTGTGCAGCACCTCGTTCAGCCCGCCCCACACCGCGTTGTTCGGGCGGGCCTCCACCGTGCCGGTGACCGAGTTGCGGCGGAAGAGGATGTGGGAGGCGCCGGAGAGTTCGCGGGCCTTGACGACCTGCCCGTCGGGCATGGTGACCAGGGTGCCGGCGGTGACGTAGAGGCCGGCCTCGACCACGCACTCGTCACCGAGGGCGATGCCCACGCCCGCCTCCGCGCCGATCAGGCACCGCTCGCCGACGGAGATGCGGACGTTGCCGCCGCCCGACAGGGTGCCCATCGTGGACGCGCCGCCGCCGATGTCGGAGCCGTCGCCGATGACGACGCCCGCCGAGATCCGGCCCTCGACCATCGACGTGCCGAGCGTGCCGGCGTTGAAGTTGACGAAGCCCTCGTGCATCACGGTGGTGCCCTCGGCGAGGTGCGCGCCGAGGCGGACGCGGTCGGCGTCCGCGATGCGCACGCCCTTGGGGGCCACGTAGTCCGTCATGCGCGGGAACTTGTCGACGGAGGTCACCTGGAGGTGCAGGCCCTCCGCACGGGCATTGAGCCTCACCTTCTCCAGGTCGTCCACGGCGACCGGCCCCAGCGAGGTCCAGGCGACGTTGGCGAGGTGGGCGAAGATGCCGTCCAGGTTCTGGCCGTGCGGCTTCACCAGGCGGTGGGAGAGCAGGTGCAGGCGCAGGTAGACGTCGTGCGCGTCGACCGGCTTGGCGTCCAGCGAGGAGATGACCGTGCGGACCGCGACGACCTCGACGCCCCGGCGCGGGTCCGGGCCGGCCGCGGCGGTGGCACCGCCGCCCAGCAGCTTCGCCGCCTGCTCGGCGGAGAGGCGCTCGGTGCCGGACGGGCCCGGCTCGGCGGCGAGCTCGGGGGCCGGGAACCAGGTGTCGAGGACGGTGCCGTCGGCGGCGAGGGTGGCGAGGCCGGCGGCCACTGCGCCGGTGGTGCTCTGAGCAGTCGTGTCGGTCATGAGGGCAACCTAACCGGCCGGTGGCGCCGGACGCGAACCGGTGCCGCCCGCATCTCGCGTGCCGGTCCCATGACCCCGGTCAGGTGCCCCGCAGGAGCCGCCCCAGCACCTCGCGGGCGTACTCCTCGTCGTACGGCGTGCCCGTCAGCAGGACCTGGAGGGAGATGCCGTCCATCAGCGCGACCAGGGCCCGCGCGGTCACCGGGTCCGTGCGGCGGGACAGCACGGCGGCCGTGTCCTCGCACCACTCCGCCGCGACCGGGCGGAGCGCGGGGCGCCGCAGCGCGGCCAGATACAGCTCGTACTCCAGCTCCACGCCGGTCCGCTCGCCGCCCAGCCACTCGCCCATCAGCGCCGCCAGCTCGGCCGCCAGGTCGGTCCGCGGGTCCTCCAGGCCGCCGCGTGAGGCGATCACCTTGGCGAAGCCCTCGTTGGCCTGGCGCAGGGCGGCCACCATCAGTTCGTCGAGGGTCGCGAAGTGGTACGTGGTGGAGCCGAGCGGCACGTCCGCCTCGCGGGCGACGCTGCGGTGGGTGAGCCCGGCGATGCCGCTGCGGCCGACCACCCGGATCGCCGCGTCGATGATCCGCTGTCGCCGCTCGGGGTCGTGCCGCCGGGCCATCAGTGCGCACCGCCCGTGTTCAGCACCACCACGCCCACGATGATCAGCGCGATGCCGGCGGCCCTGGCCGCGGTGAACGCCTCGCCGAGGAACAGGACGCCGATCGTCGCGATGGCGGCGGTGCCCACCCCGGACCAGATGGCGTAGGCCGTGCCGATGGAGAGGGTGCGCAGCGTCTGCGCGAGCAGGGCGAAGGAGACGACGTACCCGAGAACGGTCAGCAGGGAGGGCCACAGCCTGCTGAAGCCGTCGCTGTACTTCATGGCGGTGGTGGCGCACACCTCGGCCGCGATGGCGCCGGCCAGCAGCAGGTATCCCATGTGTACAAGCGTACACAACGGCGGCCGGCCCCACGGAAAACGGCGACGCCCGAAGGCGTCGCCGTTCCACGTGTCGTGCTGCCGTGCGTCTCAGACGTTGAAGCCCAGCGCCCGCAGCTGCTCACGGCCGTCGTCCGTGATCTTGTCCGGGCCCCACGGCGGCATCCAGACCCAGTTGATCCGCAACTCGCTGACCAGGCCGTCCGTGGCGGACTTCGCCTGGTCCTCGATGACGTCGGTCAGCGGGCAGGCCGCCGAGGTCAGCGTCATGTCGACGGTCGCCACGTTGGAGTCGTCGACGTGGATGCCGTAGATCAGGCCGAGGTTGACGACGTCGATGCCCAGCTCGGGGTCGACGACGTCCATCAGGGCCTCACGGAGCTCCTCCTCCGAGGCCGGCTTCATCTCCACGGTCTCGCTCATGCCGTAGTCCTTTCGGCGTCGGCGCCCAGCGCCTGGGCCGTCGCGTCCTTCCACGCCATCCAGCTCAGGAGGGCGCACTTGACCCGCGCGGGGTACTTGGAGACGCCGGCGAACGCCACCGCGTCCTCCAGCACCTCCTCCATCGCGTCGTCGGGCTCGATCCTCCCCTTGGACTGCATCAGCTCCAGGAAGGTCCCCTGGATCTTCTGCGCCTCGGCGAGATCCTTGCCGACCAGCAGGTCGTTCAGCACGGACGCGGACGCCTGGCTGATGGAACAGCCCTGTCCCTCGTAGCTGACGTCGCTGATGGTCGTGCCGTCGTACTTCACGCGCAACGTGATCTCGTCACCGCACGTCGGGTTGACGTGATGCACCTCGGCGTCGCCGTCCCGGAGGCCCCGCCCGTGCGGGTTCTTGTAGTGGTCCAGGATGACGTCCTGGTACATGGAGTCCAGCTTCACGCCTCAGCCCCTCATCCGAAGAAGTTCCGTACGTGCTCCAGACCGTCGACCAGTGCGTCGATGTCCGCCGGCGTGGAGTACAGATAGAACGACGCCCGCGTGGTCGCGGGAATTCCGTACCGCAGGCAGACGGGGCGGGCGCAGTGGTGTCCGACCCGGACCGCGATGCCCTGCTCGTCGAGGACCTGGCCCACGTCGTGCGGGTGGATGTCCCCGAGGGTGAAGGAGATCGCGGCGCCGCGGTCCTCGGCCGTGGCCGGACCGATGATGCGCAGGTCCGGCACCGAGAGGAGACGCTCGACGGCGTACTCGGTGATGGCGTGCTCGTGCGCGAGAATCCTGTCCATGCCGATGGCCGACAGGTAGTCGATCGCCGCGCCGAGCCCGACCGCCTGGGCGATCGGCGGGGTGCCCGCCTCGAACTTGTGCGGGGCCGGGGCGTACGTCGACGAGCTCATCGACACGGTCTCGATCATCTCGCCGCCGCCGAGGAACGGAGGCAGGTCCTCCAGCAGCTCCTGGCGGCCCCACAGGACGCCGATGCCGGTCGGGCCGCACATCTTGTGGCCCGTGAAGGCCACGAAGTCGGCCTGGAGGGCCTGGACGTCCAGCGGCATGTGCGGCGCGGCCTGGGACGCGTCGACGCACACCAGGGCGCCGACCTCCTGGGCGCGGCGCACGATGGCCTCGACCGGGTTGACCGTGCCCAGGATGTTGGACACCAGCACGAAGGAGACGATCTTCGTCTTCTCGGTGATGACCTCGTCGATGTTCGACAGGTCGAGCCGGCCGTCGTCGGTGAGGCCGAACCACTTCAGCTTCGCGCCCGTGCGCTGCGCGAGCAGCTGCCACGGCACGATGTTGGAGTGGTGCTCCATCTCCGTGATGACGATCTCGGTCTCGTGGTCCACCCGGTAGGGCTCGTCGGCCCAGCCGAGCATGTTGGCCACGAGGTTGAGCGACTCGGAGGCGTTCTTGGTGAAGATCACCTCGTCGCGCGAGGGCGCGTTGACGAAGTCCGCGACCTTGTCGCGCGCGCCCTCGTACAGCGCCGTGGCCTCCTCGGCGAGCACATGCACACCGCGATGGACGTTGGCGTTGTAGCGCTCGTAGTACTCGCTCAGGGCGTCCAGCACCTGGCGCGGCTTCTGGCTGGTCGCCGCGTTGTCCAGGTACACGAGCTTGCGCCCGTCGTGGACCTGTCGGTCCAGGATGGGGAAGTCCTTGCGGATCGCCTCGGTGTCGAGGAGGCCCGGCAGCTGTGTCACGCGGATACGCCACCCTTCGTGTATGCCTCGTACCCCTCGGCCTCCAGCTTGTCGGCGAGCTCGGGGCCGCCGGACTCGACGATGCGGCCGCCGGCGAACACGTGGACGTGGTCGGGCTTGATGTAGCGCAGGATGCGCGTGTAGTGCGTGATCAGCAGGGTGCCGACCTCGCCGGACTCGCGGACGCGGTTGACGCCCTCGGAGACGACGCGCAGGGCGTCGACGTCCAGGCCGGAGTCGGTCTCGTCGAGGATCGCGACCTTCGGCTTGAGCAGCTCGAGCTGAAGGATCTCGTGGCGCTTCTTCTCACCGCCGGAGAAGCCCTCGTTGACGTTGCGCTCGGCGAAGGCGGGGTCCATGTTGAGGCGCTCCATGGCCTCCTTGACCTCCTTCACCCAGGTGCGCAGCTTGGGGGCCTCGCCGCGGACGGCGGTGGCGGAGGTGCGCAGGAAGTTGGAGACGGAGACGCCGGGGACCTCGACCGGGTACTGCATGGCGAGGAACAGGCCGGCGCGGGCCCGCTCGTCGACGGACATCTCCAGGACGTCCTCACCGTCGAGGGTGACGGTGCCGCCGGAGACGGTGTACTTGGGGTGACCGGCGAGCGCGTACGCGAGGGTCGACTTGCCCGAGCCGTTGGGGCCCATGATGGCGTGCGTCTCGCCCTGCTTCACGGTGAGGTCGACGCCCTTGAGGATCTCCTTCGTGGCGTTGTCGGCCTCGACGGTGACGTGCAGGTCTCGGATTTCAAGCGTTGCCATGGGTGCCTCAGGACTCCTGGGTGAGGGAGACGAGCACGTCGTCCCCTTCGATCTTTACGGGGTATACGGGGACGGGGCGCGTCGCCGGGAGGGCGTCGGGCTTGCCGGAACGGAGGTCGAAACGCGAGCCGTGCAGCCAGCACTCGATGTGGCAGTCGTCCACCTCGCCCTCCGACAGGGACACGTTCGCGTGCGAGCAGATGTCGTTGATCGCGAACACCTCGCCCTCGGTGCGCACGACGGAGACCGGCGTGCCGTCGAGTTCCACCCGCTTCGGGGTGTCCTCCTCCAGCTCGCCCAGTCCACAGACGCGTACGAAGGTCATGCGACCGCGGCCTCCAGCTCCTCCTCGATCTTGGCGATCAGGCGCTCCTCGATGTCGGGGACGCCGATCTGCTGGACGAGCTCGGCGAAGAAGCCCCGGACCACCAGGCGCCGGGCGTCCTTCTCGGGGATGCCGCGGGCCATCAGGTAGAAGAGCTGCTCGTCGTCGAAGCGGCCGGTCGCGGAGGCGTGGCCGGCGCCGACGATCTCGCCGGTCTCGATCTCCAGGTTCGGCACCGAGTCGACCCGCGCGCCGTCGGTGAGGACGAGGTTGCGGTTCATCTCGTAGGTGTCGGTGCCCTCGGCCTTGGCCTCGATGAGCACGTCGCCGATCCACACGGCGTGCGCGTCGTCGCCCTGCAGCGCGCCCTTGTAGACGACGTTGGACGTGCAGTGCGGGACGTTGTGGTCGACCAGGAGGCGGTGCTCCTGGTGCTGGCCGGCGTCGGTGAGGTACAGGCCGAACAGCTCGGCCTCGCCGCCGGGACCCGCGTAGGTGACGCGCGGGTGGAGGCGGACCAGGTCGCCGCCGAAGGTCACGACGACGGACTTGAAGGAGGCGTCGCGGCCGACGAGCGCGTTGTGCTGGGCGACGTGCACGGCCTTGTCGTCCCAGTCCTGGACGGACACCACGGTGAGCTTGGCGCCGTCGCCGAGGACGTACTCGACGTTGGCGGCGAGCACCGCGTCGCCGGTGTGGTCGATGACCACGAGGGCCTCGGCGAAGGCGCCGAGCTCGATCACCTGGTGACCGAAGGCGGTGCCGCCCTCGCCGTGCACGGCGATGCGGATCGGCTCGGTGAGGACGGTCTCCTTGGGCACGGTCACGACCGACGCCTGGGTGAAGGCCGAGTACGCCTGGGCGGCGACGCGGTCCACCGGGGCTCCGGTGCGGCCGAGCCGGGCGTCGTCACGGCCGACGGTCTCGACGGTGACGCCCTCGGGGGCCCCGACGGCGATCTTGACGCCCGCGTCGGTGGCGGCGGCGGTGCCGTCGTGCAGTCCGCGCAGCCGCTCCAGCGGGGTGAACCGCCACTCCTCCTCACGGCCGTGGGGGACGGGGAAGTCCGCCACGTCGAAGGACGGGGGCGCGCTCATGCGCGTGGCGACGGTCGACTCGGCGGCGACCGCGATCGAACCGGCGGTGGTGGAACCCACCGGGATGTTCTGAGCCTCAGCCATGGCTGTCGTAGTGCTCGCTTTCCGTTGCGTATGGGGCCTGACGGGAGACGGCGGCGGTGATCAGCCGACCGCGCCTTCCATCTGGAGCTCGATCAGCCGGTTGAGCTCGAGCGCGTACTCCATCGGCAGTTCCTTGGCGATCGGCTCGACGAAGCCGCGCACGATCATGGCCATCGCCTCGTCCTCGGACAGGCCGCGGCTCATCAGGTAGAAGAGCTGGTCCTCGGAGACCTTGGAGACGGTCGCCTCGTGGCCCATGGACACGTCGTCCTCGCGGACGTCCACGTAGGGGTAGGTGTCCGAACGGGAGATGGTGTCCACCAGCAGCGCGTCGCACAGCACGTTGGACTTGGAGCCCGGGGCGCCCTCGCCGATCTCGATGAGACCGCGGTAGGAGGTCCGGCCGCCGCCGCGCGCCACCGACTTGGAGACGATATTCGACGAGGTGTTCGGGGCCATGTGGACCATCTTGGCGCCGGCGTCCTGGTGCTGGCCCTCGCCCGCGAAGGCGATGGACAGGGTCTCGCCCTTGGCGTGCTCGCCCATCAGGTAGACGGCCGGGTACTTCATCGTCACCTTGGAGCCGATGTTGCCGTCGACCCACTCCATGGTGGCGCCCTCGTAGGCGACGGCGCGCTTGGTGACCAGGTTGTAGACGTTGTTCGACCAGTTCTGGATGGTCGTGTAGCGGCAGCGGGCGTTCTTCTTGACGATGATCTCGACGACCGCGGAGTGCAGCGAGTCCGACTTGTAGATCGGCGCGGTGCAGCCCTCGACGTAGTGCACGTAGGCGCCCTCGTCGACGATGATCAGGGTCCGCTCGAACTGGCCCATGTTCTCGGTGTTGATCCGGAAGTAGGCCTGGAGCGGGATCTCCACGTGCACGCCCGGGGGCACGTAGATGAAGGAGCCGCCGGACCACACGGCGGTGTTCAGCGCGGCGAACTTGTTGTCACCGGCCGGGATGACCGTGCCGAAGTACTCCTTGAAGAGCTCCGGGTGCTCCTTCAGGGCGGTGTCGGTGTCCAGGAAGATGACACCCTGCTCCTCCAGGTCCTCGCGGATCTGGTGGTAGACGACCTCCGACTCGTACTGGGCGGCGACACCGGCGACGAGGCGCTTCTTCTCGGCCTCGGGGATGCCCAGCTTGTCGTAGGTGTTCTTGATGTCCTCGGGGAGGTCCTCCCAGGACTGCGCCTGCTTCTCCGTGGACCGCACGAAGTACTTGATGTTGTCGAAGTCGATGCCGGAGAGGTCGGAACCCCAGTTCGGCATGGGCTTCTTCTCGAACAGGCGCAGGCCCTTGAGGCGGAGCTTGGTCATCCACTCCGGCTCGTCCTTCTTCGAGGAGATGTCCCGGACGACTTCCTCGTTCAGGCCGCGGCGCGCCGACGCACCAGCCTCGTCACGGTCGGCCCAGCCGTATTCGTAGGTGCCCAGACCCTCCAGCTCGGGGTGGGCAGTCTCCGTGGGGAGAGTCATGCGGGGTTCCTCCCGGACGTGCTTGCGGATGCGTTGTGGGAAATCTTGGGGATGAACGTCGTGCAGACGCCGTCGCCGTGGGCGATCGTCGCCAGCCGCTGTACATGCGTACCGAGAAGCTCGGCGAAAAATTCCGTCTCGGCCTCGCACAGCTGCGGGAACTGCTCGGCGGCGTGGGCGACCGGGCAGTGGTGCTGGCAGAGCTGCTCACCCCGCTGGGGGTGGGGCGCGCTGCGCGCGGTCGCAGCGTACCCGTCCTCGCTCAGCGCCTTGGCCAGGGCCTCCGTGCGCTTCTCCGGCGGTACGGACTCGACGGCCTTGCGGTACGCGCCCGCCTGGGCGGCGATGCGGGCCCGGGCGAACGCGGCGATCGCCTCGCTGCCGCCCTCCCGCTCGCCGATCCAGCGCAGCGCGTCCACCGCGAGCTTGTCGTAGGACTGGTCGAAGGCGTCCCGGCCGCAGTCGGTCAGGGCGAACACCTTGGCAGGACGTCCGCGCGAGCGCGCGCCGTAGACGCGCCGGTCACGGGCCTCCACGACGTTGTCCGCGGTCAGGGCGTCGAGGTGGCGGCGCACGGCCGCCTGGGTCAGCTTCAGCCGCCCGGCCAGTTCGGCGACGGTCGACGGGCCGTGGTCCAGGATGGAGCGGGCGACGCGGTTGCGGGTGGACCGCTCACCGGTTGCCAGATCCTCGTGGGACGTCTCGCCAACGTTTTTCACAACGCCATTGTTGCGTAATTCGCCGGAGCCGGGCAAGCCGCGCCCGGACGGCCCGAAGTGCCTTGCATCACTTAGGCATACCTAATCTGACCTGCGCAAACGATCTCTGATCGATCGGACCGGGGACGGGCCGCAGCACCCGGCGGGCGCCGCCCGCACCCCCTCCGACCGGCCCACTCACCGCTCCGGATCACATTCCGGGGGGCCGCGCAAGAGCGCCTTTCCCGTCCGGGCTGCTTCCCGCACCCCCCGGCCGGACCCCCCCGCCGTCTCCCTAGACTCATGACCCATGCGAAGTGAGCCCGTGGTCCAGGTGCAGGCCCTGGTGAAGCGGTACGGCACGAAGACCGCGGTGGACGGCCTCGACCTGGCGGCCCGGCACGGCGTGACCGCCGTGCTCGGCCCCAACGGAGCGGGCAAGACGACCACGGTCGAGATCTGCGAGGGGTACCGGCGGCCGGACTCCGGCACGGTGCGCGTCCTGGGTCTCGACCCGGTCCGCGAGTCGGCGGCGCTGCGGCCCCGCGTCGGCGTGATGCTCCAGTCCGGCGGCGTGTACGCGGGGGCGCGGGCGGACGAGATGCTGCGGCACGTGGCGAAGCTGCACGCGCGCCCGCTGGACGTGGACGCGCTGATCGAGCGCCTGGGCCTCGGGTCCTGCGGCCGGACCGCGTACCGGCGGCTGTCCGGCGGGCAGCAGCAGCGGCTCGCGCTGGCGATGGCCGTGGTGGGCCGCCCGGAACTGGTGTTCCTGGACGAACCGACCGCCGGCCTCGACCCGCAGGCCCGCCACGCCACCTGGGACCTGGTGCGGGACCTGCGCGCCGACGGCGTCTCCGTCGTCCTCACCACGCACTACATGGACGAGGCCGAGCAGCTCGCCGACGACGTGGCGATCATCGACGCCGGCCGGGTCGTCGCCCAGGGCTCCCCCGAGGAGCTGTGCCGGGGCGGCGCCGAGAACACCCTGCGCTTCACCGGGCGGCCCGGACTGGACGTGGCCTCCCTGCTGAAGGCGCTGCCCGCCGACGCCTCGGCCGCCGAGGTGACGCCGGGCTCGTACCGGGTCGTCGGCAAGGTCGACCCGCAACTGCTCGCCACGGTGACGTCCTGGTGCGCGCAGCACGGCGTGCTGCCGGACCGCATCTCGGTGGAGCGCCACACCCTGGAAGACGTGTTTCTGGAGCTGACCGGCAAGGAGCTGCGTTCGTGACGGCCACCGGGACCTACTCACCGCAGCCGGGCGCGGCGCCGCTGGCGCGCATGATCGCCGCGCAGGCCGTGCTCGAGACGAAGATGCTGCTGCGCAACGGCGAACAGCTGCTGCTCACCGTGATCATCCCCACCGTGCTGCTGGTGCTGTTCAGCACCGTGGACGTGGTGGACACCGGCGACGGCGCGGCGGTGGACTTCCTCGCGCCCGGCGTCCTCGCGCTCGCGGTGATGTCGACGGCGTTCACCGGGCAGGCCATCGCGACCGGCTTCGAGCGCCGCTACGGCGTGCTGAAGCGGCTGGCCGCCTCCCCGTTGCCGCGCTGGGGGCTGATGACCGCCAAGACGCTGTCGGTGCTGGTCACCGAGGTGCTCCAGGTGGTGCTGGTGACGGTGATCGCGCTGATGCTCGGCTGGGACCCGCGGGGCGGCGTCCTCGCGGTGGTCGCGCTGCTGGCCCTGGGCACGGCCGCCTTCTCCGGACTCGGGCTGCTGATGGCCGGCACGCTCAAGGCGGAGGCCACGCTCGCCGCCGCCAACCTGGTCTTCCTGCTGCTGCTCGTCGGCGGCGGGGTGGTCGTGCCGCTGGACCGGTTCCCCGAGGCGGCGCAGGACGTGCTCGGCCTGCTGCCCATCGCCGCGCTGTCCGAGGGCCTGCGGGACGTGCTGCAGCACGGCGCCGGGACGCCCTGGGACGGCCTGGGGATCCTCGCCGCGTGGGCGGTCGCGGGGCTCGCGGCCGCCGGCGCGTTCTTCCGCTGGGAGTAGGGGCGTGACGACCGGGACCGACCCTCGTGAAAGCGTGCACAAGCGGCCGCCTACGATGGGACGCGTGCCAAACGTGACCCGCGCCGACGCCCCGACGCTGCTGCGCAACCCGCTCGCCTTCGTCGCCGCCCGCTGGACCCCGGACCCCCGGACCGTCCGGCGCGCGGCCCTCACCGCGCTCGTGATGTCGGTGGTCATCGTGGTCACCGGCGGCGCGGTCCGGCTCACCGGCTCCGGCCTGGGCTGCCCGACCTGGCCCAAGTGCACCGAGGACTCGCTCACCACCACCCGCGAGATGGGTCTGCACGGGATCATCGAGTTCGGCAACCGCCTGCTGACGTACGTGCTCTGTGCCGCCGTCGGCTGGGCGATCGTCGCCGCGCGCTCGCAGAAGCCGTACCGGCGCGGCCTCACCCGGCTGGGCTGGGCGCAGTTCTGGATCGTCATGGGCAACGCGGTGCTCGGCGGCATCGTGGTGCTGGTCGGCCTGAACCCGTACACGGTCGCGGCGCACTTCCTGCTGTCCTCGGCGCTGATCGCGGTCGCGACGGTGATGTGGCAGCGCACCCGCGAGGGCGACGCCGCGCCGCGGCCGCTGGCCGGCAGGGCCGTGGTGCAGTTGGTGTGGTTCCTGGTGGCCGTGTCCGTGCTGCTGATCGCGGTCGGCACGGTGGTCACCGGCGCGGGCCCGCACGCGGGCGACTCCAGCGACGTCCCGCGGATGCCGGTCGACTGGGAGGCGGTCACCAAGCTGCACGCCGTGCTGGCGTGGATCGTGGTGACGCTGGCCTTCGCGCTGTGGTTCGTCCTCAAGGCGGTGGACGCGCCGAGCGGCCCGCTGGCCCGCACCCGTGAGCTGTTCCTGATCCTGCTGGCGCAGGGCGTGATCGGCTATGTGCAGTACTTCACCGACCTGCCCGAGGTCCTGGTGGGCGCGCACATGCTCGGTTCCTGCGTGATGTGGATCTGGGTGCTGCGCGTCCTGCTGTCCCTGCGCGAACGCCCGGAGGAGACGGCCCCGGCGGCCGCGCCCGTGCCGGTTCAGGAACCGGCCACCAGCCCGTCGATCGCCGGCCCCAGGTAGCCGCGGACCAGCTCGGCGCGCCGTTGGATCCACGCCTCGCCGGTGGCCGCCGTCCCGCCGTGGCGGCGCGCCCGGATGTCCGCGACGACCTCCTCGGGAGCGCCCAGTCCCGGCAGCACCTCCAGCGCCTCCCGCTTGGAGATCAGACGGCCCTCCCGGACG
The DNA here is from genome assembly GCF_044763335.1 of Streptomyces sp. NPDC096105. Classification (NCBI taxonomy): domain Bacteria; kingdom Bacillati; phylum Actinomycetota; class Actinomycetes; order Kitasatosporales; family Streptomycetaceae; genus Streptomyces; species Streptomyces sp. NPDC096105. The sequence continues at coordinate 148,913 of NZ_JBIWGC010000016.1, forward strand.
GTGACGGTGGCGCGCGCGAAGGTCACCATGCCCAGGTCGACCCAGACGTCCCGGGTCCAGAGGCCGGTCCGGTCCACCTGCGGCCGCCAGTAGTCGCGCTGGTCGCGCACCACGTACGCGGCGAGTTCACCGTCCGGCACCGGAGGCAGGACGTCCGCGGGCGGCGCCCCGCGCAGCACCCGGCCGAAGGTGTGCAGCTCCGTCCGGGTGACCGGGGTGACGGTGCGCCGGAACAGCCGCTCGTGCGCCCACGTGAGGTGGCGCCGCTCCGCCCCCGCGGCGGTTCCGGGGGTGAGATACGTGCAGTGGAGCCCGTCCGCGAGCGGTTCGCCGCGCAGCCGGGCGTGCAGGACGGCGATCCGCCACACCGTGCGCGGGCCGATCGGGGGCGGCAGGACCGCGATCAGGTCCAGGTCGCTGCGGCCCTCGAGGTAGTCGCCCGCGGCCAGTGAGCCGTGCGCCCACACGGCGACCGGGGACAGGGGCGCGAGTCCGGCCAGGAAGCGGCCGAGCAGGGCGTCGGTCTGCTGCATCCGCCCAGTCTCCGCCCCGGAGCTCCCCCGGGCGGCCTTTTCCGGTCAGGTCAGGCCGTACACCCGTGCCGCGTTGCCCGAGGCGATCATCGTGGCGACGCGCCGGGCGTCGTCCAGGGACCAGGCGCCCTCGGAGACCCAGCCGCCGAGGACCCGGGTGAGGGCCTCGCGGAACAGGCGGGCGCCGACCACGTGCAGCTCGGGCAGACCGCGGGCGCCGCTGGAGAAGAGGATCTTGCCGAAGGGGGCCAGCTCCAGCACCTCCGCGAGGACGGTGGCCGCGCGGGCGCCGGTGCGGATCAGGGCGGCGCCGCAGTCGGCGTAGACGTGCGGGAAGACGCCCGCGAGGTGGGCGGCGCGCCGGTGGTACGGGTAGCCGTGCAGCAGCACCAGGTCGGTGCCGAGTCCGGCGGTGGCCCGGACGAAGTCGGTCAGCAGCACCGGGCCGGTGCGGCCGACGCGCGCGCCCGGTCCGCCGAGCCCGGCGTGCAGCTGGAGCGGCAGTCCTGAGGCGACCGCGGTCCACAGCAGGTGGCGCAGCAGCACCGGGTCGGTCAGCCGGTCCCCGGCGCCCCGCGCGGCCAGCCAGCGTCCGGCCGCGCCGCGCACCTGCCCCGCCCCGGGCGGCTCGGGGGCGAGCGCGAGGCCGTGCCGCAGTCCGGCGACGGAGGTGAAGGCGACCGCGTGCGCGGCGGCGCCGTGCACGGACTCGGCGAGGTTGGCGAGGAAGGACGCGACGGTGCCGGAGGTGTCGGCGACCTGTTCGGCGAGCTGCTCCAGGCGGACGATCTCGTGCGCCTCGGCCTGGCCGGCGCGGGCCAGCTCGGCGGGGCCGGTGAGGTCGCCGGGCAGGCCGGTGTCGACGAGGTAGGCGATGATGCCGCTGCCCCGCAGCAGCCGGCGGCCCGCCTCGGCCGTGCCCAGCTCACGGCGGCGGGCGAGGTACCGGGAGGGCGGGCAGTGCGGCTCCAGGCCCAGCAGCGGCGGGCACCAGCGGCGCACCGCGAAGCCGGTCTGGGTGTCGAAGAGGGTGGTGCCGGGGGCCGGTGGTCCCTCGGTGCGGGCCAGCTGGGCCTCGAACGTGCCGAGGCCCAGCTCCGTGCGCAGTACGCCGTGGCAGTACTGGTCCACGAGGGATGGCGGGTCGATCATCTCCGGGCTCTCCCCGTGTGGACGCTGTCGCTGCCTACAGGTCCTAACGGGTGAACCGGTGAAGAGGTGCTGCCCCGGGGGCGGTCAGTCGTTGGAGGGGCCGCCGACCTGGATGCCCGCCATACGGCTCCACTCGTACGGGCCGGTCCTCACCTTGGCGGCGAACTCGCCGTCGAACTCCTCGTGGACGGTGATGCCCGCCTTCTCGAGGGCCAGCCGCGCGCTCTCCATGGAGGGGGCGTGGAGGTCCCCCCAGGCGCCGTCCCCGCCGACGAGGACGATCCGGGCGCCGCGCTGCCCGAGGTACGACACCTGCCCCTCGGCACCGCCGTGCTCCTTGGCGAAGCCGCCGATCCGCTTGGCGAGCCGGGCCGCCTTCTGCCCGTCCTTCGGGTCCACCTGCTGCGTGTCTGCCATGACCAGGATGCTACCGACGGGTAGATCAAACGGCGACGGGCGGGGTCCGTGGCCTTGGCCACGTGCCCCGCCCGTCGGCGTGCCGGAGGTGTCTCAGCGCAGGAACGGGTCCACCGCGATGGCGACGAACAGCAGCGAGACGTAGGTGATGGACCAGTGGAACAGCCGCATCTCCTTGAGCTTGGCGCCCGTCACCTCGGCCTTGGCGCGGTTCAGCAGCGCGTGCGCCTCCCACAGCCACCAGCCGCCGGCCGCCAGGGCGACCGCGGTGTAGAACCAGCCGGTGTATCCCATCGGGGTGAGCAGCAGCGACACGCCGACCATCACCCAGCTGTAGAGGACGATCTGCCGGGCGACCGCCTTGTTGCCGGCGACGACCGGCAGCATCGGCACGCCCACGCGCGCGTAGTCCTCCTTCACCTTCATGGACAGCGGCCAGTAGTGCGGCGGCGTCCAGAAGAAGATGACGAGGAAGAGGACGACCGGGGCCCAGGACATCGAGTTGGTGACCGCGGACCAGCCGATCAGCACCGGCATGCAGCCGGCGATGCCGCCCCACACGATGTTCTGCGCCGTGCGCCGCTTGAGGATCATCGTGTAGACGACCACGTAGAAGAGGAGCGCGCCGAGGGAGAGCCAGGCGGACAGCCAGTTGACGGTGAGGCCGAACAGCAGCGTGGAGGCGACCGCCAGGGTGATGCCGAAGACCAGGGCCTCGCGCGGGCTGACCATGCCGGTCACCAGCGGGCGCTGCGCGGTGCGGTCCATCAGCGCGTCGATGTCGCGGTCGATGTACATGTTGAGCGCGTTGGCGCCGCCGGCCGACAGGTAGCCGCCGACACAGGTCAGCAGCACGAGCGTCAGGTCGGGCACGCCCTGCTGCGCCAGGAACATCACCGGGACGGTGGTGATGAGCAGCAGTTCGATGATCCGCGGCTTGGTGAGAGCCACGAAAGCCATCACACGGGCCCGGAACGGCCGATGCGCAGGGCTCTGACTCGTCCCCAAAACCCCCGCCGGGCGGGATTCAACGGCCGTCACGCACACCCCTACAGAGACATCCCAGCGAGCCTTCCCTGTGAGCTGGCGGTAAGGGCTCGCGCGTACCACGCCACTCTAGACGTTGCCCAGACCCCGGCATTCGCGGGGGTCCGGTCGTGTTGGCGAAACCCCTCCGAGGTGCGCCCTCCGGCTCGATTGAGCACGCGGATGAGCGGCTCCGTATTCATCTGCCGGATGCGGAAAATTCCCGGTCAGGAGGCGGGTCCCAGGGAGTGCCCGCACTCTGGAACGACCCGGGGGAAGGCACGTCCTCCGGGGGTAGGCTCGACCTCGCCGGTGGGTGAACACCGGCATCCGACATGTGGAGAGGAGCCCTGACTCAGGGTGAGCATCAAGCCGACCACCACAGACCTCGAGTGGACCGAGTGGGACCAGCGGGCCGTCGACACCGCCCGCGTCCTGGCCGCCGATGCCGTACAGAAGGTCGGCAACGGCCATCCGGGTACGGCGATGAGCCTGGCGCCTGCCGCGTACACCCTCTTCCAGAAGGTGATGCGGCACGACCCGGCGGACGCCGACTGGGTCGGGCGAGACCGCTTCGTGCTGTCCGCCGGCCACTCGTCCCTGACCCTCTACACCCAGCTCTACCTGGCCGGCTTCGGCCTGGAGCTGGACGACCTGAAGTCCTTCCGCACCTGGGGCTCGAAGACCCCGGGCCACCCGGAGTACGGCCACACCACGGGCGTGGAGACCACGACCGGCCCGCTCGGCCAGGGTGTCGCCAACGCGGTGGGCATGGCGATGGCCGCCCGTTACGAGCGTGGTCTGTTCGACCCGGAGGCCCCCGCCGGGGAGTCGCCGTTCGACCACTACGTCTACTGCATCGCCGGTGACGGCTGTCTCCAGGAGGGCATCTCCGCCGAGGCGTCCTCGCTGGCCGGCCACCAGAGGCTCGGCAACCTGATCCTGCTGTGGGACGACAACCACATCTCGATCGAGGGCGACACCGAGACGGCCGTCTCCGAGGACACGGTCAAGCGGTACGAGGCGTACGGCTGGCACGTGCAGCGCGTGGCGCCGAAGCCGGACGGCGACCTGGACCCGCACGCGATCTACGACGCGATCCAGGAGGCCAAGAAGGTCACCGACCGGCCGTCCTTCATCGCGATGCGCTCGATCATCGCCTGGCCCGCCCCGAACGCGCAGAACACCGAGGCCGCGCACGGCTCGGCGCTCGGCGACGACGAGGTCGCGGCCACCAAGCGCGTCCTCGGCTTCGACCCGGAGAAGACCTTCGAGGTCGCCGACGAGGTCATCGCGCACACCCGCAAGGCGCTGGAGCGCGGCCGGGCCGCGCGTGCCGACTGGGAGAAGTCCTTCCAGCAGTGGCGGGACGGCAACCCCGAGCGCGCCGCCGAGTACGACCGGATCGCCGCCGGCGAACTGCCCAAGGGCTGGCAGGACGCGCTGCCGGTGTTCGAGCCCGGCAAGGGCATCGCCACCCGCGCCGCCTCCGGCAAGGTGCTGCAGGCGCTCGGCGCGGTGATCCCGGAGCTGTGGGGCGGCTCGGCCGACCTGGCCGGCTCCAACAACACGACGATCGACAAGACGTCGTCGTTCCTCCCCGCCGGCAACCCGCTGCCCGAGGCGGACCCCTACGGCCGCACGATCCACTTCGGCATCCGCGAGCACGCCATGGCCGCGGAGATGAACGGCATCGCGCTGCACGGCAACACCCGCATCTACGCCGGCACCTTCCTGGTGTTCTCGGACTACATGCGCAACGCCGTCCGCCTGTCGGCGCTGATGCACCTGCCGGTGACGTACGTGTGGACGCACGACTCCATCGGTCTCGGCGAGGACGGCCCGACCCACCAGCCGGTCGAGCACCTCGCGTCGCTGCGCGCCATCCCGGGCCTGAACGTGGTCCGCCCGGCGGACGCGAACGAGACCGCGATCGCCTGGCGCGAGATCCTGAAGCGCTGGACCAAGGAGTTCGGCAAGGGCGCCCCGCACGGTCTGGCGCTGACCCGCCAGGGCGTGCCGACGTACGAGCCCAACGAGGACGCGGCCCGCGGCGGCTACGTGATGTTCGAGGCCGAGGGCGGCGAGCCCGAGGTCATCCTCATCGCCACCGGTTCCGAGGTGCACGTCGCCGTCGAGGCGCGGGAGCGGCTGCAGGCCGACGGCGTGCCGACGCGCGTGGTGTCCATGCCGTCCGTGGAGTGGTTCGAGGAGCAGGACCAGGGGTACCGGGACAGCGTCCTGCCGCCGTCCGTGAAGGCGCGCGTGGCCGTCGAGGCGGGGATCGGCCTCACCTGGCACAAGTACGTGGGCGACGCCGGCCGCATCGTCTCGCTGGAGCACTTCGGTGCCTCGGCCGACGGCAAGGTGCTGTTCCAGGAGTACGGCTTCACCGCCGACAACGTGGCCGCCGTCGCGCGGGAATCGATCGCCGCCGCCCGGCGCTGACGCTCATATACGACACGTAGGAGAGGGAATTTCCATGACAGACGCACTGAAGCGCCTTTCCGACGAAGGCGTCGCGATCTGGCTGGACGACCTGTCGCGCAAGCGGATCACCTCGGGCAACCTCGCCGAGCTGATCGACCAGCAGCACGTCGTGGGCGTCACCACCAACCCGACGATCTTCCAGAAGGCGATCTCCGAGGGCGACGGCTACGACACGCAGCTCACCGACCTCGCGGCCCGGAAGGTGACCGTCGAGGAGGCCGTCCGGATGATCACCACGGCGGACGTCCGCGACGCCGCCGACATCCTGCGCCCGGTCTTCGACGCCACCGACGGCCAGGACGGCCGGGTGTCCATCGAGGTGGACCCGCGTGTGGCGCACGACACCCGTGCGACGGTCGCCGAGGCCAAGCAGCTCGCCTGGCTGGTGGACCGGCCGAACACCCTGATCAAGATCCCGGCGACCGAGGCGGGCATCCCGGCCATCACCGAGGTCATCGGCCTGGGCATCAGCGTCAACGTCACGCTGATCTTCTCCCTGGAGCGCTACCGCAAGGTGATGGACGCGTTCGTGGCGGGCCTGGAGAAGGCCAAGTCCCGCGGCCTGGACCTGTCGGAGATTCACTCCGTGGCGTCCTTCTTCGTGTCCCGCGTGGACACCGAGATCGACAAGCGGATCGACGCGCTCGGCACCGACGAGGCCAAGGCGCTGCGCGGCAAGGCCGCCATCGCCAACGCGCGCCTGGCCTACCAGGCGTACGAGGAGGTCTTCTCCACCGAGCGCTGGGCCGCACTGGAGCGCGAGGGCGCCAACAAGCAGCGTCCGCTGTGGGCGTCCACCGGTGTGAAGGACAAGGCGTACAAGGCGACCATGTACGTCGACGAGCTGGTGGCGCCGAACACGGTGAACACCATGCCGGAGGCGACGCTGTTCGCCACCGAGGAGCAGGGTGACATCCGGGGCGACACGGTCTCCGGCACCTACGAGCAGGCGCGCGCCGATCTGGACGCGATCGAGCGGCTCGGCATCTCCTACGACGAGGTGGTGCGGCTTCTGGAGGACGAGGGCATCGACAAGTTCGAGGCGTCCTGGAACGACCTGCTGAAGTCGACCGAGGCGGAGCTCCAGCGCCTCGCCCCCTCGGAGGGCTGAGATCTTGTCGAGCAGCAATCCGCTGCGTGACCCCGCTGACCGACGGCTCCCGCGTATCGCGGGGCCGTCGGGCCTGGTCATCTTCGGCGTCACGGGCGACCTGTCACGCAAGAAGCTGATGCCGGCCGTGTACGACCTCGCCAACCGGGGGCTGCTGCCGCCGGGCTTCTCACTGGTGGGCTTCGCCCGCCGGGAGTGGGAGGACGAGGACTTCGCGCAGGAGGTGCACGACGCGGTCAAGGAGCACGCGCGGACCCCCTTCCGCGAGGAGGTCTGGCAGCAGCTCGTCCAGGGCATGCGGTTCGTGCAGGGCACCTTCGACGACGACGAGTCCTTCGAGCGGCTGCGCGGCACGATCGAGGAACTGGACAAGGCGCAGGGCACGGGCGGCAACTTCGCCTTCTACCTGTCGGTGCCGCCGCGGTCCTTCCCCGTGGTCATCCAGCAGCTGAAGAAGCACGGGCTGGCGGACCAGACGGACGGTTCCTGGCGGCGCGCGGTCATCGAGAAGCCGTTCGGGCACGACCTGAGGTCGGCGGAGGAACTGAACGCCATCGTCCACGAGGTGTTCGCCCCGGAGCAGGTCTTCCGGATCGACCACTACCTGGGCAAGGAGACCGTCCAGAACATCCTGGCGCTGCGCTTCGCCAACCAGATGTTCGAACCGATCTGGAACCGGTCCTTCGTGGACCACGTGCAGATCACCATGGCCGAGGACATCGGCATCGGCGGCCGGGCCGGCTACTACGACGGCATCGGCGCCGCCCGCGACGTCATCCAGAACCACCTCCTCCAGCTGCTCGCGCTGACCGCGATGGAGGAGCCCGCCTCCTTCGACGCGGACGCGCTGGCCGCGGAGAAGACCAAGGTGCTCGGCGCCGTGCGGCTGCCGGGGGACCTGGGCCGGGACACCGTGCGCGCGCAGTACGCGGCCGGCTGGCAGGGCGGCGCGAAGATCATCGGTTATCTGGAGGAGGAGGGCATCGACCCGTCCTCCAAGACGGACACCTACGCGGCGATCAAGCTGGGCATCGACAACCGCCGCTGGGCGGGCGTCCCCTTCTACCTGCGCACCGGCAAGCGGCTGGGCCGCCGGGTCACCGAGATCGCGGTGGTCTTCCAGCGGGCGCCGCACTCCCCCTTCGACACCACGGCCACCGAGGAGCTCGGCCAGAACGCCATCGTGATCCGCGTCCAGCCGGACGAGGGCGTCACGGTGCGGTTCGGCTCGAAGGTGCCGGGCACGTCGATGGAGATCCGGGACGTGTCGATGGACTTCGCCTACGGCGAGTCGTTCACCGAGTCCAGCCCGGAGGCGTACGAACGGCTGATTCTCGACGTCCTGCTCGGCGACTCCAACCTCTTCCCGCGCACGGAGGAGGTCGAGCTGTCCTGGAAGATCCTCGACCCGATCGAGGAGTACTGGGACGCCCACGGCAAGCCGGCCCAGTACCAGGCCGGCACCTGGGGACCCGCCGAGGCGGACGACATGCTCGAACGAGACGGACGGAGCTGGCGCCGGCCATGAAGACAGACCTCACGGACACCACGGCCAGCAAGATCAACAAGGCGCTGGTGAAGGCCCGGCGGGCCATCGGCACGCCGGCCGTCGGCATGGTGCTGACCCTGGTCATCGTGACGGACGAGGAGAACGCCTACGACGCGCTGAAGGCGGCCGGCGACGCCTCGCGCGAGCACCCCTCGCGCACGCTGGTCGTCATCAAGCGCGTCTCCCGTTCGCCGCGGGACCGCACGCAGTCGCGGCTGGACGCCGAGGTGCGGGTCGGCGCGGACGCCGGCACCGGCGAGACGGTGGTGCTCCGGCTGTACGGCGAGGTCGTCGACCACGCCCAGTCGGTGGTGCTGCCGCTGCTGCTGCCGGACGCCCCGGTGGTGGTGTGGTGGCCGGTCAACGCGCCGCTGGACCCGGCGAACGACCCGCTGGGCGCGCTGGCCCAGCGCCGGGTGACCGACACCTACGCCTGCGAGCAGCCGGTGAAGGAGCTGGCCGCCCGCGCCGACGCCTACACCCCGGGCGACACGGACCTGTCGTGGACCCGCATCACGCCGTGGCGTTCGATGCTGGCCGCCGCGCTGGACCAGGTCGCCTGCGAGGTGCAGGGCGTCGAGGTGGAGGGCGAGGAGTTCAACCCGAGCTGCGAGCTGCTGGCGATGTGGCTCGCGGACCGGCTGGACGTCCCCGTCCGGCGCACCCGCTCCGCGGGCCCGGGTCTCACGGCGGTCCGCATGGACACCGACTGCGGCCCGATCGTGCTGGACCGCGCCGACGGCTCGCTGGCGACGCTGGCCATCCAGGGCCAGCCGAAGCGCGCGGTGGCGCTGAAGCGCCGGGACACCGCCGAGCTGATCGCGGAGGAACTGCGCCGGCTGGACCCGGACGACACCTACGCGTCCGCCCTGCGCTACGGCGTGGAGCGGCTGAAGCAGGGGGACGGCGGTGACGCGCCGGCCAAAGGAGAAGGGGAGGCCGGGCGACGGGAGAGCGGAGAACGGGAAGCCGTCCCCGCTCCCGTCGAGTCGGTCGCGAAGGGTCCCGCGGCCGAAGCGACGGCGGAGGCGCCGGTGAAGAGGGCGGCGGCGAAGTGAGTACGACACCCCAGCTGGTCGTGCACCGGGACAAGGAGCTGATGGCGCAGGCCGCGGCGGCCCGGCTGATCACCAGGATCGTGGACGCGCAGTCCTCCCGGGGCGGGGCGTCGGTCGTGCTGACCGGCGGCCGCAACGGCAACGGCCTGCTGGCCGCGCTGGCCGCCGCCCCGGCCCGGGACGCGATCGACTGGTCGCGTCTGGACCTGTGGTGGGGCGACGAGCGGTTCCTGCCCGAGGGCGACCCGGACCGCAATGTCACCCAGGCCCGGGAGGCGCTGCTGGACGCGGTGCCGCTGGACCCGAAGCGCGTGCACGCCATGCCCGCGTCGGACGGTCCGCACAGCTCGGACGTGGAGGCGGCGGCCGCCGCCTACGCAGAGGAGCTGGCCGCGGCGGCGGGGCCGGAGGACCACGGCCCGGTGCCGGCCTTCGACGTCCTGATGCTGGGCGTGGGCCCGGACACCCATGTGGCGTCCCTGTTCCCCGAACTGCCCGCGGTCCGCGAGACGGAGCGCACGGTCGTCGGCGTCCACGGCGCTCCCAAGCCCCCGCCGACCCGGGTCACCCTCACCCTGCCCGCGATCCGCGCGGCCCGCGAGGTGTGGCTCCTGGCCGCGGGCGAGGACAAGGCGGAGGCCGCCGCCCTCGCCCTCTCGGGCGCAGGCGAGATCCAGGCCCCCGCAGCGGGCGCGTACGGCCGCTCCCGCACCCTGTGGCTCCTGGACGCGGCGGCGGCGTCCCAGCTCCCGAGGTCGCTGTACCCGCCGGCGACGCCGTAGCCGGCCCGTCCGGCGCTTGAGGACGAGGCCCTGAGGGGACGGGCGCGGCCCCCAGGAACGGGAAGGAGGGGCGGAGGGGCGAACACCCCTCCGCCCTTCCAGGGCTGCCGCCGGCGCACCGGCTGATCGGCACCCGGGGCAGGTCGAGCGGCATCGGCGCGGGGATCGCCCCGCCGCCCTCCCCCGCGCTGCTGGTGCTGTGCGGGGAGCGGACGGCCGCCCCCCGCACCCGGTGTCAGCGTCCGCGCAGCTCCCGGTAGGCGGCGACCAGGGCCTTGGTGGACGGGTCGAGGCCGGGGACGTCGGCGCCCTCGGTGAGCGCGGGCTCCACGCGCTTGGCGAGCACCTTGCCGAGTTCGACGCCCCACTGGTCGAAGGAGTCGATGTTCCAGATGGCGCCCTGCACGAACACCTTGTGCTCGTAGAGGGCGACGAGCTGGCCCAGCACCGAGGGGGTCAGCGCGGTGGCCAGGATCGTCGTGGTGGGGTGGTCGCCCCGGAAGGTCTTGTGCGGGACCAGGTCCTCGGGCACGCCCTCGGCGCGCACCTCGTCCGGGGTCTTGCCGAAGGCCAGCGCCTGCGTCTGGGCGAAGAAGTTGGCCATCAGCAGGTCGTGCTGGGCGGCGAGCCGGTCGCTCAGCTCCTCCACGGGCTCGGCGAAGCCGATGAAGTCGGCGGGGATCAGCTTGGTGCCCTGATGGATCAACTGGTAGTAGGCGTGCTGCCCGTTGGTGCCCGGCGTGCCCCACACCACGGGGCCGGTCTGCCAGTCGACCTCGCGTCCGTCCCGGCCGACGTACTTGCCGTTGGACTCCATGTCGAGCTGCTGGAGGTAGGCGGTGAACTTCGACAGGTAGTGCGAGTACGGCAGCACCGCGTGCGACTGCGCGTCGTGGAAGTTGTTGTACCAGACCCCCAGCAGACCGAG